>CAZCDQ010000107.1:0-12287 GCA_964497605.1 uncultured bacterium
GTGGCATCGCTAATACGGCTCTGAAACCGACGTTCCTGTTCTTCATCGCTCACCGAAAACCAGTATTTGATGAGGATAATGCCCGACCGTACCAACATTCGTTCGTATTCCGGGCACGACCTGAGAAATTCGCGGTACTGAGCTTCAGTGCAAAAACCCATGACCAGTTCGACACCGGCGCGATTATACCAGCTTCTATCGAACAGCACCATCTCGCCGGCTGCGGGGAGATGCGAAACATACCGCTGAAAATACCATTGCGATTTTTCGCGTTCGGTGGGTGTCCCGAGTGCAACAACCCTGCAGATGCGGGGATTCAGCCGCTGGGTAATCCGTTTGATTACGCCTCCTTTTCCGGCGGCATCGCGGCCTTCAAAGACTACCACAACTTTCAAGCCCTTGTGTTTTATCCATTCCTGCAGTTTTACAAGTTCGATCTGAAGTTTATATAGTTCTTTTTTGTAAACCTTTTTGGTCAGCGAATCCTTTGCGTCAGCTTTTTTTTTCGTTTTTTTCATATCCATATCAAATTCCGCGGTAAGTGTTAAAAAAACATCAACTGTAATTGTTAAAGAATAATATCTGTAAATTTATTTAATTGCAAGTTATTTATCCGTAATTATTGTCAGAGATATTATAACGGATGCCCTGGTGGAATTAACAATACCTTAACATTTGTTAACACATTTCTACATGCAATTTAACAATTATCGAACATAAAGAATCCATATTATGTACATTCAATTATTACCATGAGTTTCATTTTTACATTCTTTTTTTTAATCTTTTATTTCGGAGGAAGTTATGAATGTGCGTCTGGTTTGTGTTACACTCTTTATGTGTGCTCTTCTTGTTGCTTCGAGCGCACTGGCTCAATCGACCGGCTCGATTACCGGTATTATCCGCGATGCCGAAACGGGAGAACCTATGCCGAGCGCTAGCGTTCGCATTCAAGGCACCTCCTCAGGGGTCATCTCCGGTCTTGACGGCCAATACAGGTTACAGAATCTGGATGCAGGCAGATATACACTTGTAGTGAGTTATGTCGGTTACAGCGATATAGAAAGAAGTGTTAGCGTGCAGTCCGGTACGACCACAGAGGCCGATTTCGATATCGAAAGCGAATTGATTGAGGGCGGCGAAGTTGTCGTAAAAGGTTCTCTTTTGGGTCAGGCGCGAGCGCTGAACCGTCAGAAAAATGCGGAAACGATCCAGAATGTCGTTTCTGCGGACGAAGTTGGCAGATTTCCCGATCAGACCACAGCCGAGTCGCTGCAGCGTGTTCCCGCCGTATCGGTCGTTCGCGACATGGGCGAAGGCCGGTATGTGATGATTCGCGGTATGAATCCCGATCTCAACTCGGTCTCTGTAAACGGCAACCGCCTGCCGTCCCCGGACAAGAGCGAGCGCCGTATACCGCTCGATGTTGTGTCGTCCGATATCGTCGGAAGCCTTGAGGTCAACAAAACACTTACACCCGAAATGGATGCGGATGCGATTGGCGGATCGGTTAATATTGTGACCAAATCTTCCCGCGACTACCTTGGAAGAAAAGTTCGCGGCACTCTCGCAGGCGGGCTCAATATGATCAATGACAAAGGGAATTCTCAGGCGGGTCTTACCTATGCGGACACGTTCGGCAAATGGGGCATCACCGTTTCTGGAAATTATTCCCGTACCAATCGGGCAACGCATAATAATAAGTTCGACTATTCCGAACAGGATGTCAACGGTGTTGAGCAACTCACTCTCGAGGAATTCAATACCCAAGATTACACGACCCAAAGAACGCGACTCGGACTGAGCGGTACGCTCGATTATGAACTCGATTCCCAGTCGCGTTTTTACGTAAGCGGTATTTATAATTGGTATGACGACGACGAACTTCGCCGCGGTACCGGTTATGAAATGGAAGTCGAAGAGGACGACGGCATGACATTTAACTCGCCGACATCGTTCAACAATGCGAATATTGTAAAACATCTCAAAGACAGAAGAGAAACTCAGGTCATTACCAGCTTCTCCGCTGGCGGTGAACATGTGCTCGATAACCTTCTTCCCAACCAACCGATAAACATCGATTATCAGGCGGCATACTCGTTTGCGTCGGAAGTCGAGCCCGACCGTTACGATACTGCTTTCGAAACCGAAGGTGTTAATCTGACGTGGGATGACGATCCCGATAAACCCCGGATGTATTCAGAAATGGACAAGTTCACCGCGTATGAGGACTATGAATTCGATGAGCTTGAGTATGAGGATAATGAAACAACAGATACCGATTTTTCTGTCCTCATGAATGTCGGATTGCCGATGATGATTCAGGAGAATCCGCTCGATGTAAAATTCGGAGCGAAAATTCGGCTCAAAACAAAAGAAAACAATCCAAAATATATGCTTTACGGATGGGATGGAGATAACGATTTCATGCTGAGTCAGGTACTTGGATCGTATACGAACGACGATTATATGGACGGTGATATGGGCGATCTCGGGAAATATCAGGACCCTGATGGAATCATAAATTTTTTTAAAAACAACAAGGATCAGTTCGAACTCGAGGAACTTGACACCAGACTCGAGAACGATACGAACACTTACTCCGCCACTGAAAATATCTATGCTGGATATGGACAGGCAAAATACAGCATCGGAAATCTGTCGGTACTCGGCGGTCTCCGTATCGAGGCGACATCGATGGAATACGAAGGCAACGAAGTTATACTCAACGAAGAAGAAGAATACGAAAGCACTCAGAAGAAAACCGGCTCTTCCGACTATGTGGACCTGTTTCCGTCTCTTCAGGCAAAATACACAATAAACGAGGACACCAATCTCCGCGCCGCATTCGGAACTGGAATTTCGCGGCCGAATTACTACTCGCTTGTGCCGTTCAACCTGATTGATCGTCACAATGAAGAAATCGTTCGCGGAAATCCCGATCTCGACCCGACCAAATCGTTCGGACTCGATTTCATCGCCGAACATTATTTCCGTCCGATGGGTCTCGTTTCGGCCGGCGTTTTCTATAAATCCATTGACAACCATATTTTCGAAAGCGTATCCGAAATCACCTATAGCGGCGAGGAATATGACCTCGAATCTTGGATTAACGGCGACACGGCGACCGTGATGGGCATGGAGGTCAACTACAACCATCAGCTCACTTTCCTTCCGGGCGTGTTCAACGGCATTGGTGTCACCGCAAACTACACGTTCACCGATTCGGAAGCCGATATGGTTATCGAGGGTGCCGCGCGAACCACCGATCTTCCCGGACAGTCCGCTAACATGGGTAATTTCGCGGTCTTCTATGAGAAATTCGGTTTTATGGGACGTCTCGCAGTCAACCATCAGAGTGAATTCCTTTCGGAAGTCGGAGAGGAGGAAAATAAGGACTATTACATTGACAAGCACACGCAGATCGACTTATCCTTAAACCAGAAAGTATATCAGGATGTGAGCCTGTTCTTTGAGATTCAGAACCTTACCGACGAGCCGCTCCGCGAATACGAGGGCGACAGCGACCATCCGAAAGAACTCGAATTTTACGGCCGCTGGATCAATTTCGGCGTGAAAGTTGACTTCTAAGATTTTCTAATCCAATTATCGAACCAAACGGGGCAAAGAGTATTTTCCTTTGCCCCGTCTTATGACAGGAAAAAGCGTATGAACCGAAAACTTTTTTTGCCGCTTGTTTGCATATTCATTCTTTTCGGCTGTGCCGGTGAACAAAACGAAACAACCATTATGGATACAATCGCTACGATCAATGAGGTGTTTCTGACCGAATATGACGATTCGATGGATATCGATTCCCCGGCAGTCTGGCACGGTGACGATTCTCATCTCTTAATTGCCACGGCGAAACAGGCCGATGTGCTGGTGGTATACGATGCAGCGAGGGGGAATACCCTCCACACTGTCGGAAAACCGGGAACCGGCTTGGGAGAATTGGAACGTCCCAACGGTATTATCGTAGTGAACGATATTCTGTTTGTTGTTGAACGCGATAACGCACGGATACAGGTATTCGATCTGCCGTCGTTTGAACCTCGCGGTTTTATCGGGGAGGATACACTCATCCGCCCTTACGGCATTTTCGCGTATGCGGAGGATGACGAGCATCATCTTTTTATTACTGATAATTATGAGACTCCCGAGGAAACAATACCTCCCGATCACGAGCTTGGAAAACGCGTATGGCATTTCACGACTGTCATTACCAACGAAAATATTATGGTCACCGGTGAAACAGCGTTCGGAGATACGACCGGCGCGGGCGTTTTGCGTAAAGTTGAGACTATCTGGGGCGATGTCGCTCAGAACCGTCTTCTTATCGCTGATGAACAGGAACTAACAGTCAAAGAATACACCTTGGAAGGTACGTTTACGGGGCAAGTGATCGGCGATGGACTTTTTCTATACGAGCCGGAGGGCATTGCCCGCTGGCGAACCGATAACGGCAGCGGATGGTGGATAATGACAGATCAAGAAAACAACCGTACGATTTTTCACGTGTTCAATGGTGATACGCTTGAATTAGCGGGGACATTCACTGGCTCTGTTACCGCAAATACAGACGGTGTTGCGCTCACCGCGGTACCATTTGAAGCGTTCAAGCGCGGTGCTTTTTTTGCCGTTCATGACGACGGCGGTGTTGCGGCTTTTTCACTTGAGGATATCGGCCAGACGTTACAATTATGGTAGCGAGGGAATTACGAGACGTCGAACAGGTTAATACCATTTATGTATTCGTCATATAGTTTGTGAATTATACCGTCAGCAAGACCGATTTGCGGTACATACATCTGCTTGACTTTCGCCCAGCTTATTACCGAAAGATAGACCTCGGTTGCTGGGATAATAACGTCGGCTCTGTCGGGACGGAGACGTAAAATTTTTATTCGCTCTTTGATATTAAACCGGTTAAGGTAGTCTTTTATTTTCCGTATTTTTTTCTTGGTGATCGGAGCGCCGTCCTTGGAGCGGGCGAGGCGGAATATTTTATTGATATTTCCGCCGCTTCCGATGGCAGCAAGATTCGAATATGGTTTGGTAACTTTTTTGACCCAACTCTTCATCTCCATCCATTCCCGTTCGATATCGAGCCGTTTCAGCATACGAATTGTGCCGATACGGAACGACCTTGATTTTACAACATTTTCGTCGGCAAAAAGCGTAAGTTCGGTACTTCCACCTCCGACATCAATATAGATGTATTGCCTGTAACTGTTGAGGCTTTTTTCCATGTGATTGTTATAGATGATTTCGGCTTCTTCCTGGCCGTCGATAATTTGAACATCGATTCCGGTCTCTTTTTTTATCAGTTCGGTAATATCAGGGCCGTTCAGTGCCTCGCGCATGGCCGACGTCGCGCATGCAAGATAACTGAGCGGTTCATATGCGTCTATAAGGTGTGAAAATCCTTTGATTGTACTGAGCAATTGATCCGTTTTTTCTTCAGAGATTCGGTTATTGATAAAAACATCTTCGCCCAACCGGATCGGCATCCGAATCAGAGATTCCTTTTTATAAAAAACTTCATCTCCATCCTGAATAACTCTTTTGAGGAGTAATCGGACAGCATTAGAACCAACATCGATTGCTGCAAATTTCAAATTCAATTCCCTTCGTGATATAAATTGAGTTTATGGTGATTCTCTGTAAATAGAATCTATCATACATCGGTTCTCGACAATCGAGACAGACCAATTATTCCGACGTTTCCGTGCCGGATATCAAACCTGCGGAAATGTAAAAAAGTTCGATTTCCTCAAGTGTTTTCATGGCTAAGTTTTTGCGTTTTTTTATTAAATCTTCCGCGATCTGTTTGCTTCTCTTCTTAATCGCTTTTTCGATTTTTGCAGCGCCGGAAGCGTCGACTCTGCGAACTGCATTATAAATCTGTTTTTCAATTTTATTTTCCATAAGAAGGTATAGGTTGTTTTTCAGTTTCTCGGTTTTTTTCTTTTTCAACGGCGCGAGAAAAAGAGTCGGCTTGTTATTCCCTACAGATATATCTCCCCATTTCGCTGCGGTGCAATCGATCTTAAGTACACTTGCTTTCGGCAGGGTGAATGTAAAATCTTTCACAAGATAATTTGCACACATGCTGAGAAGGGGGTCGTGCCCGACAATCATAACACTTTTTATTTTGTTATCCAGCTCTTTGACGATATTCATGACTGAGGCGGCTGTTGTCAATGAATAAAGTTTCGGGTTGAGGACGATATCGTCGAGATCGTAATTCAGATTTTGGGCGAAAATCTCAGCAGTCTCAAGCGCCCGCGGAGCATCGCTCGACAGAATAAGGTCTGGCATTTCTTTTTCCTCTCGGAATGCGGCAGCCATATCGCGGGAATCCTCAATGCCGCTTTTCACAAGTTTTCGTCCCTTGTCAGGTACTGTTTCTTTTTTTGCAACAGCTTTAGCATGTCGAAGAATAAAAATGGTTTTCATCGTTTCTCTCCTTTGCATATGATATCTACATCCTGTTAAGTAAACCTAATATTTTCGAGGAGCGAGCGCGGAATTCTGTCATCCACAGTCTGGGAAAATTCCTCCCAGCTAATCCATTTCCTTTCTCTGAAATAGTCTTCTTCCCATTCCGTATGGATAATCGTAACGTTTAGCAAAAAAACATCGACTGTGCAGGTATTACCCCATTTTAAATACGAATATTTTCCGACCGGTTCAGGAGAAATAATACCCTCGACACCCGCTTCCTCAAGCGCCTCATTTTTCGCCGATTCAGCACTCGTCATCCCGTCCTCGACAATTCCTTTTGGGATGATACTGCGTTTTCCGCTGCGGTTGTTGATGACAAGTACCCGTATTTTGCCATTTTCAATTGTATACGGTAGTACACTGGACTGTTGTATCATATCAATACCGTTACTTTTTATGGCTGTTTAAAAGCTGCTTTATTTCATCCCAGAGGCCGCTGTAAGCTACCGCCGCGGGCGATTTGGGTTTTCTGAATGTCAGCGGCTGACGGTAATTACCCATCTTTTCCACATCTGAGAGGTAGGGGATAACGGTCTGAAAAAAACCATACTCGCCTTTCCGGTATTCTTCGATAATCGATTTGTGCATACGTTTGCGTTGCTCAGCCATGGAAAAGAAAGGTGCTATTTTTCGCTGCGGGAGCCCGTTTTCGCTGAAAAAGGTTTTCAGTTTCTCGAGTGTCAGCATCGAGAGCGTTGTCGGGATAACCGGGACAAGAATAAGATCAACTGCCCGGAATATGTTTTCCGAAACCAATGTAATATTTGGTGGACAGTCTGCAAAGATACAATCGTATTCTTTGCTGTACTTCTGATAGATCGATTCAATCTGACGTTTTGAATGCTTTTGTTTGTTGAGATGAATGTCCAGCTGACGGAAAGATAAATCGGCCGGAAGCAGATCAAGATGTTCGAAATCAGTCGCTTTAATCGCTTTATTACGCTTTTTGTCGGTTGAGAGGAACGATTTATCGGTGTATTTTTTCGGAGCCCTGATCCGAAAATAAAACGTTGCAGAACCCTGCGGATCGAGATCATTTACCAGTGTCCGGTTGCCGTCGGTGGACGAAAGGAATGAAAGGTTGACGCATGCCGCAGTTTTACCGACACCGCCTTTTATACTGTAAATTCCTATAGTATGCAAACGAATCCTCCGGACGTTATTCGAAAAGTTTGTGAAAGACCGCTATGTTTTTTTTGCTTGAAAACGCATTAAATACCTCGGAGAAACCACCGCGGAGTTCATTTTGTTTCCGTTTCAAGAGGGCGATAAGAGCGCCAATTGCAGCAACTTCGAGTATATGTTCCGGTTCCGAAGGTTTTATAGTGCTCAGATGCTTGCTCAAATCATCCTGCTGAACCGAAAAGTCATTGTACTCACCAAGATAGTCCTGCATTATTTTCAGTTGTTTGATATAGCGGCTGATTTCTTTCTGCGGAAAAAGCGACGCAAAGAATTCCAGCAGATAACGAAGCTTTTTACAATGAATCCTGAGCCGGTGCAGTTTCTCATCTGGAGTTTCGGGTGTGATTTTATTGCCGACTTTGATGATTTTTTTATGACGGGCCGCAACATACTCTTTGGCGACATCAATAATCGGCCGCGACGCATTTGTCATAGTACTATCCGGTCTGATCTCTGCATCCAAAAACATTTCCCAGTCAGCAATAGTTTTTTTGTATTTCTTACCGCTGAGTTTCTTTGCGAATGTACGGAACTCTTTCCGCCGTTCCTTTTTCAGCGATTGAAACAGCGGCGGAAGCCCCGGTTTTAATTCCGGCGGCACCATTTCCAAATATCTGTCGCTGTTCAGTAAATATACATCAAGGTCGCGAAGACGGTTCGACATTTTGCCGAAGTATTTAAAATCGGCAGTAAACCGTTCATATTCCGGCTGCGGGAAAACATTCTTTATCTGGCTGAGCGCTGAACGGGTACGTCGGATGGCAACCCTGAAATCGTGCAGGCATTCCGTGTCAATATCCTTTTTGACACAGTTTTCGTTCTGTTTTATTACAGAGAGCAAGTGTTTGAATATTTTTTTTAATGCCCTGCTGCATTCCTCGTCGGGATCAAGGTTTATTTCGACTTTCGGTGAATATATCCCCGGTTCGATACCAAACGTGCGGATGAAAGAAACCACTGGGTTTTCGGTCAATTCTTTTAATTCCAAGGACGAAAGAATCTTGCGCACATCACCGTGTTCTTTGTCGTATCCTTTCAAAGGTATAATTTCCACGCATTCCATTTTCTGCACGGTCCGGTTGGTATCGGTGCCAAAAAAGAAATGATGCGCAATTCGGACGACTGTCTTACTATCTTTGTTCAATATATTATATGTGCGGTAGTCGTCTTCTATTTCAATATATTTCATCAGCGCCCGCACGTCGATAATCTTTTTTATAACATTCAGAAACGCAGTATTATTAAATTCCCACCAAAAGCTCGGCAGCGAATTGCGAACTGGTGGTTCCTCAAATTCCCGACTGCCGGCAACGGCATCTTTGAGCGTCGCTGTGTGGCCATCGTAAAAGAGCACATGTCCGGATTTATAGATCCGCCAGTCGAACGTATCATATACTGACGATGTCACTTTCTCATGTCCGGACAACGATATCCGGTAAACTTTTTCAATTTCAGAAATGATAGTTGAAAAAGTATGATCTTCCAATATCCTGAAGTTTACATCCGGATACATGTGCAACTCCAATGAAAATATTCGGCTGACCAATTATGACGATAGCTTTCTGTGTAGTATATAGTCGTACAGATCTTCCTGTGCGCGAATACCCGGTTTGTCTCGGCCGGGACGATATGGGTTGTTCAATTCGGCATTGATTATTCGGGCCTTTTTAACATCCTTGAACTGAATATCGAAGAAAGATTTTATCTCCTGCCGTATGTTCTCGTCATACACCGGGGCGGCGACCTCAACCCGGTTGTCGAGATTTCTGACCATCATGTCCGCGGATGATATATATATCTTTTCGCTACCGTCGTTACAAAAGATAAAGATACGCGAGTGTTCGAGATATTTATCCAGAATACTGATTACCGTAATATTGTCGCTCAGGTTTTTTATGCCGGGAACCAGCGAACAGATGCTCCGTACGATCATATTAATTTTAACGCCGCACTGGCTCGCTGTATATAAAAGATCTATCATTTCACGGTCGACAAGGCTGTTCATTTTCGCGTTAATGTATGCTTTCTTCCCAGCTTTGGCGTTAGATATCTCTTTTTTTATCAGTTTTCTGAGCCTTTTTCGGAGATAGAGCGGCGAGACAAGGAGATGTTTGTATGAAAAAGTCGAATAGTTATTCTCAAGGAATCCGAATACATTGAAAACCTCGTTTGTCAAACGTTTATTCGAGGTCAGCAACATGTGGTCGCTGTAAATTTTTGCGGTTGTCTCGTTTAAATTCCCGGTTCCGATCATCGCATAGCGGGTTGTGCCTTTTTCCTCTTCGCGCGTTATCAGGCAGAGTTTGCTGTGTACTTTCAGCCCTGGAACACCGTCAATAATACGGATGTTGTTCTCTTCGAGCTGCTGTGTCCAGGATATATTGGCTTCCTCGTCGAACCGTGCCTGCAGCTCCAT
Organism: uncultured bacterium; assembly: GCA_964497605.1. Taxonomy (GTDB): domain Bacteria; phylum Latescibacterota; class Latescibacteria; order Latescibacterales; family Latescibacteraceae; genus Latescibacter. Next base: position 10,112 of record CAZCDQ010000107.1, read on the forward strand.
ATTGACCGTAACCTTTTTTCCGTTTTTGCTGGCGTTGATAAGAGCGTTTATAACATTCGATTTCCTCGCGACTCTGTAAAGCGTCATCTTGATTGAGGTAACCTGCGGATCGATGGCGGCTTCACGAAGCAGATCAATAATATAATCGAATGACTGATATGGAAAATGAAGTAGAATGTCTTTTTTACGTATAACTTCCAAAATGCTCTTATTCAGTTTGATATCGGGATGAGGAATCGGCTTGTATTTTTCATAGAGAAGGTGTTTGTTGCCGATGTCGGGAAATTTAATGAAATCGCGGGCATTATGATACCGTCCTCCCGGTATCAGATTATCGAAATCGCAGAGATTCGTTTTCGTAAGTATGTAATCGAGCAGATCATCCGGAATTGCTTGGTCGTATACAAATCTGACCGGCTGACCTTTTTCGCGTTGTTTCAGAGATTTTGAAATTTTCTCGAAAAAGCTTTTGGTGATATCGTCGAAAATATCAAGTTCCGCATCGCGGGTCAGTTTTATCGTATAGGCCGAAAGCTCGTCGAAATGGAAAATGGCAAAGATTTCTTTCAATCCGAATCTTATGGCATCGTCCAGCATGATAACATATTTCTTATCTCCGCTTTTGGGCAGAACAATAAACCGCGGCATCAAATCGCCGGACAGTTCGATAAGCGCGAACTCCGGCGGTTTGTTTTTCTTCCATAAATAAATTGCAAGATATATGACCTGATTTTTAAGATAGGGAAATTCCTCAAGCGGATTCAGCATAATCGGAACGAGGCGGGGACGGATTTCGTTTCGAAAGTACTCGCGTAAAAATGACGCCTGATGTTTATTCAAACCGGTTTCGTCGACAATGTAAATATTTTCGCTTTCGAGTTCGGATCTGACAGATTCGAAAATCTTCTGAAATTTATCGCGCTGGACCATAACGATTTCGTAAATGGATTTTAGAGTTTTATTCGGTGAGGTGCCTAAGTACGATTTCGCTTTTACTTTCGCGTCAAGCATCCGGAGTAATGATCCGACACGAACACTGAAAAATTCGTCGAGATTCGAGGAGTAAATCCCGAGAAATTTCAGCCGTTCCAAGAGCGGTACCGACTGATCTTCAGCCTCTTGCAGAACACGGTCGTTGAAAGAAAGCCAGCTTATTTCCCTGTTAATATATTTCTCGGATTCCGAACCCATAAAGTCCTTTCTATCTGTATTTCGTATTGTAAGAGTATAACCCGAAACTTAGCGGAGATACTCGTATGATAAACCATTATATACAATAAATCAAATATCCCAACATGTCAAGGTATAAACTTAATCGTTCATTGCATTTATGAAAAAATTCCCGATACCGTTTCTCCGATCATGCCATAGTGCTTAATATACACATGCCGGATGTTAAGATAATGTTAGAATTGCGTTAGGAGCGGGAGGGGTATAAAACCGTTTGACAATGCCGGGACATGTGTTGTAATGTTGACTGACCGGTCAGTATAATATAATGGAGGTCGTTATGCCGAGACAGACAAAAACACGGGAGCATATTCTTGCCGTTGCTGCAGATCTCTTTGGGGCTTACGGTTTAAACGGTGTTAGCACAAGACAGATCGTCCGTGCGGCCAATGTCACCAAAACTCTGATATTCTATCATTTCCAATCGAAAGAAAACCTTTATCTCACCGTTTTCAGAGGGCGCATCAGTGCATTCCGAGGCCGGATTGAATCGATGTTCGCCGATACAAAACCCGGTCTTCCGGTTATCGAAGCATTCGTATGGATGCAGATCGGATTTCTGAGCGAGAATCGTAATATTGTCCGTATGCTTATACGCGAACTCATCGAAAGCGATTCCAATGAAAGCGATGAACCGTCGGGTTATACTCAAAGAATCGATCGAATTGCTCCGCCCGATCAGTATGAAGATGATGCAGTCGATAACGCTTGCGCGAGAAAACGGTGGCATTCGCGATGTCGATCCTGCGCATACGATGGTGAATATTATCAGTCTCAACATTTTCTTTTTTTGGGGACAACCCATTTTAAAGGTTATTAATCCCTCAAATGTACCGCGGCAGGTTTCAGGGTTCACGGTCCGATCATGTGCTCGATCTGCTGCTCAACGGCCTCAAAGAAAGGACGAATTAATATATAGGGCTATCCGCTTGACTCCTGTATATAC
>CAZCDQ010000108.1:0-12209 GCA_964497605.1 uncultured bacterium
GATTTTTCCAGGAATGGCGGGCAGAGGGCGCCCTGAATGCCCTGCGCGAGATGGCGGCTCCTCATGCCCGCGTCTTACGGGATGGAAAATCAGTGGAAATCGACGCCTCCCTGGTGGTTCCAGGAGATGTGTTGGTGCTTGAAACCGGGAACCGAGTGGCTGCAGATGCCCTGCTGTTTTCAGGTGATGACCTGCGGGTGGACGAATCCACCCTGACCGGCGAGTCTCAGCCTGTCGGCAAACAGTCAGAAAACGTGGCGGAAGATGCGCCGCTGGCTGACCGCAACAATATGGTATGGATGTCCACAAACGTGACTGGAGGGCGCGGCCGGGCGATGGTGGTCGAGACCGGAATGCGGACCGCCATGGGGAAGATTGCCGGGAAGGTTCGCGCCACCGACCGCGAGAATACCCCGCTTCAGAAGCGCATGCATAAACTGGGCATTGTCCTGGGAATCGGTGGGGTCGCCTTGGCGGTGGGCGTGTTCGGACTGGGGCTGGTACGGGGCCACGATTGGGTCGAGATGCTGATGTTTGCCGTAGCCGTAGCCGTTTCTGCTATCCCGGAAGGTTTGCCGGCCGTCATCAGCGTAACCTTGGCCCTCGGCGTGCGGCGCATGGCCAGGCGAAACGCTATTATCAGGCGTATGTCAGCCGTAGAGACTCTTGGTTCCACGACCGTCATCTGCTCCGACAAGACCGGCACGATTACCGAGAATCAGATGACAGTGCGCCGTCTTTGGGCGGGTGGCGAGATGTTTGAGGTGAGCGGCGACGGCTATCAGCCGGAAGGGGAATTGCGATCAGAAGGGGGTGTAACAGCGGGAGAACACTCCCCTGCACTTGACCGGCTTTTACGTATCGGCGCGCAGTCCAACAATGCTGATCTGAGGGAGGAGGATGGCCGTTGGAATGTCGAGGGAAATCCCAGCGAGGGAGCGCTGCTGACTGTGGCGGTCAAGGCCGGCCTGGACATCGCACCGTTACGAAAGGACGGGCGGCGCCTTGCGGAGATACCGTTCTCCAGTGATGCCAAATATATGGCAACCCTCCATCCGGATAATGACGGCGCCCAGAAAGTCGCCTATGTCAAGGGCGCTCCTGAAAGAATTATGGGATTCTGCTCACATGTGTTGTGGGAGGGCGAACCGGTGGAACTGAAGGATGATATTCGCCGGGAAATCGTCGAGATTAGTGAACAATATGCGTCCGAGGGGTTACGCGTAATGGCTGGTGCGTACCGGGAAATACCGCAGAACCGGGACGGACTTGAACCTGCCGATGTGGAAGATGGGCTGATTTTGGTCGGGCTCTGGGGAATGTTCGATCCGCCCCGCCAGGAAAGCGTCCAAGCTGTAAGCGACGCCAAAGGAGCTGGGATCCATCCGGTCATGATTACGGGCGATCACGGGATCACGGCTTTAACGATTGCCCGGCAAGTGGGGATTACAGAAAACGGACAGGCCCTGACCGGAGCTGATATTGAGAAAATGGAGAAGCCCGATTTGGCAAAGGCTGCGCTTGCGGGGGGTGTATTTGCTCGTGTCACTCCCGCACACAAGCTCAAACTCATGGAGGCGCTCAAGGAACAGGGGCATATCGTTGCCATGACTGGTGATGGCGTGAATGACGCTCCCGCGCTGAAAGGAGCGGATATCGGCATATCCATGGGCCGGGCAGGCACCGAGGTTGCCAAGGAAGCAGCCGACATGGTGCTGACGGACGACAACTTTGCCACAATCGTTCACGCGGTGGAAGAAGGAAGGGTCATCTACAGCAACTTGCGACGCGTGGTGTACTTCCTCCTAACGACGAATCTTGGCGAGATTCTTACCCTGGTTGCCGCCCTGGTCATTGGTCTGGATCTTCCCCTGACTGCGGTCATGATTCTCTGGATCAACCTTGTGACTGATGGCGCCTGCACAGTGCCTCTCGGAGTCGAGCCAAGACACTCGGATGTCCTCAAGCACCCGCCGCGTGACCCCAACGCTTTCATTGTGGACCGTTTGGTGGCACTGCGCATTGCGCTGCTTATGCCGATCATGGCCGCCGGCACGCTTGGCCTGTTCTGGTATGCGACCCAAAATAGCGAACTGGATTACGCACGATCCGTTGCTTTCACTACAATGGCGGCCTTCCAGTGGTTTCAGGCTTTCAATGCGCGATCAAACTACCAGTCTATTTTTTCTATCGGCGTGTTTGGTAACCGATGGTTGCTTATGGGTGTGGGTATAGCAGTCCTGCTGCAAATCTTGGCTGTACACACTTCTGTCGGGCAGATGCTTTTGGGAACCACGGGACTATTGTGGACAGACTGGCTCTTGATTATTCTGGTATCAAGTTCGATTTGGTTGTCTGATGAAATATTGAAATTGTTGGGAGTGTATGGCAAGCCACAGAAGACTCAAAAAAACCATCAGCTCGGAGTATCATGACGATTAATGGCTGGTTGTCGAAGCATTAAGTCGTTGGTCGAGTCAAATGATTCGCTTCGATTTTCCCGCCGACCAGATCATGGTTATTTACAAACTGCGCCGGTACATTGGACCCTTTTTCGGCTGATGGAAACAGCATCTCAACGTCTATCACCGTGTTGTCCTGAGCTCATACGGTATGATGGTTTAACTCCTTGTAAGCCTTATCACGTAAATGCTTCTGGCGATTTACTGTCATGACGAATTCAAGGAGCCGTTGTTCATAAGACGGGTACGCCAGCTCAGGAATGCCATAAGAAAAGAGTCGCGGCATCCGGACTTCGATTCGCTCGATTGCTTGCTTTCAAAAAATCATTCGTTTTCAAAAACTTAACCAGAAACTGCTGTGTTTATAATTGATTATTAATGATGGATGCTTCGAAACTAAACTAATACAATTTTCTATATAATAGCAAAATACAAATCTTTACCTACTGTTTACTTATCGTGATCTTAAACTGCTAACTTTTTATTCCTCATACTTTCCCTCGGCTGAATAACTCCTCTGACTGATTGTTAGATAATAAATTGATATCCTATTAATATCACAAACGGAATATGCATAGGCAATCATCCTAATTCAGAATATTCAGACCTTATAGAAGATTTATAAAAGATTAATTCATACTCCATTTACAGAATTGATTGATTGCGCGAACAAACATGATTATTATATAAAAACATTGTCTGTCATCTATTAAACGAAAAGAGAAAGGACTTCGTTTATGAAACCGTTATGCCGTTTTTCCGCGATTCTTCTTTTTGTCTTATCCACCATGCTTATGTCATCCTCCGTTTCCCCTCAAAACAGCGGTCTCTTGCAGGAATGTCTCGACGCTATGAAACACGCCACGAAATACATGGTCGAGGAGGTCAGCACAAACGGCGGGTATCTCTGGCATTACCTCCCCAATATGTCGCGCCGTTGGGGAGAAATGGAGGCCTACGACACCATGATATGGGTGCAGCCCCCGGGAACGACCAGCATGGGGCACCTGTTTCTGGACGCCTATCACGCCACCGGGGACGAATACTACTACGAGGCCGCCGAAAAGGCTGCGCGGGCGCTGATTTGGGGACAGCTCGACTGCGGCGGATGGAATTATATTGTCGATTTTGCCGGTGATCGATCGCTTAAGAAGTGGTATGCCACCATCGGCAAAAACGGTTGGCGGCTCGAGGAATTCCAGCATTATTACGGCAACGCGACATTCGATGACGATGTATCCTCCGATGCGGCGCGGTTTCTGCTGCGGATGTATCTCGAGAAGTTCGACGCAGAATACAGGTATCCGCTTGAAAAGGCGATCGACTTCATCATTGAAAGCCAGTATCCCGCCGGTGGTTGGCCGCAGCGGTATCCGCTCCGGTACGATTTCAGCCATCACGGTAAACCGGATTACACCTCGTATTACACATTTAATGACGATGTGGTCTGGGAAAACGTGAATTTCCTCATTCAATGCTATCTAACACTCGGCGAAAAGCGGTTTCTCGAACCTATCTACCGCGGTATGAATTTCTATATTATCACTCAGCAGGGACCGCCGCAGGCCGGCTGGGGACAGCAGTACACCATGGACATTAAACCCGCCGGCGCACGGACATACGAGCCAAACGGGCTTCTCCCGGGCTATACCGCGGCGCATATCCGGCTGCTCATAAGGTTCTACCGTCTCACCGGCGAAACGAAATTCCTTGCACGTATTCCCGAAGCGCTCGACTGGCTCGAAAGCTGCCGTCTCCCAGAATCCATGACCGAAAACGGCAGATATACGCATCCGACGTTTGTCGAAATCGGCACGAACAAACCGATCTTTGTTCACCGCCAGGGCTCGAATGTCATTCACGGCGAATACTATGTGAATTACGACGACGCGAACCTGCTCTCCCATTACGGTGGAAAATCCCGTATCAATGTGGGCCAGCTCCGGAAAGAATACGAGGACGTTCTGACGATGAGTGTCGAGGAGGCGACCGCGGACTCTCCCCTGTTCCACGGGAAATTCGAGGGCGATACTGTCCCGCAGAAATACTATGACCTGACCAGTTCGGTCTATACTGCCTCGGGGATGCAGACCGACCGTACCGTTCCAAACGAGGATAGTGTCCGCGAGGTGCTCGGCAACATGGACAGCCAGAACCGCTGGCTCGCACGAAACGTCTCAATCAGCAATCCGTATATCGGCGACGGCACACTCACGGAACCGACTGACAAGTACGCCTCGACCAATACCGGCGACATCACCGATACCTCGCCATTTCGGGACGAGACCGATCAGAAATATATTTCGACTCGGGCGTATATTAACGCCATGCGGGTGCTTATGAATTATGTTGCGGAGGATAGGGAGTAAAAAATATCTGAACCACAGATTAGATTACGCAGATGATAACGTAGGGGCATCCCGAATTTTTGGATTGACCTCGAAATAGCCCCGGGGTGCACTTGGGCCACACATCATCCTCCCCTTTTTTCAGAATGAGGAAGTATTAATTCATATATAACAAAGACTCAGCTATGTTTAGCTGAGTCTTTGTTATATCAGTTTTTGTTTAGTACGAAAGCGTAATTTTATAGTTTAACGAATACCGTACCATTTATTAATCCATTAGTCTAATAACCTCGTCATTCATGAGAACCCATATCGAGTAAACGCCGATTGCAGTTCCAACCGGAATATTGATCAAGCCGATGATCGACACGATTAAAATAACCATGCGCGCCCAGTTCTTTTTATTCAGCAAACCGATGCCACCAAAAATTTGCGGTAATGAAAGAAGTGTGAAAAACAAACCAAATCCGGTTCCGATTAAAGAGGTAATAAAAATTGCTTCAGTGTCTCTGGATAACATCCCGCCGCCCACAATAAGGGTAAAAAGCAGTATCCCCACACATAACAATATTATTCCAAATGTGATATTAATAAGCGCAACAACTGTCAGATGTTTTTCCATGTGAATTCCTTAGAATGAGTAATATCTTTATGTATTGAGACAGTACAAACATAATAAAAAGTTCAATAATAATGTCAATTGTTTTTATACTTCGTTCCCGGAACACTTTTACATTTCAACGGTTTAATAAAAAACGTTTTAACATAATAATTTTTTCAAAATACAATATGCCCAAACCAAAACCAACCATAAAATTCGACCTGTGCAGACCCGTGACATGCAGTCCGGAGGACGGTGTCTGTGTATCCACGTTGGTCTGCCGGAAAAAAGTCCTGATTCAGGAGGATACATTCGATTCACCATTACTTTTTTCGTGCAGCATTTGCACCGGGTGCGGCGACTGCGCAAACAAGTGCCCACTCGGAGCGATTGTCATGGGATAAACAGAAATTGCTCCAATGTGATATGTAAATCCTTGCTTTTCTATGCAATAAGCCTTATTTTCACAAAGAAATGTTGTTCGGACGGATTTATTTTTAGGACATGCGACGGTAAACGGACATACCGGGAAATTTCCATGAAAAAACTATCGATTGTCATACCACTTTTTAACGAGGAAGAAAGCCTTGTTGAGCTTCACGAAAATATATCGGCATCGCTGGATAAAGTCTTGAATGGCGGTCAGACTGAATATTCAGGCAACTGTTGCGAAATAATATTTATCGATGACGGCTCCACCGACAATTCTCGGGCGGTGATTAATGACATCGCCAGCCGCGACTGCAGGGTCAGGCTCATCCCTTTCAAGCGGAATTTCGGTAAAGCGGCCGCGCTTCAGGCGGGTTTCGACAACGCTCAGGGCGAATATATTGTCACCATGGACGCCGACCTTCAGGACGATCCTGCGGAAATCTCGAAACTACTCGACGCGCTCGCGGGTGGTCTCGATATGGTCTCCGGCTGGAAGAAAGACCGTCACGATCCTCTGTCCAAACGGCTTCCGTCAAAGTTTTTCAATATGATTGTCCGGTTTTTTAGCAGTCTCAAGCTGCATGATTTCAACTGCGGCCTGAAAGCTTACCGTCGCGAGGTCATCGAGTCGTTCCGCATATACGGCGAACTGCACCGTTATATCCCGGTACTGGCAAAATTCTACGGTTTCACTGTCGGCGAGATTGTAGTAAATCACCATGCCCGTAAATACGGCGTTTCAAAATATGGTGCCCGGCGGTTTGTGGCGGGATTTCTCGATCTGTTGACTGTCATCCTTCTGACACGTTATACAACTAAACCGCTTCATCTGTTCGGTTCGCTCGGATTGTTGTTCTGTGTTATCGGCGGATTAGTCAATACATATATCGTATATCTCTGGGTATCGAACGATTTCAACAATATTCAGGGGCGTCAACCGCTGCTTGTCGGCGGTGTGTTTCTTTTTATTCTGGGAGTCCAGTTCATTTCGACCGGACTTCTGGCGGAACTTATAACCCACAGCAGGATGGAACAATCAAAAACGTATAAAGTTGATCCTGCATCCGGCTCATGAAGATATGTACGCTCACTCACACGTATCCCCGCTTTGTCAATGACATCAACGCCCCCTTTGTCGAGCAGCTCATGGAGTACATCTCCCGCAAAGGGCATGATGTATCTGTCTTGACCGCGTTCGACCCCGAATGGAGAAGGGCATCGGACGATCATACGGTCGATCTCCACACCTACCGGTATATCAAACCAGACAAACTTCATATCCTCGGATATTCCCGCACCATCGAGGGAAATGTCAGGTTCCGAAAGCGGGTGATGCTGCTCTCTCCTCTGTTGTTCTGGGCTTCGCAGCGGGCATTCATAAAATTAGTAAAAGAGAAGAAACCGGATATCCTTCATTCCCACTGGATACTTCCTAACGGATATATCGCCGCCCGAGTTTCGCGTGCGACCGGTGTTCCTTTGTTGATCCAGACTCACGGTTCCGACATATTCACCTCAGAAAAGAATGCGCTATTTCGATTGATGGCCCGTACCGCTGCTACGAATGCGGCCTATATCGCCTGCCCCAGCCCGGATCATGTCACACGGCTTGGTGCGCTTGGCATTGATACGTCGAAAATCGGAATTGTACCGAATACAGTTGAGGCCGATTTTGCATCGGATATCACCAACATCGAAACAGATTCCCTGCGCCGAAAACTCGGTATCCCCGCTAATCATACCGTCGTCCTCGCCATGGGACGGATGGTTTATGTAAAAGGATTTAACTATCTGCTCGAGGGATTCCGCGCAGTTGCGAAAACTCATCCCAATGTCACGCTTGTGCTTGCCGGAGGCGGCGTAATATACAATGATATAAGGGCGCAAGTGGAATCGCTCGGCCTCGGCGATAGAGTGATCATGCCGGGGGCAATATCTCGCAATGATGTGCCGGTGTATTTTAAAATGGCAAATATCTTCGTGGTGTCGTCGATCCGTCACGAAAGCGGCGCGGTGGACGGGCTCCCTGTTGTGGTGCCGGAGGCTATGGCGGCGGGCCTTCCGGTGATTTCGACCAATGTTGGCGGGATTCCGCTTCTCATACGGGACAGTTATAACGGCATTATAATTCAGGAGCGCGATCCCGTGGCGATTGCGGACAGTATCGGAACGCTGCTGGATAACGAAAACCTGAGAACTCATTACGGCAACCGTTCCCGGAGCATCATCGAAAACGATGTTAATTACGACACCGTATCGGATTATTTCATAACCCTTTATGAAAACATCGCAATTCATAAAATACCGCCGGAAGAAATTCCCGCATTCACCCTGAACCGTGAAGAGCACTGATTTCTATGAAATTCTCGAAATCATTTAATGTGTTTTTAAAAACGGCTGCGGCCGTGTTTATTATTTTTTTTCTCGTCCGTTCGGTCATGTCGAACTGGGAAGTCGTCCGCGGATTCGACTGGTCTTTCCAACCGGGCCTGATGTCGGCCGCGGTTGTATTGTTTACTGCGGCCTATGCATTTCTGCCGTGGGTCTGGCGCAAACTGCTTTTTTACATGGGTTATGAACTGGACTATTGCGACGCACGGGACATTTTTTATATCGGCAACCTCGGGCGGTATATCCCCGGGAAAGTATGGTCTATCGCCGGCATGGCATATTTTGCGGAGAAATCCGGCATCCCTGCGGCGGTTGCGGGCACCTCGGCGGTGTTCGCGCAGGTGTATTCGTTCCTGTCGTCATTTGGATTTTTCATCCTTTTTTTTATATTTAGAGGAACATTTTCGATACAAACCGGATTTATCTGGCTCGTTCCTTTCATTTTTGCGGCGGCGGCGATATTCATTTTCCCCGCAAATCTCGAACGGGCGCTGAATGTAGTACTCATTAAAATCGGTCGCAAACCGGTTTCACTCGGCATCACAACTGTATCAGCGCTGAAAATCGTTGTTTTTTATTTTATACCGGGGGCGCTTTTCGGATCCGCTTTCTGGCTGTTCGTGACATCCTTTACGGGACTGAATGCGGTTCATCCGGTGTATACCGCAAGTGCGTATATCGTCGCATACTGGGCCGGTTTTCTGGCGTTTTTCGTACCGGGCGGCATCGGTGTCCGCGAGGGTGTTTTGGGGCTGCTTTTCATAAATATCATTCCGGCCACAGTGCTGATTGTCATTGCGGCGCTGCTGCGGCTGTTGGTGACCGTGATCGAGCTTATATTCGTTGCAATCGCGGCAGTACGAAAAGGCTTTTATATAACAAAATAAGTATCGTAACCACTGCAGATTCAGGAAATAAATATGGGTAAAAAATCGAAGAAGAAACGTCGTGCTGACGAAGCCGCTCAAGAGCGCAGCCTGCCGCGCCGTAACACAGCGATAGAATCGATTGCCGGAGTATTATCTGGATCGAATGCGAAATGGCTGTTTTTCGGGATTTATCTTCTGCTGACCATCATACTGTTCAGGGATTTCCTTTTCAGCGGTGATATGCTGTTCGGTTCAGATACGATCCCGGACGGTATCTATACCCGTAAGTATTATAAAGAGTATAACGAACAGTTCGGTGGCATCCCCCGATGGAATCCGTTCCTTCTTGGCGGCCTTCCATTTATCGACGCCATGCACGGCGACACATTCTATCCGGCTGCATGGCTGAAATTTTTCATTCCGTTAACCAGGGCGCTCGGGCATAAATTGGTGTGGCATGTATTTCTTGCGGGCATCTTTATGTATATTTTCCTGCGGACGCTGAAACTCAGGAAAGAGGCGGCGTTTCTCGGCGGTCTCATGTACATGCTTGCGCCGTCCTTTGTGAGCTGGCTTTACGGCGGGCATGACGCGAAAATGTATGTCATCGCGCTCCTCCCGCTGGCGTTTACGTTTCTCGAGCGCGGGATGGAAAAACCAAAATTTTTGACGTTCACCGCCCTCGGTGCGGTCATGGGGCTGCTGATACTAACCTCGCACATCCAGATGGCGTATTATTCGTACTGGGCTATCGGGCTTTATTTCGTCTACCGGATGTTTGCGCCGCGCATCGATTCCATGCGCGGGATCGGCCTCCGCGCCAGCCTGTTCGTCATGGCTGTTCTGATTGCGGTCACATTTGGCGCGGTGCAGCTTCTGCCCGCATACAAATACTCCACATCGCAGTCGGTCCGCGCAGGCTCGGAACGGACCGGATACGACTATGCCACCTCGTTCTCAATGAACGCCGAGGAAGTGATCTCGATGACAGTACCCAGCTTTTCGGGGGCAATCGACGGGCGATTCGACAAAGATACGCGAAAGAACTTATACTGGGGGAAAAACGGTTTTAAAATCAACACCGAATACCACGGTATCATTCCGCTTGTTTTTGCAGTGCTGGCGCTTTTTATGTGCCGCAGCCGCCTGAAATGGTTTTTCCTCGGACTTGCCACACTTTCGCTCATTTATGCGGTCGGGTCGAGTACGCCGTTTTACCGTTTTTTTTACGCACTCGTTCCAGGTGTGAAAAATTTCCGGGCACCGTCCATGATAATCTACCTGTTCGGTTTTTCGGCGGTGACTCTTGCGGCGCAATTTATTTCTTCCCTGCTCGATTCGAAAACGTCACTGAAACCGGGCGATCGGCGGCTTATTTTTGCTGTTCTGGCCATCGTAGTAGTCTCGGTTATCGTTTCTCTCATGGATACCGGCTTTTTTAACAACTGGAAAAACGTGTTTTATCGGTCGATACCGGACAGCAGCCTCCAGAAAATGAATGCCAATGTCAGATTCTTTATCGCCGATCTCTGGCGTGTAGTAGTCATTGCAAGCGCCGCCCTGCTCGGAATATGGATGTTCCTTTCACGGAAAATCGGCACCGCGGCGATTGTTCTTCTGTTCGCGATTACCATGATCTCGGACAGTTTGTATGTTGACAGCAAATTTATCACGGTAATTGATCCCGATACCTATCCCGGATCGGCGCCGGACAACACGGTCCGTGAACTTCAGCAACGGCTGGCCGCAAGTCCGATGCCGTTCAGAGTGCTCGGTTCGTTCAGCGGAAAAAGCCAGAATTACTACGCTATGTTCGGCATTCAGGCCGCGAACGGCATGCATAATAACGAACTTCAGTCCTACGAACGGTTCAAAGGCGGCGGTCTCATCGAAAATTACATCGACAAATGGATTATCGAGGGTTCACTCGAACCCGAAGGGCTTCCGAAAAACAATTTTCTGAAAGTCGCCGGTGTACGCTATATAATCCTGCAGGGACAACAAGGGCAGACACAGTATTTCGAAAATGTTCACGCTCTGGACCGGGCCTATATCGTACATGAGGCGGTCGGCGTTCCGAGAGATGAGGACGCAATCGAAATGCTGAAACGCGATGATTTCAATCCCGCTAAAACGGTTATTGTGTCTGGCAATATCTCCTTGTCCTCTGCGGGTTTGGACAGCTTATCAACAGTGGATTCCTACGAGGTACTGCGAAACGGTTTCGCGCTTGGGGTGACTTTAGAAAGACCGGGAGTTGTTGTGATCACCGAAAACATGGTGCCGTTCTGGCATGCGGCGTTGGATGGCAATCCGGTGACCGTGCATAAGGCATATGGAACGTTCATGGCGGTCGAATGCCCTGCGGGAACGCATGAGATAACGTTTACATTCCGTTCAGCTCCCTACGAGACCGGAAAGAATTTAACGCTGGCTTCTCTTGCGTTTATCGTTGTATCTTTCGTATCCGCGGGCATTTTTCGCACGGTGAAACGGACGAAAGAGCGCACATGAAAGTCCTTATTACCGGTGCGACTGGGCGAATCGGACAGGCGCTTTTGACCTATAAGCTCGACACCGCCGACATCGAGGTCTTATACATGCCCGGGGAGCCGAGGCTTAAGGGATACGCGTGGTTTGCCGCGGATATCACCGATGTGGAAAAGGCAGTTATGGCGGTAACATGTGCGTCGCCCGATATTGTCGTACACTGCGCGGCAATGACCGATGTGGATGGATGCGAAGCGCATCCCGAGCAAGCGTTTAAAATAAACGGAACGGGGACCGCACATATAGCACATGCCTGCGCGGAATGCGGCGCGAAACTGGTGTATATCTCGACCGATTATGTGTTCGACGGCAAATCGGGACCGTATACAGAAAACGATAAACCGAAACCGGTGAATGTGTACGGGCGTTCCAAACTTGAGGGTGAAAAGAACGTTTATCGTAACAATGCGTATTTTCCCCTGATTTATAGGATCAGCGTCCCGTTCGGCGAGCGGTTCGGGAATTCGGGACACAATTTTTTCAGCTGGTTGACAGAACGTCCAAGGAAGAACTGCGGCTCTTGCACCTTGTGTAGTAGGTGGTAGAAGGGCACATC
>CAZCDQ010000109.1:0-11851 GCA_964497605.1 uncultured bacterium
CATGGGATACTGTCTGCATATCCATTAAAAAATATAAATGTTGAAGGTATACTAGATATATGCCATTCTACAGTTCTTACAAATTTGGCTAATGATCCAGCAGAAACAAGATGGGGTGGTGTGGATATTGAGTCTGGTGGATCGTTAGTTGTGAATGGAAATGGCAGGGCTGATATTAAAAATGCATCAATTGGATTAGCTATATATGATGGTGATAACATTTCTATTTATCCAAATGAAATAGCAATACATGATTGTTATTATGAGGGATTATATATTGCAGGATGTGATGCTACTGATATTTCGGAAATATATATCGATAATGATGAAGGTAATGCTTCAGCAATGGGAATAAATTTAAATGCCACAGGCTTCGATATGGAACTTGACCATTGTACAATAAAAAGATCAGGAGGATATGGTATAGAAGCAAATGGTGCAGTCGATATTACAATGTCATATATGGAAATAGAAGATAATAATGATAACCATAGTATAAAAACAGATCAATGGGCTGATATAACAATTAACGATAGCAATATCAATCCCGTCGCAGGGAAATATGCGATATATTTGTCAGCAAATTCAGATACAATTCATGCTGGTGATAATTTCTGGGATGGAGATACATCCCCTCCCATAAACGTAAACACTCTTTTCAATTATCCCGGTTTAGTTGATACAACGTATGTATCATATAGTTACATTAATGATGCTGGGGCTAAGATAGCAGTTTCTCAATTTGCAGAGAATAAGTTTAAATCGGCATACTACTTAAGTAAGAATGGAGATTATTCTGGTGCAATCAGTATCTACAAAGAGATCATTGCGAATAATCCAAGCAGCAGTGATATTCGTAAAGCAATAATCAAAATGACAAGCGCGTATAATAAAAGCAACCGCAATTTTAATGATGTTCGAAATACAATTGCAGCCAACATTGATAAAGTGGATAATGTTGATCGTGCAGTTCTGGATTTCGTATTATATAATTTGCTTGTGCGCGAAAATAAATTTTATGAAGCAATAACGGAGTTTTTGCATGGCGCTGAGGATTACAAGGGGTCATCGATTGAAGTCGAAATGATAGCTAAAGTTGCTATGATATATGGTTCTCAACTTAAAGATAAGGCTAATGCAAAGTATTACGCTGATCAAGCCGCAATACTAAATCCGGGCCAACCTATTCTCCATGCAGCATACAATGCTGCAGATATCGAATATTATCCGTGGGATTACACCGATAAATTTGAAGATGTGGTTGAGAATTTCGATAATCCGAACAAGCCCAAAGAAAAACCCACTGCGATTGAAACCACAGACTTCTTCTCACCAAGCCCGAATCCATTTAATCCGGTGACGACGATGTCGTATACGCTGGCGAATCCGGGACATGTGACGCTGACCGTGTACAACTCGATGGGGCAGAAAGTGGTGACGCTTGTTGACAGCTATATGAGCGCGGGGGATCATACGGTTCGATTCGACGGGGGCGGTCTTTCCAGCGGGATGTATTTCTACCGGTTCGAGGCAGGTGATGTGGTGAAAACCGGCAGGATGACGCTGGTGAAGTGATGCGCGCAGACAGGGCGTTAGCAAAAAGAGGCGGAGATTTTCCCCGTCTCTTTTTTTTATAATCAATCTTGCCGCCTTGCACACATTACCGCGAAACAACCATTTTTAAAGCGGCGAACGGGACGCCAGTGGCGACAATACCGGAGATTCCAGCCGCTGCAGTAGAGCCGATGAACTGTCTTCGGGACTTCATCTGTCATATCCTCGAATGGTGCGTTAGCACGCGCGGTACCCTTTCACTGTATAATGAAAGAATAATGAGCATATTACAGTAATACAAGTGATTTCTATAGTAAATTGCTGCCATAGGGGCCCGGTAATAAATGGATAGTCTTAATAGTTATGTGCATTTTTATTGACTGAATGTTCAGTCAATAAAAACAGTACTTCCTTAACATCAATCTTCTCTTTTGTTAATACGTTAACCGCAGCATAAAGATTAACTCAACTGGATGTTTGCTTAGACCTAAATTGTATCTCAATCTCAATATCCGGCAGAGATATTCGGAATACTGATAGTTATTCGCATTCTTCCGCGAGCCATTTTTCAGGGGTGCAATACTGGCTTGTCCATCTGTGCCCAAGACTGTTGGATACGTTCATAATATGATTGTATGCGTTCGCCCACTGCTGTTCTTTCGGAATATCCTCGAATCTGAAATGCTCGAGAGAGAACGTTTTCCACGGTTCGAGATCGTTCGAGGCATCGATAACCGCAGTGTGATCGAGATAACCCTCGCCCACCGGCGCCTCCACAATATGCGCGACTAAGCCGGGTTCCGCGGTCACATCTTTCACATGAAACACGCCAATACGGTCGCCGAGCGCGGCAACAGCTTTACGAATCAAATACCCTGTATTCATAAGCGTTTCGGGTGTCGTGTGGTTGACAACATCGAAAATGATACGAACGAACGGTGAATCGCACCGGTCGACAAATTCTTTCATCCGCCCGATTGATCCGATAATAGTGAATTGCGTGGTTTCGGGGCAGATTACCACACCGGCGTCCTCGGCGTAGGGTATAAGTTCACGTGTTGCCGCGACCATGAGGTTCATGGCTTTCTGCGTATGGTTCTCGGGATGAAACCACCAGCGGTCGTCCGGATTCATGTTCCCGCCGGACACACGGATTGTCGGAACGCCCACCTTTGCGGCGGTCCGCAGCATGCCTCTCAGATTGTTCTGGTACTGTTTTTTCACCGCCGTATCGGGATGGAACGGCGAGTTGCCGGTTCCCGCCGGACCGGGCATCATGTCGTGTTTCGCGAACAGGTCTTTAACCCGTGCAATATCGTCATCTGTTGCACGCTGATCGAGCCCGATGCCGGCGACCCGGAATCCGATATCGTGAATGAGTTTGAATTTTTCTTCCGCAAGCGTGCGATAGGGACCGCCGAGTCCGGAATCGTTCAGACAGAGCCGCATATTATGTGTCCTTTCTGCTTATTGAATATTTTATTCGGTTATCAAGTTAAGTCAGCAACTGCTATTGTTCCACCCTCACCCCCCTAACCCCTTCTCCCGCCAGCGGGCGAGGGGGAACTGCAATATTATCAATCAGCCCTTTTTTTCAAGTAAAGGGAATGAAAGTGTGAGGCCGTTTTGTATTTATTTGGGTTCCCGGATATCAAGCTTATTTAACTGGATAACCGGGCTATTGATATTATATACAAACCGAAATCGACCCATCTTACATTTATTGAAAATCCGCAGAAGCGTCGATAATCTCTTTGACCGCGATCTCCGGATGGTGATACCGCCCGACACCTTTGGTCCGTTTGCCGTACTGAATCGACTCCGAGGGGCACCATTGCAGGCATGCATAACACTGCTGGCATCGGTTTTTCCATGAGGGTTTGTTGTCCCGCATGGTAATATTGTTCACCGGGCAGACCTGTTCGCATATCCCGCAACCGGTGCAGGTGTTCTCCACATAAAACGAGTTATCCATCAGAGGAATTCGCCTGTATCCCATACGGTACAGAATTCCGGGAAACACATGTGTTTTGAAAAACGAGGTGTTCGAGTAGTCGATAAACTGATCCCGCGCGGAAACCATTTTGGAAATTTCCTTAACACGCTTGTCGGCGTAGGCAAAAAGAGCCCGCTGCCGTGTCTCAGAATAGACACCGAATGGCGTGTAATTGCTCGGCATCTCCACATTGAACAGTGACGACAGCGTGAGCCCGTGCGAGTCGAAAAGCCTGTAGGCCCTTTTGAGACCGCCACCCAGTTTTCCCGCGCCGGCGAATATGATGAACAGGTGATCGGCGCGTTTGATTTTTCCGATGAAATCCACAACGATATGCGGGATATCGTACATATAGATCGGACAAACAACACCTATATTTTCACCTGTGATACCGCCGTCATGGTTAATCACATTAGGGATGGAATGCAGTTCCGTGTTATCGAGGTGTTCGGCGATCTGTTTGGCAATCCAGAGAGTGTTTCCGGTGCCGGTAAAATAGTAAAGGTCTGTTTTCACTCGCGATTCTCCATGGTAATACAGTGAGCGGTTTCTCCTGCTGAGGATGATAGGGCGTTTCATATTTATCGCTTGACATGGTACGGTTTTTTTTCAAATCGCGCATATCACAGTATTGTTCATACTATTGTATACATTCTCTCCGCAGTGCGCAACATATTTCCGTATCATCGCCCGCTACCAGTCCACCACTGAACCGTCATCCGCATCGAACTGCGGCAGGTACGGACGCGGTTCGCCGACCTGTTCTCTGAGCTTGTCCTCGTCGATATCGATACCGAGGCCGGGGTCGGTCAGGAGCGGACGGTATCCGTCCCGCACAGGCGGCATCGGTTTCGTCAAAAGGTCGGTGTATTCGTTATCGCCGCGCTCCTGTATCAGGAAATTCGGAATTGCAGCGTCGATCTGAAAACTGGCTGCGAGCGAGCAGGGGCCTTGTGGATTATGCGGCGCGATGGGTGTGTAATACGCCTCGGCCATTCCGGCGATGATTTTAAGCTCGGTAATTCCGCCGGCATAGCAGACGTCCGGCTGCAGGATTGTGGCGGCGCGTTTTTCGAGAATATCTTTGAACCCCCACTTGGTAAAAATACGTTCGCCGGTCGCGATGGGGATATGGGTTTTTCGCGCAATCTCCGCCATCATTTCGATGTTCAGGCACTGGATCGGCTCCTCGATGAAATAGGGCTGGTACGGTTCAAGCGCATGCACCAGCAGCATGGCTGTTTGTGGCTGCACCGCACCGTGAAAATCGATACCGATGTCGACCTCCGGTCCGTACTTTTCACGTAACGCCACAAAATTCTTCACACATCGGTCGACGAATCCCTTACCCTCGACATATTTGTGCGGCTTACGGCCGTCCGCCCGGGGGCCGACTTTTATGGCGTTGACTCCTGTTTCGGCGCTGACACGGCCGTAGACTCTGATTCGGTCTCTGACAGCGCCTCCAAGAAGATCGTAGACCGTCACACCCAGTGCCTTGCCTTTGATATCCCAGAGAGCCTGATCGATTCCGCTCTGAATGGCGGTTTTGACCGGGCCGCCGCGGTAGAACGCCCCGCGGTGGATGGCCTGCCAGTGATGTACTACCCTTCGCGGGTCCTGGCCGATAAGATAATCGCCGACCTCCAGTGCGCCCGCGGCGCAGGCCTTGGCGTCATCCTTAAGCATCTCGCCCCATCCGGTAATGCCGGCATCGGTGGTGATTTTCACAAATACCCACGAATTTTTAAGAACGAACGTTTCGATACCGGTCACTTTAATACTGTCGCCCGGATCGACCTGCGCCGCCTCGCCCGGCGGGCAGGTGTAGACATCATCCAGACCGAGGAGCGCCCCGGAACCAATGAGCGCTTTCAGCATCGAACGCCGTGAGATTCTTCCGCTGCGGAACAGAGAGCGTTTCATTGCACAAAACCTCCTTTATCACGAAAAAGTAACATATCGGCATAATTCATTATACGAAGCACCGTCATTCACCCGGGCCGTTTGCTCTGACCCAGAACAGCTTGATAGGTTCAGCGGTCACATTGACAGACGCGTGATAAAAGCGGCCATCCCCCGGATTCACAAATCCTGCGCCGGGATTGAGTTTCCTGAGCTGTTTTCCGAGCAGCATGTTGATTTCACCCTCGAGGCCGAGCCAGACCACATCGTGCGACACCGGTGTCGAAACATGCGGCTGGGCGATGCTGAACGGGTCGCGCCAGACCGGCGACACAGCCATGATCGTGGCCAGGCCGTCCTCTTTTTCAAACAGCCGCGAGGTGATATTTCCCCAATGACCTCCATGAACGCGGGTGAGAAGGTTCTCGTCCCGGATAAGCATATCCTCCCGCGGTATGAATCCCTCCGGCGCCGGTTCACAGAACATATAGACCGCAAGAGGATCGCTGCCCGTTTCGTTATCGATAGTGAATTCCAATCCCTCGGGCATCAGCACACCAACACCCGGCCTGAGCGCCGCAGTTTTCCCGCCGGCATGTATAGTGCCTGTGCCGGAATCGACATAGAAGACGACCTGCTCGCCGGTAAGTGTCGACGGCTCTGTGCGCTGAAGCGGCGGTACGATACCGCGGCTGACGTAGTTAAGTTGTTTCAGTACCTGTCCCTGTGCGGGGGGATTCATCGGGTCGCCGTGATTCGGTGTGAAAATGTTGCGGATAATCATGCCGCCGAAGAGGGGACGGGGCACCGAGTCCCGCCAGTCGGACATGACCGAATCCGGGCTGACATCCTTTTCGGGATCGTATGCGCCGCGTTCGAGATCGGTGAATGGATAATTTTCCTCAGTTCCATCGATCCGCATATTGAACCAGATGAGCTTGTTAGGTGTATCGGTGACATTAATGTTGGAATGCGGCGTCCGGCCGTTGCAGGGCACCATGTATGCCGAACCGGGGGGAAGTTCATACAATTTTTTCCCGAGCTGGGCGTGCACCCGTCCTGAAAGCGATATCCAGATTTCGTCCGCGAATGTTGAGCCGTGACTGTGCGGCTGTGCGAATGTTTGGCTGTCGATCCAGATCACCGCAATACGGTTCATGGTCGAGAACGGGTCGCCCTCAGGTTTGCCGAACAACCCCTTTGCCGTATGCGACCAGTGACCGGTGGTGTAGCCGATGCGCGAATCGCGCTCGTCGCGGATAATAATGCTGTCGTGCGGAACAAATCCCGGCTCGACCGGTTCGGAGATGAGATACATGACAAGCGGTTCAATGCCGGTATTTTTCATGACAAATGGAAGCTTTTCAGGGACAAACACGCCGATGCCATCCCGAAGATCGTATGTTTTCCCGCCACCGGTGATTGTTCCCGCGCCGCCGTAGATATAGAGCACAATCTGGTTGCTGGAAAGTGTCGAGAGCTCGGTCCGCATACCCGATTCAAGCGCGGCGTGCGCGAATTCAAGGAATTTTGTCATAATATGTCCGCGCCGTTCGGGACTGAACGGATCGCCCTCGGAAGGCAAAAATATGTCGTGTACGGTGAGGGCGCCGAATTTTGTCCGCGGCGGCGATTCCTGCCAGCCCCTGATGAACATGTCTGTGTTCACGTCAACAGCCGGATCGTACGATTTCGGGTCGAGCCGGGCATGGGGCCAGGGTTCCTGCGCCGCTGAACTTATTGCAGTGCAAAGGTATATGGATATTATGAAAAAAAATGTCCGCATACAGTCTCCTTTTCGAGTTTCCTGTTTTATGTGCTTTATTTCCGACGGAAATATCACATAGCTCATCCTGTCATTCGTCTGCAATGGTGATGCTGTCCGGCTTATTGGGGACAAGGCATAGAAATTTGAAATCGCTGTGCCCGGAGTTTTTATACCAGTGCGGCACGCCTGCGGGGATGAATATTACATCGCCCTCCATCACAGGGAATTTTTCGCCGCCGATGGCAATATCGGCCGTACCCTCGAGGACATACTGCTCATGCTCGACCTCGTTTGTATGGTTGGGCATCCCGCCGCCGGGCGCGATGGTGAAGCACCGCATGGCGAAGTTCGGCGCCGATTCGGGCGGGATCAGTTTCTGTACCGAGGTACCGGTACCCGCGGCAACCTCGGTTTTCGGCACTGTTGCCGAGTTGATTACGATTCGTTCGAATTCCGGTGACATGGGCTGCTCCTTATGATATGAGGTTAGACCGCTGTTGATTGTCAGCTGCTGGAATACTCCCCCACCGGTTCGCGGTTTTTCTCCTATCAAGGGGAGATGCATGATAGATATACCGGCACATCAAAGTCTCCCCTTGACAGGAGAGACGTCACGAAGTGACAAGGGTTCATTAAAAAAAAATTCGGTATAAGAAAGTATCGAATAAAATAATACTACGGCGAAAACCGCGAATAGTCAAGCGTAATAGCGGAGTATAAACGGAAGAATAGGGTGAGGCTGTCAGGCGATCCGGTATCCGCCCTCAACGGCGAGAATATCCTCAGCCGCAAGCTTTTCGAGGATGGACAGTATTCGCGGCTGATCGGCATCGATCTGCGCGCAGAGATCGTCCCCGGTTTGCGGTTCATGTGCGAGGAGCAGTTCGAGGATGCGGCCCCGTATTTGACGGTCAGAACCCTCGAACGGAGATTGTTTCGTGTAGTGCCTGCTTGCCCGCGAGGGATTCACCCCCGCAGATTTCAGGAATGTCCCGTAATCCATGAGCGCGTAATACCATTCGCGGGGATTGTCACCGTCGAGCGTCTGCTCCACAAGCGGGAAAATGTCGGCGTCGCTCACTACCTCCGCGTCTTTGAAAAACGTATGGATGAACACGCTGCGGATGTTGGTCTCGATAATCACCGCAGGCAGGTTGAACGCGAACGCCCGTATTGCCCCCGCGGTGTAGGGCCCGATGCCCGGCAGGCTTTTGAGCGCGTCCTCATCCGGCGGTATCTCACCGCCGAACCGGTCAACCACAACCGCGGCCATGTCGCGGAGCAGTTTGGCGCGGCGGTTGTATCCTAATCCTTTCCATTCCGCGAGCACCTCACGGAGATCGGCCGCCGCAAGCGTTTGCACATCGGGAAATTTCGCCAGAAACGCCCCATATTTTGTCAGCGCCCGCGGCACCTGTGTCTGCTGAAGCATGAACTCGGACACCGCAATGGCGTAGGGGTCCCGTGTCTCACGCCAGGGCTGTACACGGCCATGCTTGGCGTAGAACGCGCGGATGCCGGATTGGAATGTGTCGATGTGGGATTGAGAAAGTTTCATTGAATTCGGTCGGTTTGGGTGATGGTGGATGAGTTTTGGATTATGACGAATGGGAGAGGGGTTGGTTGCAGGGGGGGATGCGAGAGGTGAAAAAAATAACTGTTGCGTGAGGGGTGGACATTTGTTATTGTTAGGTTAAAAAAATAGCTGAAAAAAAGGGGCGTCATTTGTATAACTTACGAGTTATGATAATATTTTTGTTATTAGCAATTTTTTCGTCTGGCTGTTTATTGGATAATGAAGAAAAAGAAATTGATAAACTTATACGGAAACCCATAATAATTTATAATGCCGAAAAAGTGAATATGAAACAGGAAAGACTTATGGAAATAAGTATATATCAAGAAGAAGATATTATTTTTCATGAAGATATAAATTTCATAGATAATAAATATAAAACAGAATTAACGGTTGAGAGTGGAAAACGATATTTGATAGAAGTTAATGTGTATAACGATAGTGAATTAGTTTATAACGATAAAATCGGTTATTTTGAGTTGGAAGATTATGAGGTTTATACAGTTAATCATAAGATTTTTCAGCACAGCAACACTGTCATTGCTGAAGAGCAATATAATGATTTGGAGTAAAGATATCTTTTTATAGGAAATAATGAAAAAGAGGGGTATAATTGCCCCTCTTTTCTAATTCCAGCATCCCTACGCCTTGTACCCCACAGTCTGCGCCCAGGTAATATACTGGTCGGGGGTGAGTCTCAGCGCCGCGCGGAACTCCTCACGGTCGTACCAGCCGCGGACAACCGTGCCGAGATCCCGTGACGCGCAGTAGAGATAGACGTTCTGGCTCAGAAACGCGGCGTCCGCCGAGGCGGTCACAATCTTCGCCTCGCGCGAGGTCTGGGTCATCTTGGTGAGATCGGCGATATACACCAGGTTCAGCGGCGCGGTGTATACGAAATCCTGTTCGCCCGCCGACCGCCGGATATCGCCTTTCACGGTCATGGTAAGCGTGTTCTCGCGGGCGTTGTAGCGGTAGACTCCCTCCTCGAGGATGGCATAGACCTGCATCTCCTGACGGTTGCTCGATGACGGCGCGGTGCGGAGGTCCTGGTCGGGACGGTTGTATCCCCATGCAACCCAGAGAATGTTGGAAAGCTCCTGAAGCGGGAGCTTTTCGGTGGAATACTCACGGGTCGACATCCGGCTCATGAGCGCATCCATGAGCGGCAGACCGCCGCTTGTTTCCGGTACGGGGAGTGTGATGGTAGTCATATCCTGCGCCGCGGCGAGGGACGGTATCCCGAGGGCCGCTGCCGGCGCCATGCGGATGATGGTGCGCCTGTCCATAATGAACTCCTTTCGTTCATGATTGTCTTTAGTACAGAGTGTTATCGGACCGATTGATATCCTTGTCGGCGTAGAAAGCACCGATAATATATATTCTTTCTACTGTCTATAATAATGAAAGATCAGCAAATATCAAAACGGTTCTTTGCGTGATTGAAACGGCCGCTGTTCGTGATAGTATCTTTATTGCAGGTACCGTAGAAGAGTGGACGTAAAAATATGTATATAAGCTATTCACTTGACTTCGGTACTTAATAAATGATGAATTATAGGATAATTAGGGATTGCCTTAAATCACAATATATAGTATCAACTTCATTGGGAGCAGGGGTTGCTCCTGCCCGCTTATTCTTAATGTTTTGGCAACCGCAAGGGTTGCTCCTCAAGAATCGCTCAATTTAGTTCTCTGTTATACTGATGAGGGTGTTTTAGTTTTCGGTTAATGTGAGGCGGCCAAGATTGTATAAATATTTTTAGAATATATGTTACAATGTAACATCAGTAACATATCTCTCTGCCACCATCAAATCTCACCCTTTTCGATAAAATCTCTTGAAATTCTCCGTGCACCGGTCATATATTTCACCATCGTGCAAAGTGTTAACAAATCAGTATATGCAAGGAGAATCGAAATGGTCAGAAAAAGCGTTTGTATCACGCTCGCACTTATGCTTGTTATTACTTCGGCTGTAACCGCCCAACAGCGGAACGAATACGATCCGCACCGTATCGACATGTATTTCGGACACTGGAAAGACTCCATGCCGGGTTTTATCCACGGCGGTATTGTCACCCGCGACATTCTCACCAAAGGCGATCCGCTGAATCCCCCGCGGAAAGGCGCCGTGCTGAAATATGTCAACGCTTTCGTCTACGGCACACTCGATACCGGAGCGTCCACTGTAGCCGAGGCGCTGGATATGGAGCAGGAAATCTATTTCATCCTCTCCGGCAAAGGAACCCTCAAGGCCGGCGGCGAAACTGCCGATCTCTATCGCGGCATCTGTGTGCTTATGCCGGCGAATCTTGAATTTGTCATGGAAAACAACGGGGACGAGCCCATCACCATGTACATTGTTACCGAGCCGATACCGGAGGGATTCCGTCCCAACGAGCACATGCTGGTGCGGAACTCAAATACCATACCCATCGATTCTACCACCGGGCACTGGGTGCATATTGTGAAATATCTGTTCGAGACGGAGGACGGTCTCGGTACCCTTGAGCGGATATTAACTGTTGCCTTCGACCCGTTGACCATCGGCGATCAGCATTCGCACGGCGAGGGCACCGAGGAGGTCTGGGCTGCCTATGAGGGTACCAGCCTTGCGTTTATGGGCCGTCAGCTCAGAAAACAGCCTCCGGGCACCGCGTACATGATTCCGCCGGACGGCCGTACAACGCATTCGAATATCAATCCCGGTGACGAGCAGATCAAAATTTTCTATTTCGCGCGCTACCGCGATCACGAGCTGAGAGAATAGCGTTACCGGAATGTCTCTCGACAGTTGCTAAAAATGTTTCACTGTATCGCGGCAATTCTCAAAACAGCCGACGGAGTTTGGTGAAATTAGGGGGGGATGGTTTGGAGTGGTGGTGAGAAATGAATAGCTTAATAATTATCAATATTTATATATTGAGATTCAATTTTTATTTGTGGATGATATAAAAGAGCTTTTTGCCACTTTTTCTTATAGTTATTTATAAAATTATTAATTTCTACAGGACGATATTCTCCAAGTATTTTTCTTAAAATATGCAAA
>CAZCDQ010000110.1:0-11825 GCA_964497605.1 uncultured bacterium
GTGCGTTACGAATTCGCATTTCTATACCGCTACTCCGAACGTGAGGGGACGGAGGCATGCAGGCGCGAAGACAGCGTACCGGAGGAAACAAGGCTGGCCCGTCTCAGCGAGGCAATTGCACTTCAGAACGACATCACGCACGAAAAGCACGGCGATTATATCGGACGAGATGTGACGGTAATGGTGAAATCACCAAGCAAGGATGGCAGGGGATGGTTCGGATTTTCGGAGTACGGCATCCCTGTTATTTTTCAGACAGAGGATGACAGTATCGGCGAGGGATCGATGGTAACCGTACATATCGAATCGACCACAGGCGCCTCAATTGTGGGAAGTCAGGTTGTGACCGAACCGGCAGCGGGATGATGCCCGGCTGCTGTTAAACAAAGCCAAAACGTAGGATGTTGGAATGAAACGAACGGGGCTTATACTGATGTTTCTTGTATGCTGCATAGCAGGGGCGCGGTTCTCAGCGGCGCAGGATGATTATGATGTCCCCCAAATGGCGATCGAGCTAATCGGAGAGGGAAAAATCGATGAGGCACGGGTCGAACTCAACACGTTTCAGCGCAAACAGCCGGGAAATCCCATGGTGCTGTTCTATCTCGGCGAAATAGAACCGGACCTCAACAAAAAGCTCTGGTATTTCAAGGAAGTTGAGCGGCTTGCAGATTCCACGTTTGCCGCGGAGGCGCTCTATAGGCGGGCTGAACTCGTTTTTGCAGGGGACGGCGCTACGGTAGCGAAAGATTTGTACGCTCGGCTGACAGAACTGTATCCCGAAAGCCCGCATTGTGTCAATGCTCATTACAACCTGGGAGTGATAACGCTTTCCGAGGGAAATGCCGATACCGCAGAAAGTCATTTCAATAAGTGTATCGAGCTTGATACAGTCGGCCGGCTCAGGCTCCGCGCAACGGCAGGCCTTATGGAATGCCATGCCGCCGCTGAGGACTGGGTCAAAGCGAGAGAGACCGCGCTTCAGGTTATCGGCGAAAAAGACGATTACAGCTCGTTTACCCCGCGGGCGCTCGAGGTGATTGCGCTGAGCTGGCGGAAATCGGGGAACGAACAGAATGCCAGGGAATTCACCGCGCGGCTCCTTGAGAACTATCCGAACAGCTATCAGGCTTACGCTATCCGTCAGGAGGGGAAAGCTATTGCGGAGAATTCGTCGTTTGCCTACGATTCCGGGATTGTGTTTACTGAGCCGGAACAGACCTCTCCGAGCGCTCCGGTTCAGTCGTCGCCGCAGGAGAATGCACAGTTTTCGGTGCAGGTCGGAGCATATAAGGAGCAGGCGCGGGCGCTGAAAGTGAAGCGGACGCTCGACAGCAGCGGATTCGATGCGCGAATAATGATGAAAACGGTTCAGAACACCCACTATTACGCTGTCCAGGTCGGCTATTATATCACCCGCGGCGAGGCGGAATGGATGGTCAAACGAATTACCCGCGACACCGGACTGGACGCGATTGTATATATACTTGAATGACGTTTATCCACCCCCTTCGCTTCGCGGTTTCCCGCCTGTCAAGAGGGACTGTTGATATCAGAGTCTCTCCTTGAATGGGAGATGTACCGAGGAATCGGTACAGAAGGGTATATTTTAAGATTCTTCGACACCTAAACATGATTACTTATTATGACAAAAAAAAGCACATCGAACATCACGCCGGTCATGCAGCAGTATCTCGATCTCAAGAAAGAGTATGACGATGCTGTGCTGTTTTTCCGAATGGGCGATTTTTACGAGATGTTTTTCGAGGACGCGAAAACCGCCTCGCGGATACTCGGCCTGACACTGACTTCTCGGAACAAGAATCAGAAAGACCCTATCCCCATGGCCGGGATACCCTACCATGCGCTGAACGGCTATCTCACGAAAATGCTCCGGTCGGGACACAAAGTCGCCATTTGCGAACAGACCTCACTTCCCGGGAAATCGAAAGGGCCGGTGAAACGCGAGATTGTGCAGGTTGTCACCCCCGGAACCGCCATGAACGAGGAGGTTCTCGATTCGCGGAGCAACAATTTCCTCGCCGCGCTCTCGATAAACGGCAACCGTGCGGGCATCGCGATGGCGGATGTATCGACCGGTGAATTTCTGGCTGGCGACATTCCCGAAACAAAGGACTGGATACAGGAAATCGAACGAATCAATCCCGCCGAAGTGCTTCTCTCCGAAAACGAACCGGAGGAGATCGAACGCGCGATAAAAAGCCGACTCGGCGGTGTGATGGTGACATATCGCGACGGATGGACATTCGAAAAACATTACGCCGAGGACCTGATTACCGATCATTTCAAAGTTGCCAATCTCAAAGGATTCGGCCTTGAGGACAGTAAGTTCGGCATCGCGGCGGCAGGCGGGGTTCTAACATATCTCATAGAAACCCAAAAAGCCTCGCTCGGCCATATCAATGTTATAAAATCGTACCGTCCCGACGAAACCATGTTTCTCGATGCAAAAAGCAGGAACAATCTCGAACTGACCTCCACACTGTCCGATTCAACGGGGTCCTCCGGGACATTGCTTAGTGTTGTCGACCATACCGCGACCTCGATGGGCGGACGGCTGCTGAAATCCTGGATACTAAATCCGCTGAAAGAACCGGAACTGATAAACCGCCGTCTCGATGCTGTCGAAGAGATGACCAAGCATCCCGATATGCTCGGGGATATTCGTTCCATTATTGGAGGCATCAGCGATATCGAACGTCTCATCGGCCGTGTCTGTCTCGAACGGGCGAATCCGCGCGATCTTGTGTCGCTTGCTGAATCGCTCGAACGGTCGTGGGAGCTGAGCCGTGTAGCCGGGCAGTTCAAATCAGTCGTATTCAAGGACTGCGCCGCAGGGATCGTTGATCTCCGTAATATTGCGTCGCGCATTACAGATTCGATTGTAAACGAACCGCCGGTGCTTGTGTCGGACGGCGGCATCTTCCGCGACGGAATCGACGGGGAACTTGACGAACTCCGCGACATTTCACGTTCAGGCAAGAAATGGATCGCCGATCTTCAAATAAAAGAGCGCGAACGCACCGGTATATCAAACCTCAAGATGAAATACAATAACGTGTTCGGCTATTTCATCGAGGTGTCGAAATCGAACCTGCCGAATGTGCCCGAGGATTATATCCGCAAGCAGACGCTGGTGAACGCCGAGCGGTTCATCACTCCGGAACTCAAGGAATACGAGGCAAAAGTACTCGGCGCCGCCGACCGCATTGCCGAGATCGAGCGGAATCTGTTTACCGAACTTCGCAAAGAGGTCGGTGTACGGGTCAGAGACATTCAGGCGTTTTCAACGGTAGTAGGAGTGATCGACGTGCTCCAGTCATACGCGCAGGCGGCCGAACTCAAAGGGTATGTGCGCCCGGAGATTGACGACGGCGCCATCATCGATATCAGGGACGGCCGTCACCCAGTCGTTGAAACGCTCCTCCCTGCGGGAAAATTTGTTTCGAACGGCACACTTCTCAACGGCGAATCTGACCAGATACTCATCATCACCGGACCGAACATGGCCGGGAAATCCACCTATCTCCGCCAGGTGGGTATCATCGTACTCATGGCGCAGGCGGGATCGTTCGTGCCGGCATCGTACGCCCGTATCGGCACGGTCGACCGTCTGTTCACAAGAGTCGGCGCCTCGGACAATCTTGCTGGCGGCGAGTCCACATTCCTCGTGGAGATGAACGAGACCGGCAACATTCTCAACAACTGCACACCGAAGAGTCTGGTGCTGTTTGACGAGGTCGGGCGCGGCACCTCGACGTTCGACGGGCTCAGCATCGCATGGGCGATAGTGGAATACCTTCACCAGGTGCAGGCCTCGGCGGCGCGGACATTGTTCGCCACGCACTTTCACGAGCTGACCGAGCTCGAGACCATCCTTCCGCGGGTAAAAAACTACAACATCGCGGTGAAAGAATGGAACGAGGAGATCGTGTTTCTGCGGAAGATTGTCGAGGGCGGATCGGACCAGTCCCTCGGCATTCAGGTCGCACGTCTCGCGGGGCTGCCAAAGAAAGTCATTGACCGTGCCAAAGAAATCCTCCGCACCCTCGAAGCGAACGAGTTCAACATCAATAACAAACCGAAACTTTCCGCCACGCACGAAAAATCCAGGGACAGCGACTATCAGCTCAGCCTGTTTCAGCTTCCCGAACATCCCGTAGTGGAGGAACTGCGCGAGGTCGATATCGACAACTTGACACCGCTGAAGGCGCTGCTGTTATTGGAGCAGTTGAAGCGGAAAGTGGGGTTGGATGGAGAGGGGTGATTATTTAACCAAAAGCATTTTCCCGTTTTCAGAATTCATGCCCGATACAAGCCGATAAAAATATATGCCGCTTGGATACAAAGAAGCATCCCATTGAATGGTATGAGTCCCAGCACTAAAATATCCGTTTACTAATTCTTCAATTAATTGACCCGAGCAATTAAATATTTTTAATTCGACAGGTGAGTAATCAGCCAGACTGAACTCAATTGTAGTTGTCGGATTGAAAGGATTCGGGTAGTTCTGTTTTAAAACAAATACTTCGGGGGATTTATTTTCAATATTTGAAGGGGTATCGGCTTTGCTGAAGTAGATTCTAGTCTCATAATTTGTCATTTTATCATATGATGCATTTGATGATACCTCAAAAGGCGCTTTGGCAAATGGGGATATGTGGGTATCGGTTGTAAGTGAACTCATATATTCGTAATTTGTACCGTCAACAAAAGAATATGAAATATCCAATATTTTTCCGTCAATATCACGGGATATAAAACAAACCTCTACAAAATATATATCATATGTAGTATTGTTTCCGATATATCCGACATACCGCACATTGTTATTATCATTTATAATAGATAATTCCCCGTCAACAACAATTTCTTCATATCCGAATTGCTCTTGGGCAGATATACTTGTCGAATAATTCACTATTGTATAATATGACGCGTAATCTTGACTTGAAATTAATAAGAGTTCATAAGGGGCAGAATTACCCGGAAAGATTGTAGTGTCTTCCGATGGTATATGAGAGCAGCCTTTAACATACGCGTTCTCGACAGCAATGATTTTTCCTTCTGAATCATTAAATGCAAAAACAATGTTCGCAAAAGTGAAAGCCTGAGAGGAGAGGTTTGTTATTTCACCAAAAATGCTTGTACTTAACCAGTTGGATGATTGCGATATATTGCTCACAGAAAATAGTTCGATATATGTTTTATCTGAATTTTTATACGTAATGGTGCATTCATATGATGCAATTGAATCGGCCTCGGCATCGCCAAAGAAATAAAACGGAACAGTTTCTCCTTTTGGAATAAATGAATCGGACCAACCGTCCGGTTCGGAGTATCCGTCGACATATCCGGATGAAACATCGATATTCTGAGCGGTTTCGTTTTTAGCCACTATTGTTACTTTTACATCAGTCACCGCAGTATCAGAGTTATTTGTGACTTCACCGAGATATTTGGCACCAACAATACTTTCTTGAATAACCAATTCCCCTTTAAGAACAACATCAGAATAAACCTCGGACACAAAACTGATAAATATAATCATAATACATAAAAATTTTTTCATGTATTCTCCTCGTTTGTATACTAACCATTAAGTTATGGTTAGTATACATATAAGATATAAATATGTAAAGAGAAATTTTCCATTTCCCGAATGAATACGCAGATTATTATAAAAAATCCCATTCATTGTGATAAATAAATCAGCGAAATCCAATAATTAGCGTCCATCTGCGGTTCAGAAAGTTTTTACAATTATCATTTATATATAATCCTTGAAAACCATCCTCTAATTGAATATTTTTCTTTATAAATTTCATACATTTTCAAAGGAAATAATTTGGCAAAAATAAAGATACTCCCGGACATTGTCGCAAACAAGATCGCCGCGGGCGAGGTGGTCGAACGCCCCGCCTCGGTGGTGAAAGAGTTGGTTGAAAACGCTATCGATGCCGGCGCGGATGCGATCACGGTGGAGATTGAAAGGGGCGGCGCACGGCTCATTCGGGTGTCGGATAACGGCAGCGGTATGAGCGAGGAGGATGCGCTGCTTTCCATCGAACGTCACGCCACCTCGAAAATCGAGAAAGCGGGCGATATCGAAAACATTGTAACCCTCGGATTCCGCGGTGAGGCGATTCCATCGATTGTGTCGGTGTCGAAGGCGACGATTACGACCTGCGAGGAGGGCGCGGAATTCGGGACTCGGCTTGTTATCGACGGCGGTGTGCTGAAAAATGTGACCCAGTCCGGGCGCGACAGCGGCACCGATATCGAGGTGAAAAACCTGTTTTTCAACCTCCCTGCACGGCGCAAATTCCTGAAAACGGAAAGCACCGAGATCAAACATATCAAGAAAGTACTTTACGATTACGCGGTAGCGGAACCGGGAATATCGCTCAACCTCGTTTCCAACGGCAGAGAGGTATTCTCGTACCGTAAATGCGCCGACCGAAGCGAAATGCTCGGGCAGATCCTCGGAGAGAACATAGGGAGGTATATTGTGCCGGTGAGTCTTGAATCGGACGGGATCTTTGTAGAGGGGTTTCTTGGGAAACCTGAGACCGCCTCCACGGGATTCGACCAGTTCATCGTGGTGAACGGCCGCCCGGTGAAATCGAAAAGCATCCTGAAAGCGGTTATGCAGGGGTACGGCCACACGCTGCAGAAAGGACTGTATCCGGCGTTTGTTCTGTATTTTGAGGTGGAACCGCGGCGGATCGATGTGAATATCCATCCCTCTAAGCGGGAGATACGTATACACCGCGATATGAACATGCTGAATGCGCTGCGTGAAACGGTCGAGCAGTCGTTTCAGACCATGACCGCGGCGCCGGAGATCGGGGAAAAACCGGCGCAGTTTCTCGATTTCAGCGAGACGGGTACTCCGGTTACGGTCTATAATCCGCCGGCGCAGAGTTGGATTAAAGAAATCACCCGGTCCGTTCCG
Organism: uncultured bacterium; assembly: GCA_964497605.1. Lineage (GTDB taxonomy): Bacteria > Latescibacterota > Latescibacteria > Latescibacterales > Latescibacteraceae > Latescibacter. Next base: position 6,980 of record CAZCDQ010000110.1, read on the forward strand.
GCAGGCAGCTTTCAGGCGTATGAGGCGCAAACAGAATTTGCGTTCCGAACGGATTCGGGAGCCGCTCAATCCACGGAACAGGGTGTGCGTGGGGATAGCAACGAATCCCGTTACGAGGGACCGCGGTTCCTGCAGCTCAATAATCTTTATATTGTCGCGACAGTGAAAGAGGGGGCAATCATTATCGATCAGCATGCCGCGCACGAGCGCATTCTCTATGAGGAGATTCTCGGCAATCTCAGAGGCAAACCGGCTTCGGCGCAGCAGCTTCTGTTCCCCGCAACCTACGATTTTTCCGCCGCCGATTACGATGTGCTCGAGCCGATGATTCCCCATCTGAACACCATCGGATTCGGGGTTAGAGAATTCGGCGACCGGACGATTCTCGTGGACGCCGTGCCGTCCGGGCTGTCGAGGTTCGGCGAGGGAACCATCTTCCATGAGTTCATCGAGGAAATGCGCACGTACGGTAAAATAACCTCCGGCTATATCGACAAACTTGCCGCATCGCTTGCCTGCCGCGCGGCGATCAAATCCGGCAAACCTATGAACCAGATTGAAATGCGCTATCTTGTCGACCGGCTGTTCGCCACGACCTCGCCGTTCAACTGCCCACACGGACGTCCGACAGTGGTGAAACTTACGCTCGACGAGCTTGCCCGGAGATTCGGACGGTGATTCCCAAAATACTCATCATCGCAGGCCCCACCGCCTCGGGGAAAAAGAAGATCGCGTTCGACGCCGCAGAACGATTTGACGGTGAGATCATCAGCGCCGATTCCCGCAAGGTGTACCGTTATCTTGATATCGGCACTGCGAAACCCTCCCTGGATGCACGCGCACGGATTCCCCATCATCTTATCGACATTCTTGATCCGGACGAACCGTTCAGCTGCGGAGAATGGGTGCTTCGGGCGTCCGAAATTGCACGCGACATCGTCTCCCGCGGGAAACTGCCGATAATCTCCGGTGGGACAGGATTCTATATCAAGGCGTTTATGCACGGTCTCTCTGAGGGAATTGAAGCGGACAGTGAGGTACGCGAACGACTCCAGCGGGAGCTTGCAGATTCCGGCACCCCCGCCATGTATGCAAAACTTGCCGCAGTCGATCCCGTCCGTGCCCGGGAACTTCACGAAAACGATTCGTTCAGAATACTCAGGGCGCTCGAGGTGTATTATTCGAACGGGCGGACGTTCACCGAATGCCGCACGTCGGATGTTGTGAGTGGCGGTGAGTACGATTATTTCTCCATTGTCGTGGAGAAAGAGAGAGCAGCGCTGTACCGGAGTGTGAACAACCGTGTGGACGACATGGTCGCGCGGGGGTTGGTCGAGGAACTAAAATCGGTGCTCGAGAAACCATACCGCCGCGACCTGACCGCGTTAGATACGGTCGGCTACAAGGAGTGGTTCCCGTACCTTGACGGCGAATCCACATTTAAGGAATGTCTCGAGCGAATGAAATCCAATACTCGTCACTATGCCAAACGTCAGACGACATGGTTCCGCGGGATGGATAATGTCCGGCAGATCAATCCCGTCGAACCCGGCGCTGCTGAGGAAGTATTTGCGGAGGCTGAAAAGTGGCTCGGAGGCGAGTGACACCCCGCCCCGAACGGTGAGTCGCCGGTGCGATTCGGCTTGACTCGTTGCCTGTTTCAGGATATATTTAACCTGTAAATAAATGTGGCAAGACAGCCCATGCCTTGCCACAAGAGCGGGAGTAGTTCAGTGGTGGAACGCAAGCTTCCCAAGCTTGATGTCGCGGGTTCGATCCCCGTCTCCCGCTCCACAATAAAAACAAGGACTTAGGTGTATTTTTTAAGTCCATTTTTTTGGGGGAAAAAGGCTGTCCCCAACACTGTCCCCAACCTATTTTGTATTTATTCAGGGTAGATAATATAAATTGAAGTAAGAATGCGAATCAGTTTCATGTATTCTTGATTCATGAAAAACTTGTTGGCACAATTTTCTCATTCAACATTCTTATACTTTGCCAATTTATTATTTTTTGTGAAGTAGATCTCCAATTGTGAGCACATGAAGTCTCGCCAGATATTATTTTGACATCTTATTATTATTTGTTATAATATATTATGGTTGTATTTACCCATTATTTGTTACAAGAGGTGGTATGGATAAATAATTAAATATATTCTATAAGAACATGTTGGACACTTTAATCTTGAATTCCCCGATGCTTGCGTCGTGGGATGTATATCATTCGAATCTTTACCTTGTATTGCCGAGCACAGGCGAGGCAACGTGATACCCCGACCCTTGGGTCGGGGAGAGTTCATGTAAAAAAATAAAAATTTGATTTTTAATAATTTTCCTGTTGTTAAAATAAATTAAAATATTTACACTTCGTGCTTATGATTTGAAGAATAGCGGATAACCGGATGAATACAAACAAGAGACACTTCGAGATTATTAGCAGCATGTGCTTTTTGTATCTTCTGATGTGCATTATGATTTCATCATGCTCCAGTTCAACGGGACCTTCTTCTTCAGATTCTCCCGACAGTGACGCGCTGGTATCCGGGCAGATCGACGCGGCTGGCGGTGAAATCACCCATGATGAGATACAGTTGTCAATCCCAGCACATGCATTTTCCGGATCCTCTGCCATCTCGATTTCTGAAAGTAACGAACCGTTTGATGAAGATGCGCCCATATCAGGTACTTACACTCTTTCGGGTATTCCCGGGGATTTCGCGGAGCCGCTGACAGTCAGGCTCAGGTATACCGGGACACTCTCGCATGAAAGCTTTATTGCAGTGGGGAACATGGTGTACGACGAATTCACGGATAGCGATGTCCTTGTGTACCAGTTTGTGCCAGCTGTCGCAGCGGCAGGATACCTCAAGGCTGATATCCCTCCGGTGAACCAATCCGGCAATGCCAAATCAGCCGCATCTCACGATGAATCCGACGATGTGCTCGAGTTCATACTCGCGGCGATTACGGGCCATGAATCGGTGGAGAGCAGCGAGGGCCATTTTCATATGACTTTCAAAGAGTCATATGAACAGCAAGCCGAAGCCCTGGGAGTATTTCTTGAAGAACTGTATGATACCTGCCGCGACATGGGAATCGATGATATACTACCCGATCCATTCGAAAGTGATCTTAAAATCATTAGAGTAAATTCTTCCAAAGAAATCATGAGCCCGAGAACATTTTCCATGTATCCATACAACGCACCGATGATTCAATGCAATCCCTCAAATATTTATTTGCCGCTATCTGTCTATACAAAACGGGATTTTACCGAAGCGTTCATGCGATACGTGTTCATGTCACGGTATCCTGATATGAATCCAAATGCAACGTGGCTGGTGGGCGCTGTGTCCATATGGATGCGCACGTTAATCGATGATTCCGGCAACATAAATATTGAACACGCGTCATACTATGTGCCTGAAGAGTTTAAGAACAACAGAACCGCATTGTTTCAAGGCTGGCCAACGAACGCAAGCGGGACCAGGGGAGCGTATTGGGAATCAATGACTGCAATGATTAAATACCTTGACCAGACATACAATATCACTGCCGGGGACCAGGTGCTCGCATCCATGGTTGAAGAAGTGCACAAAGGGGAGCACGGGTACAACACGATTTCCAACAGTATACATGCAGAGCCGTATATATGGTGGCCGGCATTCCTGAAATCATATTTAATGAATGAAGTATATACATTAGATAATTATTTTTCGTTTTTACATATAGATGTTCTCTCATATGCCTTTCAAATTACACCGGATGACACTCTCATGACATACGATGCACAGTTTGCCGATCTTTCCGCGCAGGTGCATTATATTTCCATTCCAGATACCGTCACCGAGAAAATCGACACCCTGCAATTTGCATCTGAATCCCAAGAGTATGATGAATCTGATATTGCCATACAGGTTTACAGATGGAAAGACGACAGGCTGCAACTCCTGGGGGAAGGACCGGAAGTGATCTTGTCAAACCTGGCGGATGCATCTGAAAGCCAGGAACTCTTTGCCATGGTTATAAACAGTTCCCTTAAATTGCCCTATTGGGATACGGAGAATATTTCGCTTACCATACATGCGTCGATGAAATCGTCAACTTCAGAGGAATTATTGCCGACATATGTTGATTTTAATTTGGGAGTTCACGCCTTTTTTGAAGATTCAAACGGTTATTCAAGCGAAAGATTTTTTGTTCCGCCATTACTGTTAAAAGGGTACGGTTCTTTCAAAAGGAATGTATTCAGCGGCTCATGGGATTATACACATTTAGTAGGGATAGAAGATAGGGAGTATCACCAAAAAGGGAATGCTAGAATAACCCTCGACAAAAACCCATTGAGGATTGTTTCCTTTGAATATGAGAATGAAATCACAATTACCTATGACGGTCAACAAAGAACCAGTGTAACCCTAAAAGGACAGAATATAAGATTGAGAATGGATGAATTTGGTGAAATGTTTGCTGAAGTGTCGGGGGAGGAAACCGGTGATCATATTACTGAATTTAAGTATAAATCAGAATCGGTGGATGGGGATTATTTTGAAAAAATGACCGATTATGACTGTCTTCCCTATAAACCACGTCTAAGTAATGTTGTATATGAGAGCATGCTCGAAATAAGGTTACTAACAGATTAAATGGCATGTGTTCGATTCACAAAATATTTAAATATATAAGTTAATTCTTTAACAAATAACAAATTATCTAAAAGAACGCTCATATTATTTTGTAATAATGTTCATTCTCGAAAATAATAATTTTAATATAAATCAGAACTGTACGGTTAAATTCTGAGTTCTAATTGCAGTTGAGGTTTTTTACGTTTAACCGCCTTG
>CAZCDQ010000111.1:0-11800 GCA_964497605.1 uncultured bacterium
TCCGTTACTTTATTAGGTATGGTAGAAATATCGAAAATATATACAACGGTTTCATATCCGTTTACCTGAATCGGTTTTCCGGTGTGATCGATTATATCGTAATACTCTTTCCCCTGTTCTACATCGAAATTTGATGCAAGGCTACTGTTATTCCAACCGTTTAAGTAGTCTTGCATATAAAGATAATCGTATATTTTTGGATAACGCTCAAGCTGTTGAAGAGGATCTCCCACCGTCTCTATAAGCAATGGGAATTCTCCTTGCCCATATTTCTGCTGGGCTTTACTGTAAATCGCCGTCTGTCGATCTCTGCGTAAATCGTCTTTAATAATAAACGGAACAATTTCGCTGTGGACCTGCCCGTTAACAATCAGTTTAACATCGTTGATGATTGGGCCATTGCCGTCATGGGGCGAATCGTCGACAATTCTGATTCCATATCTGAGCGGAGTGGCCATGTAGTTAGTCACAGAACCGTCAAACGTACTGCCGTTTTTACGGCTTCCCTGTGTGGCATACATGTTGACATACGTCGCGCCGAGGGTCAGCGCACCGAATTTCCTTCGCAACTGGCCGCCGCGAAGCAACAAGGACGAGTAGTTTTTCCCTCGAGGCGACTGTTCATGATAATCGTGTGAAAGCGTGCCGGAAACAATGCTGGTTACGGCACGGGCCTCCCAATTGGCCGATTGAAAATCGACAGCGGTTCCCGCCAATTGTGGAATACTCAGTGTCAGCGGCGTATATTTTAACCGGAGAGAACGGGCCTCGACAATCGAAACAGCCCAGTCATCGGTCGATTCTCTCGCAACCCATACACCGTCGGCATTTACACCGTTCGTGGTGTTGATAAAGTTACCATTCTGGTATACATCAGTAAGATCAACCGAACCGTCGTCGTTGTGAGTTTCCCTCCACAGGGTGGCGTTTCGTCTCATTTTCGTGAGTTTGTCGCCGAACTGGTTATAGTACCATTGATCACGGCGGTCGTTGACAATATTGTAATTATCAAAGCCGCGGAACGCATAGTTTTCATAGCTGTCGTTCAATTCATAAATATCGTACCCCCAGCTTTGATAGAGGTCGCCATTTGTGTTGAAATCGCCGAGAAACGTCTGATTCTGTGCATGATTATTTGCTATATTGAGAGCTTGCAACCGCTCTTCAGTTGTCATACCCGCCCAATCTTCATCGGAGAGCTGTCTGATATCGTACACACTTTGAGCATAAGGTACAGCGCTTGAAGAAAATAACAGCAGGCAGACAGAGAGAATAACTAACCTTTTGTCCAATTTTCATACTCCTTTGCTATCATTATATGATTTCCAATTATTCTCAATTAAACAAATCTCATCATCCGGTTTCCCCTATTGAGCAAGAAAACCGCAGCAAATCAAGTGTTCAAACAGTTTATCAGTAAATTGAAACATGTTATCTAAAATTGCTCTATTCAACGCGAGAAAAATCCTCATATTTTCAACAGCATCGTCTCATAGGCACACTTTGAGTTTAATACTGAATATAATATGTCCTCTATGTTTGTCAAGTGTTATTTATCGCAAAAATCACTTAATAAAAAAACTTAAAGAATATCCTGGAACAAACTGTTGCTGAAAAATCTGCAAATTGATTATAAATAATCATAATTACGGGCTTATATGCCTCTGCAACACATTTATGAGTTCGCGTCTCTGGCATTTCACCATGATTATTTAAATTCTATTTGGTTTTCCGGAATAATCGCACACATTCAAAAATATTGAATGACAATGACAGCGGCTTAACATGGTGTGTTATATAGAACAAATACGTCATTTCGATTTTTTCTCCGGGAGACGCAAGATAAACGGAATTGTCAGAAACGCCATCGCTGCGGCGATTTTATATGTTATCTCAAGCCCCGCAATATCGGCCGTTTTCCCCACACTCATGACCACAACAGATGTAATTAGAAACGAGATTCCCATATATATGCTGTTCATGAGCGCGGGGCGGTCGGACCCGGTTTCCTGCACCATGGCGAGAAGGATAGGGTTTGTGGCGAATAATGTAAACCCTATGACAATAAGAAGCGGCACCGTATAGGCATTGCCGAGCATCATAAACAGCCACATAAGCGACGGTGAAATAACGGCCATAATGAGCAGTGTCCGTTTCCGTCCGAGATGATCAGACAGTGTTCCGCAGCAAAACGTTCCCGCCGCGCCGGAGAATTGAAGAATCGCCAGCGACATACCGGCAAGCCACAGTGATTCGCCTCTCGCTGTCATATAGGTTGGAAGATAGAATGTGAGTGTGCTATGCATGGTAGCGCGGAAAAAAATGATTCCGGTAATAGTCAGAAAAAACGGCGTGTGTTTCACAAGTTCTTTCCATACACCCCTGTTCTTTTTCCGATGCGGCATATTATCGGAAATTTTGATTGTATGAAGTTTGAAATGAAGAAAGACGGTTGTGGCAAGCGCAAACGGAATAAGGCGCCACATTCCCTCAAGTCCCCAGAGTGAAACCGCACCGAGTACAACCACCGGGCCGAGCGACCGCGCAAATTCCCCGCCGAGCATAAAACAGCTCATCCCCATGCCGGTTCTTTCACCAGAGACTTTTTTCACCATGACCGGAGCAGGCACATGAAAGAGTGTCGAACCGATACCCATAACAATCAGCAGTATTACCGCAGCAGTATAATGTGGAGCAATTCCGAGGAGACTCATCGCAACTGCTGTCAGCGCGGGTGAAAGAATGACAAAATATCGCGCACTGACCTTGTCTGCAATGACACCGATAACCGGATTCAGCAGAGAGGGCAACCGCTGCGCAACGGCAAGGAATCCTGCCAGAGCATATGAAATATCATATTTAATGATAAGCAGCGGGAGTATCGGCGCAAGAAACGCGGAATATGTATCATGAACCAGATGTGCGAATGAAAGGGAAAGAATATTGCCTGTTTGAAATTTTTTTTCGTTGTTCATGCAGTTCTTTCAAAAAATATGCGCTTTTCATCGAGCAAACGCTTAAAAATGATTACTTTCAAAGAATAAGGTTTATCATACGTAAATGGGCGTCTCGGTTTTGGTAAAAAAATGGATTGCGTGTCCCGGTTTCAGACGCCCACAAAATAAAACGTGGCATATAATGTTGCAAGAATTATTGTGTTGAACATAGTGACTAAAATGCTTCTTCTGATTGTTCTGCCATTTATTATCACTATCTACTTGCAAATATGCTGATTTCTTTTGATATTTGCATGGAAAAGAATCGAAAACACTATTAACATAATGGCAATATTGCTATTGCTCTCTTAGCTGGAGACGTTATGAAAAAAACAATATTTATACCGGTTATGCTTTTCCTATGCACGATTTATTCACCGTTCATTCTTTACGCCTCGGTAACGGGGACAGTCAGCGACGATAGCGGAAATCCGGTCGAGAGTGCAACAATCATATTCACCGATGAAAACGATTCGATCTCAGTGGCATTCGACATCACCGACGAACTGGGATACTATGAGGTTCAACTTGGTGAACCGATATCGGTCGAGGAGGGTGCCTTATCAGATTTTTCACTTGGGCAAAACTACCCCAATCCGTTCAATCCGACCACGATTATTCCGTTTTCCCTCGATAGCCCGGCGTTTGTGACTATCCGCATATACAACGCACTCGGACAATCGGTGAGAACGCTGACTGCGTCACATTTCAGCGACGGCTATCATACTATTATGTGGGACGGCAGTGACGACAATGGCAACTGGGCCGGCACAGGAATGTACATTTACCGTATCGAATCCGGCATGAAAACGGCGGCGCGGAAAATGTTGCTGCTCGAGGGCGGCGCTGTGTCAACCGGTTCGGCTCCGATCGCGGCTGATTCGTATAAGAGCAGTTCATTATCGGCAGAGAAAACAACCGTATCGACAACATATCGGGTAGAGATTTTTCGCGATGATATTATTCCTTTTCTGGAACCATATGACGAATACAATGTGACATTAGTTGACGGAAATGTGTATGACTTTACGGTGAATTATAACGCCAACGATCCCGGCGGTGACATTTCCGAACCTTATGCAGAACAACCTGAAACAGAACCGGAAACGCTATCGGGTATACTTCAGATAATTATTGGTCAGACAAATGCTGCAAAACGTGCCAAAAAAGCTTTTGAAATTCCAGATATCCCCGATATGCCGGACGATCCTAATATACCAGATAATCCCGATATTCCCGTGGATCCTCCCGACCTCACCGGTCAGCTTATTGCCCTCGCGGGGTCGGCTCCGACACTTGGCAATCTTTTGAACCAATTCGGATCAATGTCTGTCGCCGACCTGATTGCTTTGGGTCTCGATCAGGCAGTACTGGCCTCGGTCGTTGAGACCGCTGCGGGTATTGCGCTGGATGCAAATATTCTCACACCCGAAATGCTTGCAAATCTTCAGCCGATTATCGATGCAGCCATTGATAGCGACACCCCTGTCGTGTTCGAGAACCCTGCGTTTGTCGAGGATTTCCTTGCAGGTATCGATTCCGGTGACGCTTCGGTTGCGGGTGTCGCCTCGATTGCATCTGCACTTGGCGTAGGTGTTGGTGCGCAGCTTTGCGTAGTACTCCCGGACAGTCTCGATCCCTGCGGTTCACAGATTATTACGCTCGGCGCTTCCGATGTTGAATCGATAATCTCCCTGGCAGAGGAGGCAATCGAGGAAATTGGAGAACCCGATCCTCCCGATACGACTGCAGCAAAACCTGCTGCAACAGGCAAGATTGCCGTCCAATCATATACTGATGTAATTTCAGACGGTTACATGCCTGATGATATGCGGAACACCAATCCTGTCCAGTACCGAAGCTACCGAATCAAACCCTGGGAATCCACTCGCTGGAAACCGGACAGCGATCTCAACCAGTGGTTTAGAAACGATATTGATTTCTATGTTCAGTTAGTCAGCAACATCGAGGGCACAGAAAAGATCGTCCGGGTATTCACACCGAATTCAGGCGGATTCACCTGCGATGCTCCACGTGTTCACGAGCGTTTAGACAGGGGATATTACCAGGGAGCCACATATATCCGTATAGAGACTATTTATGATAATTCCATCGGCGAGAAAACCTGTGATTGGCTTACAAACACTAACTGGGACACAAATCCGGGTTCAACAACTATCATGGGGCCCGGAAGTTATGGAGGAGCCAATTTAAACTTATGGACTACTCGTACTGACATTAGCGATTCCGGCAACCATGAAATAGAATACTATACCAAAAACGGTTTTATAAACGAGTCCAATTTTACGCGTGAAGTCAAATTCACTCATATGGACTGTCATATAAACCGCTGGCGTTGGAACGGTCAGCGGGCATCCTGGAGGCAAGCTATCAATCGTGCTTATAGACCTGTTGACCCTAAAGGCACATGGGTTACTTCAATATACGATCTTCAAACTCCCACAACATATGTCTATGGCCAGAATTCATATGGAGCTGATCTTGGACTTGATTCCCGTGTGGTGGACAACTGGACTGATGACTGGTTCGAGGAAAGACCATTCCAGTCGGATATGATATATATACCGACCGATCTCGGACAGGACGGCTGGCGTATGCATGTAGGGCTTGTCCTGAAGAACACAACCCGTCTCAACAGCCAGCAGCGGTTCCGTTTCAAAACAACTCAATACGCTATGCGAACCTATCGAACATGGTCAATAACCAAAGGCAGCGAAACTAAATGCCGTTCTCGGAAAAAAGTGAAATGGCGCACATTCATGGTCGATTTTTCGAAAGTAGGCCCGTAATCGGAGCGAAACTTTCCTTGTGTGTTGTATTCTGGACTGTGATACGTCATACAACACGGCCAGATAATGAATCCGCTTGCATACAGACGTGGTATCTTTAATATTTTTATTCGATACCATCGAATGTTATACTCCCGAAGAGGAATCATCGAATGAAACACACGATACTCGCAGTTTTGCTCGCCTTTGTCCTTGCCGAACCAGCGTTTTCGGAAACGTCACCCTGGGGAAGCCTTGAAAAAGGCCCCTATGATCCCGCGACAGATGTGGATGTCGACATGTTCATGAACAGCTGGCAGAACGCGTCCCCCGAGCGGTCCTACGGCGATCTGATCGAGCGGAAAATATTCACCCGCAACGAGGGCGACCCCATGCAGCCTCCGCGAAAAGGCGCGGTGCTGAAATACGCAAACCGGTTCTCCTATGCAGAGCTTCCCGCCGCCGGCACAATTCCTGCCACAACCCTTCGCGGCGAGCAGGTGGTCTTTTTCTGTCTGTCGGGCACAGGAACTGTCAGCGGCGCAGGAGAGGATTTCGACATCTATCCCGAGGTGTCATTCATTATCCCCGAAGGGCTTTCTTTCTCGATGGAAGCCGATGCCGAAAATCCGCTGACATTCTACCTTGTTTCGGAGCCGACCCATGACGGTTTCGTGCCCCGTAAAACCATCACCTGGCACGACGAGGCAACCAGCGAATACGATATCGCCGGAGCGCACTGGTGCAACGCCAACAAGTTCCTAATCGACCGCGACGACGGGCAGGCGATGTTTCAGTATGTGCTCGATGTCCGTCAATTTTCCTACACCATGGCACAGCCGCACAGTCACAATCCGGGATTCGAGGAAATCTGGTGCACCATCGAGGGGCCCGGCAAGACACTCCTCGGCAAACAGCTCCGTGACATGCCGCCGGGCATGGCGTTCAAAGTCCCGCCTGACGGTAAAACGCCGCATGCCCATATCAATCCCACCGGTGAAACGGTGCGGTATTTCGAATTCGCCATTCACGGGCCGGATTACAATCCGCGGGGTGAAAATATCCCTTTTTCAAGGTTGGACGGTTCATTTTTCAATCCCGACCGCGATATCGACGCCGACATGTTCATGGGAAGCTGGCGTGAAAACTATCCGACACGCACCCACGGCAATCTCATCGAGCGCGAAATCCTTACAAAAGGCACTGGTAATCCGAGCAAACCCGAACGCGCCGGAGCGGTACTGAACCGTGTCAAACGGTTTGTCTATGCCACTCTGGAACCGCGGGACTCGACCCTGCCGACAACGCTCAAAGGCGAACAGGAGGTATTCTACATCCTGTCCGGCGCCGGCATTCTCCGCGGGGGCAGTGACGAATACGATCTTCACGGAGGCGTCGGATTTCTTGTGCCGGAGGGGCTGGAATTCACCATCACAAATATCGACCGGTACGAGCCGCTGACATGTTATCTCGTCTCCGAGCCGACCTACGAGGGATTCACGCCAAACGACCGCCTTGTGGTCTACGATCTCGCAACCTACGATTACGAGATCACCACCGGGCACTGGGTGAACCACAACAAATCGGTTATCCGGGACGATGACGGCACCGCAACGCTGCGCAACTCGCTTGTGGTCACGCTCATGCCCGACACCATGGCGCAGCCGCACAGCCACAGTTCGAATGTGGAGGAGGTATGGTGCGCGATTTCGGGGGATATCCACACCCTGCTCGGCAAGCATTTCCGCGAGCTGCCTCCGGGAACAGCCTACATGATCCCGCCGGACGACAAGACCTGGCATGCCAATCTCAATCTGTCCGACAAACCGGTGACCATTTTCTATTTCACCACCCGCGACGGCGAGCATATGAAAGAGCGGCCGGCGGTGCCGAGAGAACGGGTGAAACCGAGGAGAATTGCAGAATAATAAAAAAAATAGAGCAGTTATAAACTGCCCCCTCTTTTCGTTTAAATCCGTTGCTTTGCAGCGGCGACTCTTTTACTTCAGTATAATTCTCTTGATCTCTCCAGATTTCTCCGGCGTAACATCCCCGCGGCCGACAGCGATATCAAGCGCGGTCAGCGCGAGTTCACGGATAACCGTCCGGTACCGCTCATCGAATTCCGCGAGCGCTTCGAAATGCCGTTTCAGGACATCCGTATCGCCCCGCGAGACAGGTCCAGTGAGCGCTTTTATTGTACCGATTGAGGTGACATTCTGCGCAGTTGCGGAGAACAGCGGCCGGAGCATCATAGCGGTCTTATCCTTAGGAATTCCGGCGGCTGCCATGATTTCACCTGCGAGATGCATCAGCGATACCGTATAGTTCGAGGCTGCGGTCATGGCGAGGTGCGACAGCACACGCTGTTTGGGATCGAGCCGTATCGACACCGCGCCGAGGTCGGCGGCAATCCGTTCGCCAAGAGCGCACGCGGCATCGTCCCCCTCCATATCGAAACAGATGTCCCTAAATACGGTCAAGGGATTTGAGGACATGGTCAATGTCTGCGCCGGATGGAACGCCATGACCGACGCCCCTGCCAGCAAGGCGGCCTCAAGCTCGCTCGATCCGAGTGCGCCGCTGAAATGTAGTGCAAATGTCTTACTGTCGACAATACCTGCACGGACAGCCTCGGCTGCTGTATTTCGTATTTCGCCGTCGGGCACTGCGAGCAGCAGCAATTCCGCTTTTTCACCGAATCCGTTGAATCCAGCGCCGTATCTCCCGATGCCGACCTTACGGGCAAGCGCCCGGGCATCCTCGAGTTTTTTCGAGCCGATCCAAGTAAAACGGTATCGCGCCCGCGACAGCGCCACAGATATCGCCGTTCCGGTCCGTCCGGCGCCGAGAAGCTGTACATGTGGTTTTTTCGGTGAGGTCATTTCAGCATTACCGATTGAATAAATGTCGCGATCCTGTCCAGAATCTTGCGCGATTTTCCGGCGCCGTAAGGCAGGATGATTTTGTATGTGCCGCCTTTGTATGATATCAGCAACAAATATTTACGAATAAGAAGGTTGCCGGTACCCGAAACGGCGCAGCTGTCGATATAGGGCAGCTCTGAGCTGATGATCTTGTCGCCGAACGACAGAATAAAGCGTTTATCGGTGAGAACGACATTGCAGTCCGTTTTGGCCCCCTCTTTTGAATAGATCATGGGAATAACTGCGGGGCCGGAGGTCAAAAAATTCCCTTTTGGGAATACGACGATTACCCGCTCGTTCTCGCTCAACTCGATGTTGTTCGCCTGAAACCAAACATTGTACCCTCCCTCGAGAATGTCATACGGTTTCAGCTCAGCGCGAAGGTCATCGGCAGCCTGTCGGCGTGCACGATCGATATTGGAATGGCAGACCGGACATTCATCGGTAAATGTCTCGGTAAACGACAGGCATTTCGGGCATTTCACATAGAGCGCTGCGCCGCAATGTTCACATGTCATGTTCTTTTTCGGATTCGCCTCGGCGCACGAGGGGCACGCAACCGTAACGCCCGGAACGTTTTTATTCTCCGATTTCTTTTTTGTGGACACGGAGGGCGTAATCACTGGACCGGTTTCGGCGCCGTCCGTTTCAGAGAACATGTCGATCTGCTGGGATTTAAGATACGCGTAATAATGGAAGCCGTCCCCGGAGGATTCCATGTCGCGGCAGGCGGTGGACACCTCGACAAAACCTATGCGTTTCACCCCCTTGGCAAATCCCACAATCAGGCATAAGTCTGCGACCGCGCATATCACCCGCGGGCAGCCCTCTGAATAGTTATAAATACCGTCGAACGATTCCTCCTTGAAAATATCCTCCGAGGCGCCAACCTGTTTCAGACGGTATTTTATCAGTGCTTTCGTGTCGTTGAAATTGAGATTTTTCAGGAAATACCGGACAGGAAGGCGCTGCCAGAATTCGGGCATCTCGCGGAGGATGCTGTCGAGCGGTTTCTGCCCGGAAAAAATGAATGTCAAAAGAAACGAATCGGACACACAGAAATTGAGCAATATCCGAAGCTCATCCAGAAGATCGCGGCGCTCACGGAGCATTTGTCCTTCATCCACAATGACAATCACCTTGATATTCTCGTTATAAAAACTGAACAGACGATCGCGGAGAGAATTGAGCGCACGGATTTTTTCGTTTGTCTGAAGGTCGGTGCCAAGCTGATTGCCGATCTCGCCGATCATCTCGATGGGAGAAAGCGTTGGATGGTCGATGAACACGATTTTAACTCGGCCGGCATAATAATCGTCAAGGTCGTTTTTCAATTTAGCGAGGATCGAGGTTTTCCCGTTACCGGCATTATCCGACACAAGCAGCGCCCCCCCCTTATGGGAGAAAATCGCATATTTCAGCCGCATGAGACACTCGGAATGCTGTGTCGAAAGATATAGCATCTCAGGATCGGGTGTCAGCGAGAACGGCGGCTTCGTCATTCCCCAGTATTTCAAATAGTCTTCGGTCAATATATCCTCTGAGGGTTAAACACCAAAAATCCCACGGAGGGGGACGTAAGGGCAAACACACCGGTTCGCCCCTCCATTTTCCTCTGCGCCCTTTTGCGTACTCTGCGGTACATATTATGTTATTCCCATTTCAATATAATCCGCAATTGCCGCGGCGATATCCTGTTTTGTTTGTTTACGGTTGATCACCGATTTGTCTTTCCCGATAAAAACCGCCTCGTGGATGTCGCCGGATATTCTGGCAATATCGTTTGCGATCACAATATCGAGCAGATATTTATCCATGAGAACGGCAGCGCGTTCTATAAGCTGTTCGTCGGAAACGCCGCTCTCAAGTTTGAATCCGGCGAAAAAGGCATCCGGCAGCAGATATCGCATAATACCGATTATTTTCGGTGTTTTTACCAGCCGGATATCCCAGAAATCATCCCCGGATTTCTTCTTCTCCAACAGTTTCGATTCGGGCGCATAATCGAGGACCGCCATCAGGTGAACCACCGCCGATACGTTTTCAGGTGTCGCATATGTTTTCACCGCGCCAATAATATCGTCCACAGTCACTATTTCAATCGATTCGAGGAGCGGGCTGTCTTTACGGTCGGAGGTTGCGCTTCCGGCGCCGTAAAGATGGA
This sequence comes from uncultured bacterium, assembly GCA_964497605.1. GTDB lineage: Bacteria > Latescibacterota > Latescibacteria > Latescibacterales > Latescibacteraceae > Latescibacter. The sequence continues at coordinate 10,877 of CAZCDQ010000111.1, forward strand.
TAACTGGAATGCCCCTGTCGAGAAGCGCATCGACAATACCTGAACCGAGCGCACCCGAGGATGTATTGGAAAAATATCTGATTGTGTCCACATATGCCCGTGTCGGACCCGATGTCACCAGTACTTTTTGGGGGATTGAGCGTTTCATCGATTTCCCGGAACAGAGCGCCGGAGTGATATGCCGTCCGGCGTGAAACGAAAGTTTCTATGTACGAGCGGCCCGGATCAGAGCTTCGAGATCGCAGTGATTTGCGTTTTTTTCAAGGTGGTTGCCGACAACGACGAACGACGCACCGGCGGCGACTTTTGATGCGACCGCCTCGGGAGTTCTCAGCCCTCCGCCGACCATGACCGGAATATCGACCTCACCCGAGACCGCAGCGATCATATCGTCCGGTACCGGATTCTGCGCACCGCTTCCCGCCTCGAGATAGACCATTTTCATCCCGAAAATTTCCGCCGCAATCGCATGGGCGACCGCGATTTCCGATTTGTCAGCGGGGATCGGCTTTGTGTTCGACATGAACTCGACCGAGGTTATACGACCCGAATCGACAAGAAGGTACGCGGTAGAGATTGCCTCGATCCCGATGGATTTTATCATCGGCGCGCTCTTGATCTGTTCACCAATGATAAGGTCGGGGTTACGCCCCGAGAGCAGCGACAGAAACAGGATAGCGTCCGCATTGGGCGATACCTGGGATTTTCCGCCGGGAAAGATCACCACCGGGATATCGACCGCGCCGGCAACCGTCCCGACAAATCCATCGAATCCGTTCCCCATCATAAGGCTTGTGCCGACCAGAATCGCATCAACTCCGGCATCCGCACACCGTTTCGCCTGTGCCTCCACCTCATCGGTGTTACACCGGTCGGGATCGATGAGCACACAAAATCCTGCGCCTTTCTCGTTTTTCACCTCCA
>CAZCDQ010000112.1:0-11766 GCA_964497605.1 uncultured bacterium
GGGTTCGAATCCCTGCCTCTCCGCCAGTATGGATTTAATACTCTACGTTTCTGATTATTGTTTACAATGTTTCAGCGGAAGAGAGAGAAAAAACCTTGCGAAATATTTGCAAGGTTTTTTTCATTTACTGAAAAGTCAGCATATAAATATCGTTGCATGATTCATCCGGCCGATTATGAGTCCTGGTCAAGCTCGGGGAACGACATCGGTTCGAATTCGGCATCCTCAGCCTTTGCTTCGGGGGTGTCTTTCGATGACGGAGCCTGTCTGTCTGAATTGAATGTTCCGCCGAACGATACCGCCGCGTCTTTCACCGTCCTGTCCAGCACTTCGCGGAAATCCCTCGCAAACATGCACACAATACCGTCATCGAGCCATCCCGGCCATGAAACGAACATGGGCATTTTATCGGTATCTTTCCCCTGCGCCTCAACAAGTCCGGATCTGAGTGCGTTCCTGATATTCATATCCTGGGATATTTTGATCGAGAACATATCATCACTCAGCGTTTCGGGCTGCTTACTTTTTTTGTCATCAGAACCGTCCCCGGGAATGAGTATCGCATCGTCCGCGGAACTTTCGTCGCCGAGCTGGCTGGTAAATTTATCGGCAAGCTCGCCTTTGAGTTCATTTTTCAGATCGTCGGAGAGATCGTCCATAACCGTTATCCCGTTTTGTTATTGTGTGCATTCGGTTTTAGGTATATGGAAATATGTTTTCATTAAAGCCGTTTGTCAAGGTTTACCCGCCAAAACGGCAGAAAAAGTTCCCTGTTCAACCGCGTTATGCGGTGCGGATTCGGTCGCTGCCCGCCAGTTTGTGGAAATTCGGTATTATTCGCTTGCATATTTGAATTGACAGTGGTTTCGGGAACATTGTATACTAATATCAGTCAAAATGATATAAAAACCTTTAAATCACGGTTCAGATATGAAAAATACCATATTCACACTTATTGTCATCGCCCTTACGTTTTGCGCATTGCCGGCCACGGCACAGGAATTTGACATACGCACAGATGCTCCGCCGGTCGGACATGTCGATCCGGATTCTTTTATCTCGGTCGAAAACTTCCTCGGCGGCGCGGGTACGATCCGATATATCGACATTCTCGACTGGGAGGATGTGTCGACGAATTTCCTATTCCTTCGGATGACCGTCATCCCCCCGAAAAGCGGTATCGGCGAACACCGTCACGACGAGACCGAGGTCATGTATATCAGCCTGGACGGTCCTGCGCAGTTTACCCTTGACGGTCACATGTCCGTACTTCCCGCGCGGGCGATGGTGCTCTGCAATCCCGGTTCCTCGCACGGCGTTTACAATCATACTGATGACGATATCCGAGTTATCAGCATCGCGGTATCGCACGAACGCGGAGTATATGATGCGACTCCAACCGGAAACGACCTGACAAACGCACGGCCGGAAACACCACCGAAATTCACCTGGACACTATTCGACCGTTCGCTTCTGCCGAAAAACAACGGCGTCCATCTGGGACATGGTACGATATATGCCCGCAGAATCTGGAACAATGATTTGTTCAAGACGAATTGGTTTGTGACCACCCAAGCGGTGCTTCCTCCCGGCTCGTCCATCGGCTATCATCAGCACAACACACGCGAGGAAATCTACTGCGTTATTGCCGGAACAGGTCGGCTTGTCGGAAACGATCATGTATTCGAGGTCGCCCCGGGGAACGCGGTACCATGCCGGATTCACGATTCTCACGGGATAGTTAACACCGGCGCGGAAGACCTCGAACTGCTAGTATTTTCAGTGGCGCAGGAAAAGGGAGTGGTATTGTATGAGAAAAACTGGGGGGACGATCTTTTGAACCGTTGATATAACGAAACGTTTTGCATTATACTGAGGTTGTATTTATACTATAGTTACTGATTGAAAAGACTCCACTATATAATCACTAAGGGAGAAACACCATGAAACGACGTGAATTTGTTAGACGCGGCGCCGCCGGAATAACCGGCGCGATGAGCCTAGGACTCGCCGGATGCGGCGCCCTGAAAAGCAGGAAGGATTATACGCTCTGGAAAGAGCAGGAGATATTTATCCCGCGGCCGCAGGGTACCATGCCCATGCGAGAGCTCGGCTCAACTGGCATGAGACTCTCGAAATTCGGATTCGGTTCGCATATTAGAAAAGACATCATTTCATTCCAGCATCAGCGGGAATACTTGATCCGTGAGGCATACGATCTTGGTATCAACATTTTCGACGTGTACGACAACGAACTCGAATGTTATCAGTACGAACCGATGGGGCGGTATCTCGAGCCGATCCGGAAGAACGTGCACATCTCGCTTTCCATGAAAACGTTCGACGGCCGCACGTTCGAGCAGGAATTTGCCCGTTATCTTAAGTTGTTCAGAACCGATTACATCGACATGGTTCGCACCCATGCGTTCGCGCCGGAGCATCCCAGATGGGCCGATCACTGGGAGTTCGCCGAAAAGCTGTTCCGGTATAAGAAAAAAGGGCTTGTCCGCGCGGTCGGTGTTCCCATTCACGACAAAGAGGACCTCGACATTGTGTTCGACACCTATCCCATGGATTATGTGCTGTTTCCGTACAATTTCTATCACAACATCTGTTGGCTCGGTGAAAAATCCGATACATTCGATACGATCCCGTCAATGCTGCATAAAAAAGGCGTGGGTGTGATGACAATGAAAGCGTTTGCCGGCGATTACCTTGTCCGGCCATTCACTGTCATATCCCGCGACTTTGTGAACGACGCCGATGTCCGGTTTGCACAGGCAGCGCTCAAGTATGTGATTAACTCCGAGGCCGATCCCGACTGCACGGTTACCGGCATGTATTCGCTGGCGCATGTCTACGAGAATATAGGCGCGTTCTATAATCCGACTATGACCGCTGAGGAACGCGAGTTGCTCGACAAAATCAGAAATGCGGCCCAATATACCGCAAAAAACATGCTCCCCGACCACTACAAATGGCTCGACAACTGGGCGCACGCGCAGCCGAAGAAAAAGCCGTGCATGGAGGCGTAAAAACGGGTATTAGTTATTGTCAGCGTAAGGTAGGAGTTTAAATTTTCCTCCCCGACCGAAAAAATTGTAACTTAAAGAGAGATATTTTTCACAATAATAATTCATAATACTTTGTTATTATTGGTATTATCAAAATAAGAAGATAACCCAATGGGTATGCCCTTTCCGTAGGAGCAGAGTTTGCCCCTGTCCGCTTATTCTAATGTTTTTAAAAGTCAACATTTTCATTATCATTTCCTTATTTTCCATATGCTCACTGCCGCTGTGGCCCGGGTTCTGTGGCAATCCCGCAGACAACAACCGAAACCGCTCCGGGTTCGAAAGCGGGATTACGTGCAGTTATCTCTTGCTTTACAGTGAAGCTAAAAATGGGGGGTCGCCAGAATAAATTACTTGACTTTTGATTGTATTTCTAATTATCATATATACATAGAACTTAATTCTATTTTACACACTCAGACTTTCCACATATGTGCCGAATCGGTTACTGTTTCACGGTAATGCACAATAAGGGGTGTCAATATGGCACGGCTTCGGCTTTTCTTTTTGTGTCTACTCACAATAATCCTTGTTCACTGTTCAGGTAACTCGCCAACAGATACCGATGACGTTGATAATGAACTACCCCAGACTTCAGCCAGAGGTAGTTCATTTGTCGGTGTAAGTTGACATAAAAGAAATGAGTTACGCATTTCCATCCTCGCGCATTTTCGTGATATAATCCATACAATACTCGTCGAGACCGAGCACTGCGCGCGCGGAGTATATCATAAGCATCAAATCATTTTCGGTCGGATCGAGAATAGCGCCGTCACCGCCAGCCATGACAAGCATAGCGAGAAACGCCTTGTTGAAATTGTTACGGCAGGGTATACCAAATGAAATATTCGACAATCCCAATGCGATATGCGCCTCGGGATAGGTTGTTTTGGTGTATTTTACGGCGTCAAGAAGGTATTTTGCCTGACCGGGATTGGTTGCAGATGGACGGACTAAATGATCGAAATACGAGCGGTCGAGAGAAATGCTGTTCTCTTTGAGCAGAGCGACAATGTTGTCGGTTATAGCAGCTCGTCCATTCAAGTCCTCCGGCATACCGGTATCGTCCATGGTCAGACATATAATACCGGTACCGTATTTTTTAACAAGCGGCAGGATGCCGTCCACACGGACTCGTTCCATGGTGATGGAATTGATGATCGTACCGGGTCGGTTACAGATATCGAGTCCAGCCTCGATTGCATCGGGATTTGCAGAATCGAAACTGAGTGGAAGATCGACCTCGTCCGCGACAATTCCGGTTATCCATTTCATGTCGTCGCTCTCTTTCGCTGGATCGCCGCCTGCGTTAATGTCGATATGCGTTGCGCCAGCAAGCGCCTGTTTCGCGGCCTCATTGCGTATGAATGCTTCATCACGTGCCCAAACTTTTTCGCGTATGGATTTCCGTGTCATGTTGATCCGTTCGGCAATAACTGTAAACATAAAAAGCCCTTTCTTATAGTCGATAGCTCGTATATTTTTATAAAATCTTTATATCACTGTAAATATAATGGCATTTCATGCAATTTTGCGACTACTTTTTTTGTGTTTGGATATTAAGCTCCGATACCATCCTGCGGAATTTGTCATAGCCGCCGGCAACATCACCAAACCAATCGACCGTCCGGATAGTGTTGTTATGCAGTAACGGGTCGCTGTCATATTCGATCATACCCGCCTGAACGGCACGGTCAAACTCCACCGTTCCGGGAACAGGGCTGAAAAGCGCCGGGCGTATCGGAACGCCCGTTTTCGCCGCAAACCAGACCGTTTCAACAACTTCCTCGTATGTCTGCCCCGGCAGGCCGGCAAGAATGTATGCGCCGAGATCGCGGGGCCTGTATCCCGCCGAAAAAAGCGCCTCGACTGCTGAAATATATTCATTTCGTGTAACCTTGTTTGAAAAATCGCCCGCACGTTTTTCCTCGGCGGTTTCAAGGCTAAGGCGGACTGTTTCGATCCCGGCACGTTTCATGAGTCCGGCGAGATGAGGTGTGATTTCGCGGATGTGAAGGCCGTTCGGGGTGTGTAGACGTGCGGTTGACCGTTCGGCGATAAGCGTCTCGAACATTACGGCTGCATGCGAATCGGCCCCGATCAGAAGGGCATCGTCACAGAACGCAATATCCTCGACACCTCGGTTCTGTAATGCAATGATCTCATGGGCGGCTTTAACCGGGTCTTTTCGCTCGAAACCGTCAAACAGAATCTTTGAAGAACACACTGTGCAGTTCATCGGACAGCCGCGGGTAGTGAGTATCATCGCGGTTTTGAGTGTGCCGTATACCTCCCAGAGCGGTTTCGGCCAGTCATTGAAATGATCGCCAGCTACCGGGCCGCTTCCAGGCGAACCGCCTGCCGTCTCAACCGCATGAACGATTTCTGCGGGCGACGAAACAGCGACAACGACATCTGCGCCGCTTGTGTTCGCGGGCATGATTAGTGCAGAGTGTCGCGTATATGCCTCCGAGTATGACAGGGACACCGGGAAATATTATTTTCAAACGCGACACTACCTCGGTTATTCCCGGGTACCAATAGGTCATTATACCGGAAACTAAAATAGTATCAGGTCTCTTGCCCGAATTTGCAAGCGATATAAACAATTCAGGCGATATACCGTAACGACAGAAATGTCGCGGAACATGGCTTAAGCAGGCGGGTTTATCGATAATATCACGGCGAAATTTGCCGGTGTTATAGTGTTTGTCGCCATCATTTTCAGCGGCCGCTGTCGCGTTCCCGAATCGGTCCATGCAATCGATGATGCGGACATTATGCCCGCGTTGTTTCAGGAATGCGCCGGCATACAGAAGCCCAAGGGGTTTTACCCAAAAATCGTATGCGGCAAAATCGGTGATCCAGGGATTGACAAGAAGGATATTCATGATCGGTGTACGTGAAAGAAGTGTGATATGATGTGACGAATGCCGCGGCGCTGTTTCATTATTTTTTGTTCTTCTCTATCAGTGATGCCCGTGTGATGGCGCTTTTTCCGAATTTCCCGCGGATATCGGAAAGCAAATCCTCGACCCTGTTTTGCTGTGCCGAGGCATCCTCAAGCAGCGATAACTGCTCATCATCGTCGAATCCCGACACCGACACACCGATCAGCCGGATAAGCATTCCCTCATTCCATTCGGCGCGGAACATCTTTTTCGCATGAGAAAAGATTTCCTCGCCCGATTTAATACGCTGTGGAAGTGTTTTCGACCGTGTGACCGTTTTAAACGTCTCGTTGCGGAGTTTCAGTGTAATTTTCTTTCCTTTCAAACCTTTCACAGACAACCGGCCGGCGACTTTGTCCGAGAGCGCAAGAAGGACACGCTCGACTTCCTCAATATCGCCGGTGTCCTCCCCGAATGTATGCTCATTGCCGACCGATTTCCGTTCGGTCTCGGGAGCCACCGAACGTTCGTCGATGTTATTCGCTAAATTGTGGAGGTGACGGCCGGTTTTGCCAAATATCCGCTCGAGTTCACGGGCCGGATATTTTGCGATATCGCCGATGGTCTTAAGCCCGAGCTTGTCGAGTTTTTTTTCAGTCGTTTTACCGACACCCCAGATTTTACGAGCCTCGAGCGGCCAAAGGAAATCGAATACCTCGTTATCGTTCACTACGACAAAACCGTCCGGCTTCTCGATATCGGAGGCGATCTTTGCGACAAATTTTGTCGGCGCGATCCCGACCGAGGCAATCAGCCCGGTCTCGTTTAGAATCTGCTCTTTTATTGCACGACCGATCTCGACACTAACGCCGAACAGACGGTGGGAGCCGGAAATGTCGAGAAAGGCCTCGTCGAGACTGAGCGGTTCCACAAGAGGCGTATAGCGGGCGAAAATATCCATGATGATATTCGACTCCTCCATGTACCGCTTGCCGTTCGGTTTGAGATAGACACCGTCCGGGCATTTTTTATATGCAGCGCTGATCGGCATCGCCGAATGGATACCGAATTTCCGCGCCTCGTAGGAACAAGCGGACACTACGCCGCGCGTGCCCGGCAGTGCGCCCACGATCACCGGTTTACCCCTGAGATCGGGATTATCCTTTACCTCGACCGCGGCAAAAAAACAATCCATGTCGATGTGAATAATATCAGGCATTTGATATGTCTTATTAATGGTTTATTGCAAAACTTGAGTAAAATATTCATAATTTATTTACTCAACTTTCGGACTTGTGTTAACGCATTACACTACAATTAGATAACGCATTGATAAAGGTAAGCGATTGTTTTATTCAGGCTCTTTCACCTCGAAAATTGAAGTGAGAAGAGCGGTTTATAGGTCATTTTTGTAACCTTTGTATAAATACCGCATGGTTTGAAAGCAGTATTGCATTGTATTTCAATTAGTTACACCAACTCAGAAAGTTGAGTTATTTACCAACATACACAAAAAGGGTTAAATTCCAAAGAATGTTCAAAAATCCATAGAGGATGAATTGTGTTTTAAACTGAGATTATTAATAACTACTCGGATGCAATTATTGTCAAGTGCTCCCATATTTTGACCATGGCCAATGTATCCATCTCACAGTATTTCAGGAGGTTTGCGCGAAGACATGCTATCTCAGTCTCGTCATCCATATGCTGGAGATTCGCGAATGCCTGCATAGCCATGCCACCGTTCGATATTTCGAGGTCATCGTATCCCAATTCCGGCACAAGGGCAGGCAATACTTTCTTTATTGAATAACTTCCTTTCATTTCCTTTGTGTAATAGTCTTTAGCTTGAAAAGGTTTCATCAAATCAACTACACGTGCAATAATGGCGGCAATGTCACAGGCGTATTCAGGATACAATCCGGCAAGCTCTCTCATCCGCCCGTTCTCAAACCCCTGATTATATACGAGAATGGTGCTGCATCGTTCGGTAACTTCAATCAACCTCTCAATAAATTCCCGGCGAGGGTCTATCCCCGCGGGCGCAAGGTACTCGAAATGAATCAGCTCGCCATTTTCTATAATATGCAGCGAATACTGGAATGGAATCTGCTGGTACGGTCTTTGATTATTGAAATCGGGGACCGGTTCCTGGTATGTCTCGAAATCCAGAAAGCCTATTGGTTCCGTAAAAGTATCCAGAAAAGCGGCAATATTCCTTTCGTTGATGAAACGCCTGTTATCATGCTCCGCCTGTATCTGCATAATCTGAGCGGGTGAAAGACGATACTCATCAGGGATATCTTCAAATGCAAGCACCCCTTTGTAGTAAAGCTCGAACTTTCTACTTCCCCAGAGCCGTGTCAGGTCAAATACTGATGGTTTCGGAATGTGCTGCCAGCAGTGATTATGAAAATCGCAGTCATACGGGGAACTGCAGTGAGTGCCTATGTCTATCTCTGGCATATGGTCCTGCAGCATCTCTTTCATCGAACTGAGCTCATCCCGGATGTAATCCTGGCAGGAAAGTATGTCTTCAGTGACATCCGCTATTACAAAAAGCTCCTGAATATCGAGGTCGCCCTGCCTGATATACTGATTATTAATATGGATTACTGAGGCCGACTCGATGGCTAATCCACAGCCAGTGAGCACATAGTATTGAATTGCCACATCATTGACATGGACTTCTTTCATTTCCGTTGAGGATTTGACCTCGTATATATGCCATCCTCTGGCATCCTTGTGGAGTATATCCACCAGCACAAGAACATCATTGAACCTGAAAGCCGCCTCGTAGATAGTCTCGATTCCTGCGTCTAATAACTCCGCAGTCCTCTGGATATTTTCAGCGATTCTATCAGGTGCAAAATGGATTTCCGTACCTTCAGGAAATAGCTTTTGTGCCAGCTTGCCAACCTCAGTGCCTGAATCGAATACCGCCTGTTTGGCAGCGTCCGGCTCTTCCCTGAGCTCCGGTTTGTTCTGATAGAGCCAGAGTGATTTGTAACACTGAAGGCCTCGTATGAATTGTGATTTTGAGAGTCTTGGCATGAAAACCTCAATTTCAGTTGTTATATTTCATTTTTTTATCCAAGAATTACTTGTTTACTTTGTGCTCCAACCTCTCAAGAAAATCTTTCTCTTTCTGCTGAATGATTTTATATTTTTTCTGCCTCTCTTCTTGTGTTTCTTTCTCATTACCTTCTAAATCAGACATGTCAATACCATCGATGTAAAAAAATGAATCTGCATGTTCCAAACCAAACGTCATTGGCAGACTTTCTGAGTTTATACCATTAACCAGAGGGTACAACAATCCACCACCAATCAGTTGATTGTACGTTTTTTGCTGATAATAATACATATAGGTGTGGATTTGGTGGAAATCGCTTCTATCATAGTCATTTCGGACATGTTTCATCATCTTGTATTTAGCATCCCAAACAACTATCTGTCCATCTTTCTCCATGACAATATCAGGTATCAGTTTTGTTTCAAACGATTTATTCTCATAGATCGGTTCAGTCCTACAATCAACCTTCCATCCTGATGCACTGAAATGACGCCTTATAAGGCTTCTTAAGTACGCTTCCCACAGTTCCGCAATATCAAGAAACAAACCATATACTTGTGCGGTTGATTCACGTTGTGACTGATTTACATTTTTGTTTTTAATAATTTGCCAGGAGAAATCCACAACATCCTTATAACCTTGATATATGGTGCCATATCGTATGTTTTGATATTCTTTTTCGCTTACACGAAATGTTGTGCTTCTGTACTGGTCAAGGTGGGAGAGAATGTCCGTCGTACTGATGGTAGCATATTTCATGGCTCTCTCATTTAAGGAATAACCTTTCGTGAGTATATTTCTCGCCTGCGCCAGGATTGCAACAATAACATGATCCATTTCTTTTTGACGGTATTTTGATACGGCTTTTCCAGAACTTAACAATGATTTAGCTGTAGCTCTAATATCAATTTTACCTTTTATGGTTGTCCCACAATGCATTCTCTCAAAAGTTAGCCTTGGCAATCCATGCATGTTCGCCTTGGACAGCTTCTGAAGCCAAATATACGGAATCAGTTGCTTAATTATCTCAGAGGTGTCATTGTTATCAAACCTCTGAGATGATTGAACCAGTTTGATATTGAATATTTCTTCCAACAACCTCAGCAGGAATACGTTGCCAAATCGAGGTACTATCTTAAAAGTATAATTTTTCTTAAACTGAAACGTTGCCTCGCCGACATACCTCCCTGCCCACCATCGCTTGTCGCTATAATTAAACAAAGCCAATGGCTCCCTGTCGGATGAACTGCCAGTAAGGTCAATAATCCGGACGTCATTCGAATGGTTATGCATAAACCATGTAATAGCATAGTTATGCTCATCATCAAAGACAGTACAGTCTTTGGTTTTTATGGGATATATTTTTTTACTTCTACCCATTGGTGCCTTTCAGAAAGATGTCTTTTTTCGCGTTTATCTTAGTTTCTTTTTCGGTTTTATCCAAGTTACCATAAAACGCCTCAATCATTGGTTGTATTGAGATGTTCCAGAGAATATTAACGCTATCGTTCGCACCACTCTTGTTATAGAGTGTTTTTTTCGTGTGCTCTTTTATTGTTTTTTCTGTTATATCAACAATTTCCGCGAAAAAAGTGTGCCCAATTTGGTAAGCAACACCGAGATCATCATTTTCTTCTATGGATTTATTCAATTTATCTGCCCGTTCAACGAAAAGATCTATTTGATCATCATCGATGTTAAGTGATTTTGTTTTCAGCTTATCATCAATCATTGACCGCAATGTGTCCGGATTGAATCCATGGAAGAACCAGCAGAAGCGCCGCCTGAGGGCAAAATCGATTCGTTCGAGGGAGAAGTCGATTTCATTCATAGTACCAATAAAATAGATATTCTCCGGAACAGCCAGAGTCCTTGTTTCACCGCCGATTGGAATCTTAATGTTCTGTCCCCTGTTTTCAATTCCGGAGAATAATTCACCGAACAACCGGCTTAAATCAACCCGGTTTATTTCATCAAGAATGATAACGTGTGGGCGACCAGGTTCATCTTTTGCTTTATCAATAACTTCGTACAAAAATCCCTTTTTCACAACTGTTTCATGATTCCTAATCTGCATACCCACAATAAAATCTTCGTATGCATAATTAGGATGTAACTGCAGATAATGAATGTTATCAAATAACTCGTTTTCTTGTATTTCTTGGTTAAGATATTTTTTGATATTTTGTGCTTCATTACCTTTTTCTTCAGTCATAATGAGTGTTTTCGCAAGATTTCCTGCTTCATATGTTTTACTTGTCCCTGGAGGACCATACAATACTACAGCTCTCTTGTACCTCAGGGCATCGAGATAAGAGTATTCATCAGTACCAGTACTGGAGAAATCCCACAGTGTTCTGTATTTTTTTCATAAAAATATATTTTGTCATTATTCGTTAGTTTTTTCAGCTCTTCTCGAATCTCTATGATTTTCGTGTCATAGTTTATCTTCTCGTTGTTAGCATTCTGGTCATCTTCTTTTGCATCGTCTTTGATTAAAAAATCAAACGTACTTGCTATCTTGCTTTTATGGTTTCGTGACACAATGTCTTCATATCCATCAGGATCTGATAAATGCAATAGTACATTGCAGATTGACAAATAGTTTTCTGGCCAATCCGCTTTTTCGATCAGATCCTCGCTTATATTTATATCAATTTCATTAATTTTTATTACATCATTTTCGCTATTGTTTTCCCCATACAAAAAAAACAAGCAATTTTTA
>CAZCDQ010000113.1:0-11542 GCA_964497605.1 uncultured bacterium
CTGAAAGCAATATAACACATTTTTTGCAGAAGTCAACTATATGGGGACATTACCCGAAAAACTCGACCGACTGAAAAACATCATTAAAGACCTTCACAAAGGCAAAAAATTTGACGAAGTCAAAAAACGTTTCGATACGCTGCTGGGTGAGATTGATCCTTCCCAGATCGCTCAGATGGAGGAAGAACTGATTCGCGAGGGGATGCCCGCGCAGGAAATTCAGCGTCTCTGCGATCTACATGTGTCGGTGTTCCAAAGTTCGCTCGACCAAAAAGAGCAGGCCGAGGCACCCGAAGGTCATCCGGTCAATACGTACATGGCGGAAAACGCTGTTTTCTCTGATCTCATATGTTCTTTCGATTCGATTGTGAAGCATTTGGCGAAATCACCCGGCGAAGAAATTTTCGGCTCGATAAGATTCGATCTTGAGGAGACAGCCGAAACCCTCGCAAAAGTCGACATCCATTACACCCGCAAGGAGAACCAACTCTTTCCGTATCTCGAAAAACATAATATCACCGGGCCGTCACAGGTCATGTGGGGGATACACGATGAGATACGAGCCATGATAAAATCATTTAAAAATGCGCTCGACAAGGAGGATATAGTCGGCATTATCGATATAGCGCCGAAAATTTCGCGCTCGATCACCGAAATGATATATAAAGAGAATACGATTCTGTTCCCCATGGCGCTTGAGACGCTCAGCGAGAACGAATGGCATGATATACGGGGCGGCGAGAACGATACCGTGCAGTTCTATTCGGACACACCCGACCGCATTTTTCCCCGAAGCCCGGGCGTGATCGGGCGCACGGTCCAAAATTGCCATCCGCCGAAAAGCATCGAGATCGTGAACCGAATCGTCGAGTCGTTCCGCAGCGGAGAAAAGGATCATGCCGATTTTCGAATCGAGCATAAGGGTCGGTATGTACTCATCAGATATTACGCAGTCAGGGACGACGGCGCATACAAGGGTACTGTCGAAGTCACACAGGATATTACCGATATCCGAGGCTTGTCCGGCGAACAGCGGCTTCTCGACTGGGACAGCGGCAATAATAAATGACATCCTGCAGAATTCTGACAGGCCGTTCCTTTGTTCAGACTCTTTCCGCAATCAAGATTTGATCATGGTCAGAAGCATCTTGAACCGCTGATTCGCATTAACCGCGTGGGGTATATCCGCAGGCATAATCGCAAACTGTCCATCTGCCACTGCAACCTTTTCATCTCCGATGACCAACTCCGCCTCACCGTCCACAACATGCACAAGGGCGTCGAACGGCGTGGTATGCTCGCTGAGTTTCTGTCCCTTGTCAAATGCGAACAGCGTGACTGTTCCTGTCTCTTTATTGAGAATGATTTTACTCACAATGGATCCATCCGAATATTCAATGTTGTCTTTCACGGTGACAGCTTGGGTTTCCGGCATTTTAGCCTCCTCGTTAGTAATGTATTTTATTTGATCTTTCAGCATATATCAAAGCCGGCAACGGCTGGCGTTTCAGGCAAAGGCGTTTCCAATCAAAACGACCTTGACATATACGTATATAATACGTTATATTAATTAACTTAACATAACGATAAATATCATTATTTCTATATTTTAGTGAAAGGATTTACCGGTGAAACGCACTTTCCAACCTTCAAACAAGAAAAAAATTAACAAGCATGGCTTCAGGGAAAGAAGCTCGACGAAAAGCGGCAGAAAAATCCTTGCCCGCCGCAGAAGAAAAGGAAGAAAAGTTCTGAGTTCTTCGGAACGGTAGATCATGCATTTCAGCGTACCGTCGGCAACCGCCGATACAATCTCATCGACCGTCGACTATCTGCGTGCGCGTTCGGTCAGCATCAAATATCTTAAGAGTGAACAATATAAGTATACGGCGGTTGTATCGAAAAAACAAGGAAACTCCGCACAGCGAAACCGGGTAAAACGTATCATCCGTGAGATTATGAGAAACCGCCACGGGATATATCCATCCGGTTTTTATTTGATATACTACAATAAACGGTGCGGCGATTTCGACCGGGATGAACTGATGATCGATCTGGACAAAACGGTCGCGAAGATATAGCCCGGAGGATTTGAGAAACCGGGCTGATACGGACTATCGGTATTTCTATCCGGGACGTTCGTTTCCGGGATACGACCATGATTAAAAAATTATTGCTGGCGCTCATATCACTGTATCAGCGGATATTATCTCCTTACCTCGTAGGTGTGTGCCGGTTTCATCCTTCATGTTCGGAATACGCTAAACTCAGCATTACCAAAGACGGTGTCATCAAAGGATTGCTTAAATCGGCATGGCGAATGAGGCGGTGCAATCCGTTTAACAAAGGCGGAATCGATTTCCCGTAACTTATTATGGATAAAAACTTTATATTTGCAATAGTTCTGACGACAATACTAATTCTGTTTTTTACCTCGCCGCAGTATCACGAGTGGTTCGGCGACGAAAGTACCGTACCGGAAACTGCCGAGCAATCGCAGCCGACAGAACCTACGGGCAGTTCACAAACGACCTCTCATCCTGAGGCTTCAGCTCCCGTTGCGGAAGAAACTATAACGGATATGTCTGCAGAAAGCGCCGAGATCGTTTCACCGGTGCAGGTAAACGCTCCCGCCACCGAACAGGAAATCGTTCTTGAGAACGACAATATCGTTGTCACAATCACGACTCGCGGCGCGGCAATCAAATCATCATACATGAAAATGTATAACGGCCCGACGGAAGACACGCTCGCTCAGCTCATTCGCGAGGGAGATTTATGGTACAAAGGAATGCTTCGGGACGGCGATTTTTCAGTTAATTTCACCGACCTCGTGTTCGATGCTCAGAATGTAACCGAAACAAGCGTGATGCTTTTCGCAGAACTGTCGAACAAAAGATCGATCACAATCGCATATTCCCTCGATGATTCCGGTTATATAGTCCATGTCCCCTCGAGTGTCGCGGGACCCTGGGACAATCCGCAGCTTACCTTTTCCTGGACAGGCCCGGTCAACGATACCGAGGAAGAGTTCAGAATGATTAAAATCTGGCCGCTCAGCCTGATGATGCGGGACACCACGCGGGCATTCAACAAGGTCGTCTATCTCGGTCAGGGCGACCGTACAACTGTCAGTAGTAACGGCAAAGAGGACGATGAACGTGTTTATTCTGACGAGGGAAGCCAGAAATTCGACGCCGGAAAGCATAAAAACGGCGGAAACGACTATTTTGACGGCGACCTGAACTGGATTGCAGTGAGAAACAAGTATTTCATGTCAGCCGCGATTCCGAATGATATAAAGCGCTGGACTACTGAGGCATCCTGCAGAATGAACGGCGAGGACAAATGGTACGACTTTTCCGTCAATAAATACGTGTCGGACGGTTCAACAAATCTCGATATCTATCTCGGCCCGATATCCTACGACATCCTGAAATCATATAATAACAACCTGACCGAGCTTATGGAGCTGTCATTCAGGATTTTCCGCCCAATCTCGATTGCGTTCTTGTGGTTATTAAAGAAATTACATACCTTTATACCAAACTGGGGCATTGTAATTATCGTTTTCTCGATCATTATCAAAGTGGTTCTTTTCCCGCTTTCGCATAAGAGTTTTGTGTCGATGCGTAAAATGTCAGAGCTTCAGCCTCAAATCAGCGCCCTCCGTGAAAAGTATTCAAACAATCCCCAGAAACTTCATTCGGAAACGATGGAGCTTTACAAAAAGGAGGGAGTCAACCCATTCAGCGGCTGTCTGCCGTTATTGCTTCAGATGCCGGTGTTCCTTTCGCTGTATCCGGTTATCGGCCGGTCGGTTGAGCTCCGTCAGGCGATGTTCATACCGTACTGGATCGAAGATCTTTCGCTGCCCGACAAGTTTTACATTCTGCCGATTGCAATGGGAATTTCCACTTTCTTCCAGACAAAACAGACCCAGCGAGATCCGAGTCAACAGGCGATGGTCTATATCATGCCTGTACTGCTGGTCATTCTGTTCGCAAACTTCAGCTCCGGATTGACCCTGTACTGGTTCCTGTTCAACGTATTGACCGTCGCGCAACAGAAATTCCACATCGGCACATAACTCATTGTTATATCGGGATATAAGGCAATGTCCTCTCTCCACTCTTTCAGCGACACAATTGCCGCCGTTTCAACCGCGCCGGGCAGAAGCGGTATCGCTGTCCTTAAAATAAGCGGTTCAGATGCTGTTGCAATCGTCCGCGGACTTTTTTCAAATGCCAGCCATCCAGATTTTCTCAAGCGAACAATGATCTTCGGTCACATTATCGACAAATCCGATCATATTGACGATGTTCTTGTCTGTGTTATGAAGGGGCCGTCCTCATATACCGGCGAGGATGTTGTGGAGATCCAAAGTCACGGTGGTTACGGTGCGGCGGAAACAATACTTGAACTTCTGCTCCGGAGCGGCGCCCGTTTTGCCGAACCGGGCGAATTTACAAAACGGGCATTTTTAAACGGCCGTATCGATCTCGCTCAGGCTGAGGGTGTTATGGAAATTGTCTCAGCAGATACCCGCGAACATCTCACCAATGCCGAGCACCTTCTCGAAGGATTGTTTTCCAAACAGGTCGACGATCTTATCGCATCGCTTACGAAAACGGCATCGCTTCTGGAATACAATATCGATTTTCAGGAAGGCGGCACGGAATCGGTTCGAAAGGATGAGATAAAAGCCGCCATTTCCGAGACAATCGACACGCTTGACACCATGATAACATCATATAAAACGGCAAAACAGATCAAATACGGTCTCAATGTTGTCATCGCCGGTTATGTGAACGCAGGAAAATCGAGCCTGTTCAATAAGCTTCTCGGGAAAAATCGGGCGATTGTCAACCGTACGAAAGGGACAACGCGCGACTGGCTCGAGGAAAAAATTGATTTGAACGGCATGCCGGTGAATCTTATCGACACCGCAGGCATTCGTCTCACCGAGGACGAAATCGAACGCGAAGGTGTCCGAAAGACAGAGGAACTTCTCGAAAAAGCGGATATTATTCTCTATCTACACGACATCCGTGACACCGACACACTCTCTGAAAATACACCATCCTATCCGGAGCGCCAGATAAAACTACTCAGCAAATGCGACCTTGCGCCCGATACTATCGCACCGGATGGCATGATCCTTATATCGTCGAAAACCGGATCGGGCATGAATCTTCTGACCGACGAACTGACACGACGCGCTGAATCTATCCTTAGGCGCGGTTCGGACGATTCACTTGTGATGGTCGAGCGCCACCGCATTGAGCTTGACCTGGCACGCGGTAACCTCAAAAATGCTCTTTCCGGCGCGGACGACTGGTCTGAGGAGATTGTTTCTTTTGAGCTGAACGAGGCGCGTGAACATCTCGAGGCGATTCTGGGCCGCAATATCGGTATCAACGTGCTTGATGAAATCTTCCGAATGTTCTGTGTTGGAAAATAACTGCGTTTGTTTCACGTGAAACATAATATTGCGCTCGACACACACGTTTCACGTGAAACAAACTTTATTCGGACTGTGCAAATTTTCTTTCTCCGTCATGAAAAAACACCTATATTCTTCAATACGTTTTATGTTTTTCCGTATTACGTCTTTCTTTTAGTTTTTCTGCAGGATAAACAATGAGTATTCCCACATCTTTCAAGTCGACAGTCTGTAACGGCGCAGCGTCATACGGTGTCATACTCGACGACATCGCTGTCTCAAAGCTCGGACGATATTTCGAAATATTATCGGATTTCAACCTTCGGACAAACCTTGTCTCAAAGGGCGACATGAAACGTTTTGCCGAATACCATATCCTCGATTCGTTGAAAATTGCTTCGTGTGTCGACCTTTCCGGTTTTGGGCGCGCCATGGATTTCGGCAGCGGCGCAGGGCTTCCCGGTATTCCTCTTGCCGCTGCTTTTCCCGATATGGAGATGGTTTGCGTCGATTCCCGGACGAAACGGTGCGTGTTCCTTTCCGCAGCGGTTACGGAAATACCACTTCACAACGTTCATGTGCTGCATTCGAAAGCCGAATCTCTTTCCTCGGATTACGATTGCGCATTCGACTGTGTTCTCACGCGCGCCACAACATCGCTCGATTCTTTTTTTCGCATTGCCGGCCGGTTTATCCTGCCGCAAGGCATGCTTGTCGCAATAAAAGGCGACGACATCGACAACGAAATACAAACACTGAAAAAGACCATCGATTCCTCACTTTTCAACATTGACATATCACGTCCCTCGATTGTAAATAACGTGCGAACGGGCTATATTGTGACCATTTCCGAAAAATAAGTTGTCAACAAAATTACGCTGCACTTAACAAAATTCTATCATATTGTTATATAGTCACTTATAAGCATTTTTGTTGGCGGCAGGCAACTTCTCAACACTCTTTCAACATTACATATACGCCGTGAATACCGCGATTCAACCGATTTTTGACGTCACTTTTTCACAAGAGTTTTCAACATGTTTCAACATCCGTCCATACAAGCCATTTTCATCTGTTTTACCGTGACAACGGGACGTCGTACTCTTTTCTTCTTGACATTTTACCGTCACAGGAGTTTCTTCATTGGTGTGGGTATCGAAAACAACCGGTAAAATGAAAACGGGATCACATGAGAGGATATCTTATCACATTCGAGGGGATTGACGGTTCCGGGAAATCGACACAGGCGAATCGTATCCGAACCCGGCTGTGCAACGCCGGCCGTACCGCTATACTGGTCCGTGAACCTGGTGGTACTGAGATCGGTGAAAAAATCCGTTCGCTCCTTCTCGACAGCGCTCATACCGATATGTCACCATACACTGAATTGTTTTTGTATCTCGCCGCCCGCGCCCAGATTACCGCACAGGTGATTGTCCCAGCCCTTTACCGCGGCGAGGATGTGATCCTTGACCGGTATATCGACTCAACCGTTGCCTATCAGGGATTCGGGCGCGGTCTCGGCGCGGAGGACATGATCCGCCTGAATCATATCGCCACCGGCGGCCTTGTGCCGGATAAAACAATTGTGATCGACTGCGACTCCGAAACTGCTATGGGGCGCATTTCCGGAACACCGGACAGGCTTGAATCGGAAGGGATCGAATTTATGAAAACAGTCCGCGCAGGCTTTTTAACGCTTTGGAAGCGGGATCCCGAAAGAATTACCGTGTGCGACGGATTGCGCGGAATCGATGATATCGAACGAGAGATAGTAACGAGGCTTCGCGAGGATTTGGGAATTTCAGGGATTTGATTACTCTTTGTTTTCCTCTTCCTCCGTTTGATGTTTTTCTTTTTCTTTTTCTTTCTCCTCCGGCTTTTTCTCTTTGGTAAATGCCACGTTTATAAGCGCTAGCGACGGCACCAGGCACAGTATTGAGACAAAGGTAACTATAATTCCGGAAACTTTGAGCACGGTATTCCCTTTCAGGGTATGAATCTGCTGAAACTCAACCATATACGAGGGATCGGTCGTGTCCGTAAGTTTTTCGTAGTAATTCGGATCGGTATACTGGATAATATCGAGCATTTCCTGTGCGCTTTTTTTGTCTAATTGACGATACATAAATCCGGTATACAGCATCCCGAACCCTATAACAGATTCGAGCAAAATATGCATGAGCGTCAAAATCGAAAGGATTTTAATTTGCTTCAGTTTTTTTTCCATGCTTGTTTCCCGAGATACTGTCCCTTTTAGAAAATCCGCCGTTTTTCCGCGTTTATTATTTTAGCGCTTGTTCTATGTGTTCAGCTTTTATCTCAAAATGAGCCATATTCCATTTAGGCTCGCCCTGCTCAAGATAGATGAGCTGCGGCGATTTGTGTTCTATGCCGGTCCGCTCTGATATAACGTCCGATAAGGTTCTTTTTTGTATGACATTTATCATATATTTTTCAATGCCGCTCGTATCGTTTTGGACAAATGATTCGAAATGTCCCCGTGCGGCTCTCGATACAGGGCAGACCGTGCTGTTTTTGAATATAAAAGCTTTTTCTGCACGGAATGCCTCCTCGAGTGTTTCCGAAGTGGTAATATGTTTAATATCCATTTCTCTCCCTATTCTTTTAATATCGACTGATTATTAATATTCTTAACCGAAATTATTTTCATAACACGTTTTCTTTTTTTAATAATAAATCCTACGGGAAAATTTGTCCAGCGCATTCTTTTCTTTTACCGTTTCACGGTATTGTATTCATTAGAAATATATTTTTTTATTGATTTACTTTTTTTTGTATATGATATTTGTGTTTTATGAGAAATTTAACGTCTGACCGAGGTTATTATGGACATTAAAGCACTCTGGGGAAATCCTTTCAAAAAGCGTGTTCCCGATCTCGAAAGCGATATTGATTTTCTATCGTCGGTACCGCTGTTCGATTCGCTGTCACGCCGTCAGAAATATCGTCTTTTTTCATCCATCCACAAACGACATTACAAGCAAGGTGAAATCGTTTTTCGACAGGATGATCCCGGTGTGGGCCTATATATTGTCAGAAACGGTATGGTTGATGTCTATAACGAGTATTCCGACATGACCCGCAATAAAATCGCTGAACTTTCGAAAGGCGAGGTTTTCGGAGAGATCGCACTTCTTAACGATGTACCGCGTTCTGCAACTGTTGTCGCCTCGAAAGAAACTGTGCTGTTTGCGTTTTTCAGAACAGACTTTCTGAACCTGATGGATTCTGATCCTAAAATCGGCGTAAAAATCGCCTATAGTCTTTCAAAAACTTTGGCGGAGCGGCTTCGCCTCATTAATGAGGATACAACACTGGTCAGCGCATGAGATATCAACGTACGATTGCCTCTATTATCACGATTGCGGTTATTTCCGTAATATTCTATATCGCGTCTCAACTTCGGCTTATCCTTGTTCCGTTTGTCGTTGCATATATTTTTCAGTTTGCGTTACGTCCGTTTGTCAATATGCTGAAACAACAGAATGTTGGACACAAGACTGCTGTTTCTACCGTCTTTTGCACTGCTTTTTTTCTTGTTTTCACGCTTATGTATTTTCTTATTCCCGCGATTGTTTCCGAGTTTGCTACCATTCAGAGCAACTTTCAGGAATATACCGTGGTTCTCATTAACAAATACAATGCATTAAAAGAAATTATTGACGGCAGTACCGGCTCTTTCAGCGAGCTTATCGGCGAGAGGAACATTGCCGATGATTTCTCGAGTTCTTTTCAGGAAAACATTCGGTTTTTCTTTTTAAAAATACCACAGAAAATTCTCGGTATTCTTCCCATGTTCATGTATGTCGTTATTATTCCGTTTGCGACGTTCTTTTTTCTTCTCGATTCGCAGCGTATCAAAGAGCGGCTTGTTTCACTTATTCCAAATAGGTATTTCGAGATTTCTCTTAATATTATCAACAGTCTGCATAAGCAATTTGGCCTGATTCTCGAGGGTATGCTTGCAAGTGCGATTATCATCTCAATTCTTGCATCGGTATTACTTTGGCTGATCGGTCTTCAATACCCTATTCTTGTCGGTATTTTTTCCGGGATTGCGAATCTTATTCCCTATTTCGGGCCTCTTGCCGGTACAGTCTCCGCAACGCTTGTGGCCTTAGTAACAGGAGCAAAACCAATTTATTTCATTTATATCATTCTTGTTTTCCTTTTTATCAATATTATCGACAACGTCCTGGTGCAACCGCTCGTTCTTGCGAGAGCGGCGAAACTACATCCGCTTGCCGTCATTTTTCTCGTAATGACAGGCTCGAAATTCGGCGGAGTGTTCGGTATGCTGCTTGCCGTTCCGGTTGCAAGCCTTCTGCAGGTAGTTTTTCATATTCTCTATAGAGAGATAAAAAAACCACCCCGTCCGCCGTTCAAAGATTTTATCGACAGAGACACGCTTCCCGAGCCAGCCGAAGCATCCTAATACACCGGCCCTTCTTTTATCACGACATCCCCGAAAGAAACCCCCAGTTTTTTTGCCACACTGTCGCATTTCGCTTTGAGAAGAAAGAATATGTTATCGCGACGGTCGCTGTTCGTTTCAAAATTTCCCTGTCCTTTCGAAATGACAATATCGGCAGATTCGTACATAATCCGAAACTCATCGGAGACAGCAGCCCATTTCACACCGATGCCGTCCGAACCGGTTTCGATAACCCTCACAAGATCGGTAATACCTGTTTGCTCAGCATCCACCATAGTCGCGTCGTTTATAATCGGCCCTTGTTTTACGGTGAATGTTATTTCGTGATCGTTCATAATTTTTTCGATGAACAGCCTGTCGAATACAATTTCTCCGGCGTTATCGCCAAGATAGAGAATGTTCTTCCGTCCTGAATCTAATATGTCTCTGAGACGGTTAAAATCGTTGACAACCGGATCTCCGCTGAAAATCGTTTCCATATCACGTTCTATATTGAACGAAAAACCTATGCCGAGATCTATAAGATTGCCGAAAATCGCCGCTTTTACTGCTGTATATAGCGGATCCTCCGTTGCTTCTATTCGTTTCCGCAGTTCCGGTAATATCGACAGGCACTGCTGGTTGTGAAGTCGCTTTTCTTTCTCGTAAGGGTCATTATTTCCCGTAAGTTTCCTGGTAACTGCATATGCAAAATACGACGCATCTGCAGGTGTCTGATTGAGGTCGAGTGTTGTCACATATTCTGCGGTTCTGTCGAGTATTGTACGGATAACTTCCTCATCGTCTGTCGACCGCCGGGCGGTGTTGTATGACTGTTTCATAATGCATGGCAGACATTCAAGTTCCATTTTCATCGTTTTCAATCCTTTCATACACCAAATGTTCATAAAAAAAGCCTCTTTACAAAGAGGCTTTTTAAATACTTTTCTATCATATTTATCCAACAAGCTGAAGCGCAAGTTCAGAGGCAGACGCTGCATCCGGAGAATATCCGTCTGCGCCGATTTCATCGGCATATGCCTGTGTGAGCGGTGCACCTCCAACCAAAATTTTCACCGACTCTCTTAGTCCTGCTTCTTTTATAGCGTCAATGGTGCTTTTCATGGATGGCATTGTCGTGGTAAGAAGCGCGCTCATACCGATTATTTGTGCGCCGTCATTTATCGCCTCGATGAATTTCTCGGGGGAAACATCGACACCCAAATCTACAACATTGAATCCTGCACCCTCAAGCATCATCATAACAAGGTTTTTGCCGATATCGTGCAGATCGCCTTTCACCGTACCGATTGCAACAACACCTTTCGGTTGCACTCCCGATTCTGTTAACAGCGGTTTCAGAATATCCATACCGGCATGCATGGCCCTCGCTGCTATCAGAACTTCCGGAACATATACTTCGTTATTTTTAAACCTTACACCAATAATCGACATACCCTCTATGAGGCCTTTTAAAAGTATATCTTCCGGTTGAACGTTTTCATCTACTGCTTCCTGTACAAGTTCTTTAACAACCGGCGCCTGACCTTTGATAAGTGCATCGGCAATACCCTGAAAATCCGCCATATTTGTCTCCAATTTTTTGGTACGCCCACAAGGAATCGAACCTTGAACCAACAGATTAAGAGTCTGCTGCT
>CAZCDQ010000114.1:0-11417 GCA_964497605.1 uncultured bacterium
GCGAACCTTATCTCATTGCAACTTAACACTATACAACAACTCGGAAAGTTGAGTTTATAACAAATTCCCGGTTGCATATTGTGGCAGCAATCATTGAAAAATACTTGTGGAGCGGCGTTCATATTGGTATAATCATAGTAGGAGCATCTTTATTAATGTATAGAACTGAGATACTAATAATTTCAACAAACGGGGGGTACCAATGATTAATGAAATTGTACAATACCTTGGTGACAATGCTGATTATCTGCTGAAACACGAATCGAAAACGCTCCCGAAAGAGCAGCTTCATCTTCCCGGAGGAGATTTTATCGATCGTGTTGTCAGCCAGACAGACCGTTCCAATACGGTCATGAGGAACATGCAATCGTTTTTCAATAACGGCCGGCTGAGCGGAACGGGATATGTATCGGTTCTCCCTGTAGATCAGGGTATCGAACATTCCGGCGGCGCCTCATTTGCCCCGAATCCAATCTATTTCGATCCTGAAAATATTGTCCGGCTGGCTATCGAGGGCGGATGTAATGGTGTGGCATCCACTCTCGGCGTACTCGGAGCGGTTTCGCGGAAATACGCACACAAAATACCGTTTGTGCTGAAAATCAACCATAATGAACTTTTGACATATCCGAATACGTTCGATCAGATTCTTTTCGCAAACATAGATCAGGCATTCGATATGGGTGCGGTTGCGGTGGGTGCGACGATCTATTACGGTTCAGAAGAAAGCGCTCGGCAGATACAGGAGATTTCCGAGGCGTTCAAATATGCCCACGACTTGGGAATGTTTACCATCCTTTGGACATATCTCCGCAATTCCGAGTTCAAGAAGGACGGGACGGATTACCACGTTTCGGCCGATTTGACCGGTCAGGCGAACCATCTCGGGGTGACTATCGAGGCCGATATCATCAAACAGAAACTGCCCCAAAATAACGGCGGATACAAAGCGCTCGGATTCGGCAAAACACATCCGAAAGTGTATGAGGAACTCACAACCGACCATCCCATCGACCTGACACGGTATCAGGTCATGAACTGTTTTATGGGCAGAGCGGGACTGATAAATTCCGGAGGTGCATCCGGCTCGAACGATTTTGCCGATGCGGTAACGACTGCGGTGGTCAATAAACGTGCGGGCGGTATGGGGCTGATTACCGGCAGAAAAGCATTCCAGCGTCCGATAGAGGAGGGGATAAAAATCCTTAACGCAGTACAGAATGTGTATTTGTGCGATGAAGTTACCGTCGCATAAGCCACATTTTAGAATAAATATATGCTTATTGTCAAAGACGTTAAATGTCCGGACCGTTTCCCTCTGCGGTTCGGACTTTTTTTATTAAATCCGAGAAGCCTTATATTTAATTTTGTGTGAGTATAAAGTTTTTGTAAACAATTATTTTATTAGGTTTATGACATTTATATTATCAGAATCAGTTTATCGAATTATATATGCAAGTCGCAGTAAATAACTACAGTATACTATTATCGTTCACAAGAAGATGGTCAAAGTCCGACTTATATTGCGGCTACAATTTGGAATCCATATCAATACTAATTAATATGAAAACATGGTATTACTGTCAGTTGTAATGTAGGATTCAACACACACACATCATTCAAGATATATTTGCATCCAAATATTTATTATAATCAGAATTGTACAATTCCGTTCATCTTAATGTTGGATTTGTCGAAGAGACCAATCTTTATTTTAAAGACTTTCTCAAAACATTCACCCCCCTCGATAGAGGAGTATTACAATGTCAGTTCCCACGGAAATCCGGCGGTTACAGTTGTTATTATTTTTCTTGCGGTGATTTTTACCATAGCGTTGACATTTGCATCGGTGGAATTTCCTGCGTTGATAGACTCTTATCTGCATAATAATATCCATTATCCCGATATTGTGACCGGTCAGGACGATGGCAGCGCGAATAAAACTGAATTGTATCTCGATCATTTCAACTATCGTCTCATCGGTTATTTATGCCTCGGACTCATTGCCACATTGATAATTAACGGATTTGTTACCGAAAAAAGCTGTCGAGCCGCTTATTGAAATATTGCAACATCCTGAAACTCGCGCCCTCCGTGCAGCAGTGCTTGCGCTGATGGAAATCGGCTCTCCGATAGCAGTTCCGGCTATAACAGCGTCGCTTGACGATGAGGATTGGGAGGTTCGCCTCTATGCACAGGAAGCACTGAAGAAACTCAAGTGACAAAAAAAGCCGCTCAAATCCTAAGCGTCTTTTTGAAAATGAATTGACAGGATATTTACCAGAATATGATATACAACGCAATTATGAGGCCAATGACAACAAGACCGAGCCAGAGAACTGAAGGAGACGGTTTCATGTCGAAATCCGCACGTTCGGGCATTATTTTCGGCTCTTTCAAAGGCCAGATTGCCGTGATTATCCCCATAATGATAAGAATCAGGACAAATGTAATGCCGATTCGATTCAAAAAAGCAATATCACCGAATGCAAACAGCAGGGTACCGTAGATGACCACGGTCAGAATGAGTGCCGTGACTCCGGCGACAGGCGGAGTCCGTTTGAATATCATTGAAAACACAAATGCCGCGAGAATACCTGGCGAAAAAAATCCCTGGAACTCCTGGATGTAATTGAATATCCCTTTAAACCGCTCGGCGCCGAGCTGCGGAGCGATGCTGCATCCGATAAGCACGAACAGCACGGTCATAATCCGGCCGACTGTAACAAGAGAACGCTGGGAGGCATCTTTTTTGAAATGACGCTTGTAGATGTCCATGGTAAAAATTGTCGACGCCGAATTCAGCATCGAGGCGAGCGAGCTTATGACCGCTCCCGCAAGCGCGGCAAATATGAAACCGCGCAGTCCGCCGGGTATGAGATTCCGTATCAGCAGCGGATAGGCGGCGTCGCTTGTCGCGACAAGCTGATCGCGGTAAAGCTGCGCGGCCATGATGCCGGGGAAGATGATGATAAACGGTATGATGATTTTGAGAAATGCGGCGAAAATAATCCCCAGCTGCCCCTGACGGAGCGATTTTGCGGCAAGCGCCCGCTGAGTAATGAACTGATTAAGCCCCCAGTAGTAAAAATTGGGAATCCAGAGGCCGACTACCAGCGCAGTCCAGGGAAGGATCTCGTGATCGCGGGGCAAGATGACATGCAGTTTGTCCGTATTGTTTGCGAAAAAGTTGCCTACGCCGCCAACCGCTTTGAATCCCAGGATCATGGTGATGAGTCCGCCGAGAAGCAGCGCTGTACCCTGAAACAGATCAGCCCAGGCAACCGCTTTCAGTCCGCCCCATGTAGCATAGAGTGTTGCCACTAAGCCGATAATCCAGACCGCCATTGTCAGATTCATGTCGAACAGGGTGTACATGGTAAGCGCACCCGAATATGCAACCGCAGCGATAAGTACGAACGCATAAATTACCACCATATAAAACGCCATGATCGCGCGGGCGGTCGCGTTATAACGATATTCGAGGTATTCGGGTATTGTATAAATGCCGCAACTGAGAAATTTTGGGAGGAAGAAGAATGCGACGACAACCAGGGTAATTGCGGCCATCCATTCATAGCTTGCAATCGCCAACCCCGCGATTCCGGCACCCTGACCGGCCATGCCGACAAAATGCTCGGAGGATATGTTCGCCGCGATAAGCGAAAGACCGATCATGGGCCACATTAGGCCTCTGCTTGCGAGAAAGAAATCCTCGCCGGTTTCCTCCTTTCGGCTTTTATAAAGGCTTGTTCCGATTGCGATGATGAAAAACGCGCAAAACAAACAGATGTCGAGAATGCTGAGTTCCATGGATTACCCTTATGTGTTGGTCTATAAAAAGGTTATTTCATGTAAAGCCGATATTCATGATGGTGGATAACTCATTCCACTGCATAGAGCCGTTTCATTATTATGGGGAATTAATCTATAAATATTTTTTTACACGGATATCACCGCTTTTTGATAAGCAGGGACGAATAATTATTGAATTGTATGCTGATTCTTAAGAAAATATCCCAATTATCATGTTTTGCTATATTGTACCATCCTCCGCATCTTCTAGCAATTCTTCACTTGCTACGACACCTATCTCAACACGACGGTTTTGCTGGCGACCGCTTTCAGTATCGTTGCTGGCAACGGGTTTGGATTCTCCATAGCCTACAGTTGTAAAACGTTCTGAGGCAACTCCCTGATTGGACAAGTAATTAGCGACTGCTTTCGCTCGTTCACGAGATAGTTCGAGATTATATTCGTCCGATCCTTGTGAGTCAGTATGCCCTTCAATAATAATATTGGTTTTTTGATATTCTGAGAGTATTTCACTTAATTTTTGTATGTTGGATTTTGCATGTGATTGTAAATTTGCCGAATCGAAGTCAAATAGTATTCCTGAATCGAAAACAAGTTTTATCCCTTCTTCCGCTCGTATAACCTCCACTCCATCAACCTTATTTTTTATTTCTTCGGCCTGTTTGTCCATGTACTTGCCAATGAGTGCGCCAGCTGTTCCGCCAATGGCAGCCCCAGCAATTGCGCCTTCAACAGTTTTTTCATGCTGTTTGCCAATGATGGCCCCTATAGTTCCGCCAATAGTAGCCCCGATTCCGCCGCCTTTCGCTAAATTGCTTGAACACCCTGCATTCATGAGTAAAATAACTGATAAAAGAATATTCAAAATGATTACACTCATTAATCTTGAAATGAATTTCATAAGCCACCCCCAATAATTTTAGATTCGCGTATGTCAACGTAATATGATTTACATATCAAAACCAGTATCTGAAACCAAGATTTGCGTTACCATTGAATTCTGTTTCAGGTGCGATATCGAGTATAGGCGCTATTTCAACAAAAATATCGATGGGAGCTTCTTCAAAAATGATATCAATTCCTCCAACGAACCGAACACCGGCCCGTGCGTCGTCCTCAAGTTTTACTCGTCCACCAATGCCACAATACAAAGGTAATTCAATGCCCTGGGTATTTTCATTAAGCACACCCCAGAAATGCTTCAACCAATCAGCGTGAATATGCAATTTATCTTCATCAGTAAAAGACCATGCTGCGCCAAGATCAAGTGCAGTATTACGACCAGTCCACGTTTTTAATGAGAGACCCGTCGGTTCACCAAGTATTACGCCGATGCCAGTACCGGATGTTTGTGCATTTACGTTCTTTGAGGAGCTGAATAACATGATTGCAATAACAATCAAACTGATTAGTAGTATCAAAATATGTTTTTTCATTTCCATCTCCTTCGTGTAAGCCGAATAATTCTAAAATATTATTCCAACAAATTTAAATTATGATATTTATTAGCTCGAAACAAGCTTTTTCCTGCTGAAGAGCTAAATTGAGAGATTGCAGCTTTAGTTCATATTTAGATAATGAATTGTTGGTACATTTCTAAGAAATTTTGCCGATTCCTCAGGAAGCGACGGATTAATAATATTCCCGCCGCCTGACTCAAAACCGGCCATATATTTAAGCTTGTCGGGGCTTCTCAGCGGCGGATAGAATTCGATGTGAAAATGGAACGGTTCCGGATCGATTTCTCCGCCGCAGGGTGCATTGTAAAAGACGGTGATATTGGGCATGGGTTTTTTAAACAGATTATCGTAGCGGATCATGATCTCACGGTATATTTTCGACAGAGACGCCTGTTCTTCGACAGTAAGCTCGGTCATATAAGAAACATGACGGCGCGGTATGATATGGATTTCATAAGCGTGACTGGCGAAATACGGCACATACGCGGCAAAATCGTCGTTTTCAGAGACAATACGGCTGCCGTCCGTAAGCTCGGTCTCTAGAACCGTGCAGAACAGGCATGTACCGGTCTCATGCTTGTGTGTGCGGGCGTTTTTGGACATGGTAAGGGGAATCCGAGGCACGAAATCGGTCGAATATATCTGGCCGTTCGTATGCGCATTCGAAACGCCGATGACCTTACCGCGGTTCTCAAATACCATAACATTGCGGATTTCGGGAATTGCAGACAGTTCCGCGAACTGTCCGCTGAGCGCATGGATAATACCGGTGAATTCCTCCGGTTCTATCTCGGGAAGGGTGATATTGTGTTTCGGGCTGAAACAGACAACGCGGCAGATACCCTGAGCGGCTGAATCGAACGGTCGGATGTTATCGCAGCCGGACACAGCAAGTTCCATTGAGAGCGACGGAAAGTCGTTGTCGAAAATATGAGTGCCAGTATAATCGGGATTGATAGCGCCACCGGCTCTTTGCACTCCTGGGCAGAGATAGCATTCGGGGTCGAATTCCGGCAGAGCGACCGTTGACTGTTTCACTACCGAACCGCTCCAGGGCCGCCCCGCGGTAACCGGCGCAATTATCACCCATTCGCCAAGTAGCGGATGCCACCGTTTTGTGGAGGATATTCTATGCAAAAGGTTCCTTTCGTTAAAAATGCGGTATATCAGCGCCGCATCGATACGGCGGCATCGACAACCGCTCGCATGACTTCAAGTCCCTCATCGACCGCATCGGCTGTAATTGTAAGCGGGGGAGAGATTTTAACACATCCGCCGCCGCGGCCAACCGGCGCGAACATGAGAAGTCCGGCCTCGAAACATCTCAGGACGATATCAAATGCAAGATCGCTGTCCGGCTCGTAATTGGTTCGGTTCTTCAGCGCCATAAGGGCATACACGAGACCGCGTCCCTGGAGATCGAATATATTTGGATAAACATCGACAATTTCCTGCAGACCCCGGTAGAGCCGCGTACCGGTGATGCGGGCGTTTTCGATAAGCCCCTCATGTTCGATAAGATTAATCGATGCCAACGCCGCGGCGCACCCGAGCGGGTGTCCTGAATGGGTCGAGGTCATCGATCCGGGACCGTACTGGTTCATCAACTCTTCGGTTCCCACGACTGCGGAAACGGGCAGGCTTGAGGAAATTCCCTTGCCGAGACACATGAGATCGGGCACGATGCCGTAATGCTCGAATCCCCACATGTTACCGGTTCGTCCGAATCCGGCCTGAACCTCGTCGAATATGAGCACAATATCATGCGTAGTACACCATTCACGGATTGTTTTCGCATACTTGATCGGCAGGAATCCACAGTTTGCTCCCTGATAGGTCTCGCATATGACACCAGCAACCTGTTGCGGCAAAATTCCCATATCGGTGAGAGTTCGTTCTAACAGATCGAAACTTTTATTGAAAACCACGTTTGAGCCGGGAAACGGCACCTGTACGAATGTGGGATCGTAACCGCCGATCCATTCTTTCAGCTCAGGAACGCCTCCAGAAAGTTGCGCCCCCATCGTTCTGCCGTGGAAACCCTCGTCGAAACCGACGATTACTCTCTTTTCGGAGCCGCCGTGTGTTTGTCCCCAAGTTTTAGCAAGTTTTATGGCACATTCGGTTGCCTCGGACCCTGTAGTGAGAATAAAAGCCCGTGTCATGGAAACAGGGGATATTTCAACAAGTTTTTTCGCTAATAATGCCCTCGGCTCCGCGGGAAAACAATAGTTATGGAGCAGTCCGTTCATTGCCTCCATAGCAACAGCCTCGCGGATTTTTTTACGGCCGTGACCGGCATTTGCCACCAGCACGCCGCTCGACCAATCGAGCCATTTGTTGCCGTATGCATCGTATACATATACATCCTCGGCGCGATCCCACACAACAGGCGGCTGCCCGCTCATGGAAAGGGGCTCGTTTTCACGAAGCATGTTCAATACCGGCAGCGATTCGGGGACAGGAAGTTGTCTGCTTTTAATGCACCGGTGCGGCGTGTCGACCGGTTTTACTATATGCGGAACGATGGGAAATTCTCTCGTTGCCATTTGTTGCTATCTTTCATGTTATCGGTGCATTTATTTCTTGTCAGGATAAAGTGCATTTCAAATTATGAAACAAAATAACGCTTGCAAAGGGTGTTCGCAAAATGTTTATTTTTTATACGTTCAATTTTTCGATCAACGAAATAATTCCAATATTCAACGGGAGCGAAACGCATGCACACAGCAATTGATGTAACCGTTGTCGGCGGCGGCATGATTACACAGGACCTGATTCTTCCGGTGTTGTATCATCTTCAGCGGACAGGTACGGTCGCTGCGATTCATATCTGTTCCCAAACCGTCGAAACACAAAGAAAACTAAAAAATAACAACATGATACGTGAGGCTTTTCCCGGTCACGATTTTACCTCTCATCCACCGATCGACACCCCGGAGGGCGAGGTCTTTCCAAATCTCTACTGCGAAGTCATTGCTCAGATGAGACCATATCAGGCAGTCGTGATCGCACTTCCAGACCAGCTTCATTTTGAGGCGGTAATGACGGCGATGTCGCACAATCAACATGTCCTGTGTGTAAAACCGCTTGTTTTGAAATACGAGCAGAGTGTTGAAATCGAACAGCTCGCAAACGAACGCGGTCTGTTTGTCGGGATCGAATACCATAAGCGATTCGACCGCCGTGCGCTTCTCGCCAGAAAAGACTACAGAAAAGGGCTATTCGGCGAATTCGTTTTTGGCGAAGCCCAGATGATCGAACCATACTATTACCGTTTTTCAAATTTCCAGAACTGGTTCACTACTGAAAATACCGATCCGTTCGTATATGTGGGATGCCATTATGTCGATCTGGTGCATTTCATAACCGGGCTGAAACCGGTGTCGGTGTCGGTCGAGGGTGTCAAGCGGGCGTTCCCGAACGGCAATATCGCCTATATGTGGGCGTTTGGACGGGTCCGGTTTGATAACGATGCTCTTTTAAACGTTGCGGACGGTCTCGGCTATCCTGACAGAGGAGCAGGCGCCAACGATCAGGGACTGAAAATGTACTGCGAGGGCGAGGGGAAAACTGCGCTGATCCTGCATGACGATCAATTCAGAGGTATTGAATATTGCTATCTCAATGCACCGTCCGAGGACAATGCCGAATACAACTTTGTCAATCCCGATTTCATCAAACTGATGCCCTGGGAGGGCGATGGACTCAAGCCGGCCGGTTACGGTGCAGATTCGGTAACTGCGATTATAGAAACTATTAGTCGTATCGCTGATGAATCGAATAGACTTGAAAAATCTGCGGCATTAATACGTCGGAAAGAAAATATAAAAAAAGTTGATGAAAAAGGCATAATCGCAACGCCTGCAAACAGTTATATAAACGAACTTGTAAACGAGGCGGCGCGTTTGTCTATTTATGGGAATGGTGTTCCAGTCGATATTACATACGGCGATTCTCCCGGTGTAGAACGCCGTTACGGCTGAATGTAATCCATAGCAGGCCTTAAAATCCGGATAGTTTCCGGCGGATCGGCTACTGCGACTGCAGCGCAGAATCCCTCGAATGTATCGATATCGTAGAAATGCCATTCGGTTTTGTCGATCCAATGGTACTTTGAGGGTAACGGCGGTATAAACGCCGGTTGTCCGTTATCCGCGTCCGAAACATCGATATTGCGTATCGGGAACAAAAGCCCGGTACCCGCCGCTTTCAATACCGCTTCTTTCCGTGTCCATAGTGTACAGAAAAAGCGCGAGGATTCATCTTCACGGCAAGATTCGAGAAGATATCGCTCGCGTTCTGCAAATCTGCGCTCAGCTATCTTATTGATTAATCTCCGTTTATTTATTTTTTCGATATCAATGCCGATCTCACCTGTCGAGGTTATTCCGACCAGCATTTTCCCGAATGAATGGGAGATATTGAAAAACAGCTTACCGCTATGCTCACCAGAAAGCGAGGGTTTTCCTGCCGGTGTATAAACAAATTCGAGATTGCCAGGATTATTCTCGACATACTGTGCAAGAATCCGTCTCAGAAACACGCAGGCAGAAATATATTGTAACCGTTTTTCGGGAATGACGATACGGACTGCTTTCCCATATTCATCAGGGGAAAGAACATTCGGTTCACTCCAGTCTTGTCCGGCGCCGATGTCGATCAACCAGATGTCGACAAATGTGGGTTCCGGTTGGATTGTTTCGGGAGGATTGGAATAAATTTGGATTTTGGGTTTCGGCACGTGTGTTTTTAAGACCTTTCAAAGTGTGGCGGTATTCAGAGAATAAACGATTTCCCGTTAAATCCGAGTATACTGTCAGCGCTCATCGTATCGGGATCGATACCTATCAATTTAAGCGGATTATACCATCCGACCTGAATCAGTTCCCCGAATGTGAGCAGATCGAGCGATGCCAAATGATTCATGCACTCGAGCATGGTCGAGGACGATCCCGCGAAACAATTTCTGACCGGATTGTGCAGGCAGCCGTTCTTCTCGAGTATGACCCTCTCGCCGTGATAATCGTATTCTCCCGGTGGCATCCCCGCAAGAGGAGAGGCGTCGCTTACCACGATCAGCCGTGAAACTCCCTTGGCGCGTATAATGGTTTTCAGAATCGAAAACGGCAAATGATGGCCGTCGGTGATGATCATCGCCGAGAGGCTGTCGTTGCTTAGGCCCGCCCATATGGGATTGCGGTGACGGTCAATGGTGTCCCCAATACCGTTTCCGAGATGTGTAAGTGCAGATGCACCCGCCTCTACCGCGCGCTCGAGATCGTCCTCGTGGGCGTCATGATGCCCGAGCGACACCGAGATACCGTGCTCAACCGCATGGGCGATGAGTTTTTCGGCGCCGTCGATCTCGGCCGAAACGGTTAATACCCTGATTTTTTCGCCGGACCATTCAATAAGCGTGTCGAGGAATTCTCTGTCAGCAGGTCGGATATATTCATAAGCATGAATACCGAGTGCGCCCGAACCGGAAGCAAGAAACGGCCCCTCGAGATGGAATCCGGGGATGCTTTTTTTGAATTCAGCCGTATCCATGATTGCCGAAATTAGTTTCAGATTCCGCTCATAGACCTCCGGCGAGGCAGTGACAAGCGTCGGCAGGAAAAGTGCTGTGCCCTTATTGAGCATCTCGCGGCAGGTTGCGGTAAAAACCTCCTCAGTCAATCCGGGATCGGAAAACTCCACACCTCTGTAACCGTTGAAATGAAGGTCCGCAAATCCGGGTATTGTTTTCATGGGTTGGTGTTCCGGTGTTGTAAGGGCAGCAAACGCTTTTCGGTAAAACTACGGGATAAATTTCATTGAGGGTTTGACTTCCTCGGCAAAACCGGCCATAAGTTTAATCGCGCCATCTACATCGTTAAGGTCGAGTGTCTCGACCGGCGTATGCATATACCTGAGCGGGACGGAAACAAGCCCTGCAGCGACACCGGCGCGTGTAATCTGAATTGCATTGGCGTCGGTACCCGTGGCGCGGGAGATTCCCTCGACCTGATATTTTATCTTTAGTCTATTGGCGGTTTTCACCAGCAGGTCGAACACATTCGGATTGATATTCGGACCGCGGGCGATGACAGGGCCGCCGCCTATTTTGATCTCGCCCACCTGTTTCTCGTCCACGCC
>CAZCDQ010000115.1:0-11359 GCA_964497605.1 uncultured bacterium
GAACACCACTGCCCGTTCAGGTTTCACCTGAAGTTGCTGGGTCGCCTCAATGAAAATATCCGGTGCCGGCTTACCGGGTATTCCCAGGTTTTCCGAGACCACACCATCCACCCTCACGTCAAAAAGATCAGAAAGATTCTGAGAATCCAGAATCATGGCGCAGCTTTTGCTTGATGAAATGACAGCTGTTTTCAAGCCGTGCTTTTTTGCGCTGTGGATTAAATCCACGGTGTATTCGTACACCTTAACACCCTTTTCCCGAATCTGCGCCAGAAAATCCGCATTCTTACGCTTGCCTAAACCGTGGATGGTTTCTGCGCCGGGCGGATCCTCAGGCTCACCGTCGGGCAGGATGATCCCCCTCGACCCGAGAAAACTCCTCAGCCCATCAAGACGGGGTTTACCGTCCACATAGGAACGGTAATCCGTTTCGATTTTGAAAGGCCGAAAGGGAATCCCTTCACGAGCGGCATGTCGCGAAAGAAATTCATCGAACATCCGTTTCCATGCCGCCGCATGCACTGATGCCGTATCCGTGACCACACCGTCAAGATCAAAAATGAGCGCATCAAATTCGGTCGCTGAAATAGAACATGTTGCTTTTACGTGAACCATTATTTACCTCTGGTTAATTTGGCATCTTGGCAATTCCGCAACAAACTAAAATGAAATCATTTTTTATGTTTCGATAAAGCGTTTTATAATTAGCAATTTACATATAATCATCTACTGAAGCAATAGTTAAAAAAAAACAGGCCGTTTGGCCGTTTTGTATAGTTCACGTTTTTTCAAGTCATTACAAACTGACATGCTCTTTTATTGATGGTTTTGAGACTTTTCCTTAGAGTCTTGGTTTCAAGTAACAAGTGCAACACGGTCGTATGTATTTGATTCTCCTACATCAAAGATATCTTGAGGCGTTTTGAAGTCAAGTGTTTGCCTTGGCCGATTGTTCAAGCGGTTCATAACGAAAGCCAAATTCTCCTCGCTCACTTCCCGCAGATCGCTCCTTTTGGGGAAGTACTGCCGTATCAGCCCGTTGGTGTTCTCGTTCAATCCCCGTTCCCATGAGTGGTACGGTTTGGCAAAATAACTCGTGCATTCGAGAGCCGTATTCACCATGTCATGCGCTGAAAATTCACGGCAGCTTATCAGAGAAACACGACTTTACATCATTCCCCGTACCCCCTATTCGTATCTTGCATCTGGCTATTGAAGATCATTCATTCCAAGCCGAGCTCGGTGTTCACAGCTTGAATCATTGCCCGGATATAGCCAAAAGTGTATGCCTCAGCAGCCTTGGGGCCAGCCTCGCTGTCGAATGTGCTCGGCACATGGTCGGGTACAACTATCCCGTTGAACCGGACTTCTCCCAGCGCTTTCGCAACCTTGTACAGATTCACATATCCGGCATCAGGAAATGTCTCATAGAAATTCGGCAGCGGTGAGCTTACATTGCGCAGGTGAACCTGAAAGATATGTCCCTGAGTTCCGAGTTCTTGTATTGCTTTAATAATATCTTCTCCTTCACCATCGGGACCATACATTTCCGCCCATGTGCCAACACAGAAGAGGATACCGGAATACGGGCTGTGATTTGAGATTTCCATTGCCCGTTTGAACGCTTCAGTACTTCGGAAAATCCGTGCGACTCCCTGGTTGGTTACAGGAGGATCATTAGGGTGCAACTGGAGACGTACACCCGCATCCTCAGCAACCGGGAGCATCCGTTTAATGAAATATTCAAAATTGTCCCACATTTCCTCATCGGAATACTCTCTTTCATAAGCGTTCGGCAGCATCTTAGCTTTGTCCAGTTCAAAATGACGCACTCTTGCTCCGCGGGTAACCGTTCTACCAGTCTGATAGGCCTTACCGGTTGTCAACCAACCGTAAGTAGTGGTGTCTATGCCTGCTTTCCCAAGGTCTTTAATGAAATTCTGGAAAAGCTTGATGTCCTTATCACGCTCACTGGTACCAAGCAGGAATCCTTTGGGACGGTACGCGGCAGGCATCATGAGTTCAAATACTTTGAGCCCTGCATCTTCCACTTTCTTTTTATACTCTACCATGTCTATATAGGGGATTTCAGCCTGCGGCACCCTGATTTCAAGGTACTCAACATCCATCTGTTTAAGGTAGTTTAAATGCATGTCGGTGAGCATGTCTGGTGTCTGGTGGCTAACTCCCAGCTTCATACCGGAGGCTGTCCATTGATTACCGTTATCATTCTTTGCTGCTTCCAACCGTGAGGGGTTTAATGCACCACCGAGAGTTCCCGCTGTCAGTTTGCCAAAAGTTCTTCTATCACAACTGCTCATTAAGTTCATAATGCTATCCTTTATGATGTATGGAAATATTTAATCCATTTGCAATATTGTTATTCAATAATTTCAAATTAATGGATTCGTATTACTGAAACAAGTTTTTTCCGGTGAAAGAGAAGAAGTATGAAGGCTTGCTGAAAAACAATTAATACCTTTCGGTCTCGGCAAAGTAATGACCAAACTGCGTGGAACGAGCGAATCATGGATCGCAATGGTCATCTTTGTGATGAGCATCTCCTGATGGGTGAGTGATTTTTATTATCCCTTCTATAGTATCGCCTCTTCATTGTACTTTTTGCCGAATCTTTCATGACGGCATTTTGTCTTGACAGGAAAAGTATGAATCAGAGTTTTTGAAATATGTAAGATTTTCAGGGAGCCCTAATTATGAATACGGCATCAATACGCCCGCACGAAATTAACCGTCCACATGGAGGTATGCGGCACATTTCCAACAGGAACCGCCCAGTTGACTCTGAAAATATCCCTGAACGTGTTCGACTCTATGCGTCTCGGCCTGAAGAAATCGCCCTCGAACGCGATTCCGACACCGAGATCGCGTTTCAGATCGTTCCGGTCGACTTTCTGTCCGTTCATCCATACATTTCCCACATCACCGAACAATACCAGTCGCATATCGTCGCCCCGGTGACCGGTGAAATAATCGAAATTTGCCAGAAACATCTTACTTCCGCCACCCTGATAATCAAAACCGTTCGTACCTGGATCAGGCAGCGGCACCATGCCGAACCCGTATCCTCGCAGTGTGTTGACACCGCCGAGCCTGAATGATTTCTGATCGGGCAGCATATCCTCGGAGTATCCGCTGGCGACCCGCAATTTCAGTATATGACCGTAACTCATACGGATATTCTGAACCGCGGTGCCGAGATAACGGGTATACGCTGGCAGCGTTCCCGCATTGGCGTCCGAGGTTCGCTCCATTTCAAGATGAATTTCAGAATTGGTAAATGCGTTGCCAGACCGGAGGTTCACCGAATACCTGAAACCGGTTATTCTGCCGATCGATGCAGGGCTCAGCGATGGATTATCCTCTTTTTTGTGACGGTGATTGAATAACGACCAGTTTGTATGTTTTTTCACCGAACTGAACTCTTCCTCAAAATATTCCGCTTTGAACTGAAGACGGTCAAGCAGTGTTTGTGAGACATATCCGGTTGCGGCTTCGACCTGATAGTAATTCGTCGTCTCTAATCCCAGCAGAAAGGCATTGATATGCGAATCATGCGGCGGGATCGTCCAATCCATAGAGGACTCGTAATCTCTCCGATACGACCCGCCGATTGCAAAACGGTTCGCATCGAACACATGTTTCTCGGCATGGACGTTATATGTCCATTCGTCATTACTGAAATGATACTGACCGCCGCCATTGATTTCGGAAAGTGGCCCAACCTCGCTGTAAATTGTCAGCTTAGGCCCGATTCCAACACCACCGACACGGCTGAATGATCCATACAGGTCGAGATCTTTATGAAACGGTTCGATTTCATACACCCTCACAGAAAGATTGCCGTCCTGATCGATCGTAAAATTTGCCGAGCTGATAAACCGGTTCTTTTCGCTGAGCTCTTTAACCTTGCCAGCAATTTCGTTTCGCGTATAGGAATTGCCGGCGGATATCCCAAACGAATGTTCAATATCATCGTGTCTCAGAAGTCTTGTTCCACGGATTCTGATTGACTTAACAATTCCCTCTTTAAATTCGGGTCGCGATTCGCACGCCTCTTTGGAATCCCTTCTATTCTTTCGCGTTCTTTCGGGACGAGCATCGGCACGTTTCATGGTGTCGCGGACGGTGATTTTTCCGAATTCGGCGCTGAGATTAACTACATAGCCGCCGTTGTTCATTGTAAACCGCCTGTTACCGTGCAGACTCATCTGTTCGGAAAAATCGAAATCGACATCTCCAAGCGATTTACTGACTCTGAATTCAGCATCGGTATTGACCGGAAGATCGATATCGATTTCTCCGAATTCAACCGACGCGCGGGAATCGAAATCAAGATACCCAACCGTCAACTCGCCCTGACTGAATTCAAGGTCCAGATCGAAACTTCCCACAAGCTTTTCGGCAACAAGATTGCCGAATTCGACGCTCGCAGTCAGTCTGCCTTCATGGTCGATTGTTTCAACCTTTGAAAAGTCGGTATTTATGTTGATATCGCCTCTGGTATGCTCGGTTCTGACATCGGAAAAATCCGATTCGATATCGAGATCGATATTCGACGGTCCCGATACCTTAAGAATGATCCGCCGTTCGTTATGACGGAATAACCGTTTCAACACACCGTTGCTTCGGTGTTTCAATTCGTGAAGGCACAATGTGACAACATCGTCCGATTTATCAATATCGAAATCGTATTCGTCAATGATCTCCTCCAGCTCGTCTTTATTGTCGACTCTGGCGTTGTAGGTAATGGAAATCTCAAGCCGGCGGCTGTTATTCTCACCGGTATAGGCCAGTTCGGCAAAATCGATACCCCTAAACCGCAGTTGCTCCACATTCGCCGCCCTGACACGCATTTCATCGGTATGCGACATCTTTTCACCGGCATATACGCCTGCGGAAATAAAAAGAAGACTCAGCGTCATTATTACAACCGTTTTCCTGAACATTCCATTCCTCCATAATTTCGATTTGTTATGATTTGTCATCCAACTAGTACGCCTTACGGTCATTTATATTATTTGACTGAATCTATCATGTTGTCCGTTCATTTTTTCATATTTGCTGAGCGTAATCTTCGATCGTCAATCCTGTTCGATCGTAATGTTGCCGTTTATTGTCCTGGCATTTATTCGTTTTCCGCCGTTTCCGAGTTCACCGGTGACATTGCGTTTGGAAATATTATCAACCATCATGCGGATGCCGTTGAGATTAATGCTGCCGTTAACAGTGTTCAGCTCTATTTCAGCATTGATACTCTCCGGCACAATTAATCTGATAGAACCGTTTGTTGTCGAGATGCTCGTATCATCAATAAAATTACCGGAGATCGCCGCGGTAATGCTTCCGTTCGTCGTACGGGCGCTACGGGTTACGGCGCCGTTAATTATTTTGATACTGCCATTCGTAGATTTCGCCTCGACCATACCATCCGTGTTTTCGACGATGACATTACCGTTAGTTGTACGCAATATGCTGTCGCCGGTGGTACCCTCCACTTCAACATTGCCGTTCGTGTTAACGGCCTCCGCAAGGATGACCGAATGCGGCAGTTTAATGGTATAGGCCACATTTACTTTCGGCGACCGATGGTAAATGTTATGAAACAAACGGCGAAAAAAAGAATCTTCGTAATCGTCCGGCCTGACAATTTCTGTCCGAATATCCATGATACCGTTTACGGTAACGTCAATCATGACAAGATCAAGCTCATCGCGGCTTACCCGAGTCGATTTCACCGCATAGACATCCACATAGTCCTCGTCCCAGCCAATTACATTGACCGATCCATTTATATTTCTGACATTGACCTCTGTGCCGGGATCGACTTTATATGTATTATGAAATTCCTCCTCGGCCGGATACGCATTCTGTGCAGTAAACACGGCTGTAAGCAGGATTAGAAGCAGACATACTTTATAATTTCTGTTTGTCATAGTAATCTCCCGATTTATATAAATACTGCTTTTGATTTTATTAAAATGTATTAAAAAGGCCGACTCCCGTCTGTCGGGATCCAACCTTTTCGAGGTTAACGCGGATATTATTCTTGGTCTATAGTCTTATCCATTGATTCGATCAGTTTTTTCATGTACTCTTCATTAAGCGCGCGGGCGCTATCTCGCTCTTTTTTCGTCAGTTTCCAATAGGCAAGCGTTGCAATTCCGCCGAACAGGAAGAATGTACCAAATGTGATCATATCACGATCGACGTTTCGTGAAACAACAAATCCGCCAATAATAAATGCCAAACCGACCGCAATTAGGATGAGTCCCCATAGAAGCGGTTTGCTTCCGCTTTCCAGATATGCGGTTTGAGAATGAATAGGGATGTTGACACCTTTGTTGATGAGTTCCATTTTCTCTTTATGACGTTTCGCAACAAAGAAGATGATGATTGCCGGGATGCTTCCAAATATAAGGACTACCGCAACTAAGCCGACGAAATCTTCCATTTTGTTTCTCCTTACGTTGAATATTATTTAAATTTTATATTTTCATCCTTCCACTCAATATGACGCTGCCGAGAATATTAAAATTTCAGTTTTTTCGAATATGAATTTGTTTCACAATTTATGATGTTCTTCGATATTATGCAATATATGACGCATACTGAAAAAATAAAATTTCAATGGAATGCATTTTTTTATCGAAACAATACCTGGTTTCACAATTATTTTTGGTAATGTATAAACGCCGGGTACATCATAGCGTACCGCTGCGCTTAAACAATTGATAAACAGTTGCCGTCTGTAAACCCCGTTCCGGCCTCTTATTCAGCAGTCCGTTGTTTGATTTAGAAAATTTTTTTCAATAAAACTGAAATTATTTTTATTTTCACACCGTCCAACTATTAAAAGAAACTATTGAACATTCTCTTCACGGCATTATATTTATTGATGCCATGATATTAATCTGAGACAGGTCAGAATAACTCATGGCGATGGCTGAAACGACACTTGAAAGCATACCGGACGTGGGAAACTTTGAAACCATCCTGACAACCTATCAGGACAGAGTTTACAATCAGGCATACCGTATGCTCGGAAACCGTGAGGATGCAGAGGAAGCCACACAGGATATTTTCCTCAGCATTAATAAAGCACTCGGCGATTTTCGCGGCGACAGTAAAATGTCTACATGGATATACCGGATCGTTTCAAATGTCTGTATCAGCCGTCTAAGAAAAAAACAGCTCGAGGTCATCAGTCTTGACGATCCCCTTGGAGATGACGGGGCAACAATTTCGGATATAGTTCCCGATACAGGGCACGACCAGCAGAATGTCTTGGAATCAGATGAAACTGCAGAAACGGTCCGGGCATATGTACAGAAACTACCGCCGGACTGGGCGATGGCGGTGAGTTTATGTCATTTCGACGATC
Organism: uncultured bacterium; assembly: GCA_964497605.1. Classification (GTDB taxonomy): domain Bacteria; phylum Latescibacterota; class Latescibacteria; order Latescibacterales; family Latescibacteraceae; genus Latescibacter. The sequence continues at coordinate 7,403 of CAZCDQ010000115.1, forward strand.
TTTCATATGAGGAGATCGCAGAGGTTATGGATATTCCAAAAGCAACGGTCGCAACCTATATTTTCCGCGGAAGAAAACAACTTGCCAAGATGCTGATGAATAAAATAAGCGTATCGTAAAATTAAAGATATTTGAAATTATTTTGAATATATCTGCGTCTTATAAAACAGGCCGGAAAAAAACGGTTTATCGAAAAGGAATATTCTCAACGGAGCACGGTAATGAAATGTACGGAATTTGAGAAGCATATAACGGAGTATGTCGAGAGAACGCTTGATACCGTTCTTTCGAAATCTATGAGAGAGCATATCGAAACATGTCCCGAATGTGCAAGTCTTGCCGCTGCCCACCGAGCCGTATTCGAATTTCTGAACGATACGGAACCGATCGCAGCGCCGGCGGGGCTTGCCGCACGTATTATGACTGCTGTTGACACCGAGGCGCCGGAAACTGCCGACGATATTATCTCTGCCCAAAATCCGGTCGATTGCGGTGTGTTCGGGGCGCATATCGCGGCGTATATCGACGGTGCCCTGGACAGTGAAATGGCCGGGAACATGAACCGCCACAAAGCCGCCTGCGCATCCTGCGGAAATCTCGCAAATGCCCATGAACTTGTAATGGAATCGCTTACATCTGCAGAGCCGGTCAAAGCGCCGACGGGGCTTGCCGCACGCATTATAACCGCTGTTGAGCGGGAACCGGCAACCGAAAAATCGCCCGTGATTGTCGGACTGTACCGGAAATACGGCCCTCTGGCAACAATAACAGCAGCAGCGATTTCGCTTGCAGCAGCCAGTGTGATTATAATCGAAGGATTGGCGCATATTCTGACCGGAAGCCAATATACCCCGGGAATACTGGGTTCGGTCTTCGCTCAGATTACAGCGCTTCCCTATCTTGCACAGGCATGGATAGCGGCGATGATTCCCGCAGATTACTGGCCGCAGATCAATCTTCTGCTGAAACCTATCGAGATACCGTATATTGGAACCTCGCTTCCTATGTTCTCGTTAGCTGCGTTTTTCATCCTCTCAACAAGTTCTTTTTTGTATTTCAGCTTATCGAAATCGTCATATTCGGCGGCATCATCGTTTGAAAATATGTTTGATGCCTATCGAGTTTAAAACAGCAAACACCATTATGTCGTGTCATAATCAACCCAAATCAGGCTTATTTCGAGTACTTGCGGAGTTATCTCGATAGGCAATATAAGATTTAAGCGATTTGCACATTCATTTATAGAAATTTTCATTATGTTTAAAAAAGCCGTGCGGGAAACACTGCAAGGTTTTTTGTATTTTATCCATTAAACAGCGATACATTATATTCTGACCTGTGGTTTTTTACTCAGACACCGCATGAATGTAAGGTAAGCGTCATGAAAGTAAGGTAAGCGTAATAAAAATAAAGGTAGCGATTACGGCGTTCAGTGATTATATTATGCATTGTTAATATTGTCTACAAATCATTATTTACTACTATTTAATGTAACTTTTCGGAGGATTGTCGAAGTGCGAAATATTATAAAACTCGGTGCGATTCTGATGGCATATTGCCTTGTTGCTGGAATGCTTCTTGCGTTCGTACAGATTAAAACGGCCCCGGTCATTCAGGCGAATAAAGAAGCGGCCTCGGGCGATTCGGTCAGGAAACAAGTGCTTCCCGGTATGGACGGCGGATTTGTGCAAAACGAAGAGGGCGCTGAATTCACATATTGGACAGGCTATACAGACGCGGCTCAGACGAAACCGGGCGGTTATATCTTTATTGCTTACGGTCAGGGATATCAGTCGACTATCGAAACCATGGTCGGCGTCGATACCGATTTCACCATTACCGGGGCAACCGTACTGTTCCAGCAGGAAACGCCTGGTTTGGGCGATAAAATCGACAAGGTCCTCCCCGGAAACGATCATTCCTGGATACACCAGTTTGTCGGAAAATCAATAAACGACAAGATTGCTCTTTCCTCCAACGACGGAGTTATCGACGCGATTACCGGTGCGACTGTCACCTCTCAGGCTGTCACACAATCGATCGACCGCGGCCTCAAGAACCTACAGGCCTCGATTACCGGCGGCGAACTCGTTGCCCCGGAAGAAGAGGAAGACAATATGATGGAAATGCTTATGGGCGGCGAAGAGGAAGAACCCGAAGACATTATGGGGCAGCTTATGGGCGAAGATCCTGTTGAGGACGAATAGGTATTAAAAGAGTGCAGCCTCGTTTTTCCACGTATTATTCTTATAATACTTCATAATACAGCCAGACAAACCGACTTTCGGGTGAAAATATATGAAATTCTTTAGAAATTCATTCTTTCATGTCTTTATTTTATGTGTCCCGGCTTGTTTCATTGCCCCTCAATATTCTTCTGCTCAAATCCTCCCCGCTGAAAACCAATCTGCAGATACAGATACGGTCGAGGCAAAATCCCGCGACAGCATTTTCATAACCAACACTTTTACCCAGTTCGGATTGAGCGCGGGAACGGTGCTTAAAGATGAATACGATCCGGGATTCGGATTCGGCGCGAAACTGAAACGAACGATTTTATATCCGCGCCTTGAACTGAGGATGTCGATATATTTATGGGGAGCGTCCGTGGACAGTTTGGATGTTACCTCTATCGGGTATGAGGAGGCGCTGACATTCAAAAAAACGTTTCCGTCCGGCACATCCTTTTTCTCGGGGATTATTGCCGGTTATTATTTAACAAACAATCGATCGGAAACAATCGTCAATAGCGAATTACATGTTTCAGAATCAAGAAAAGGCACATTTGAGGCATATCTCACATACGGAATCAATCATCCAATAAAACGAAACCGTGCCGTATTCGCTCAGGTCAAATACGGACTGACCTTTGATAAACCGGAAATTCACATTCATCTCGGGATGTATTTCAGCAAATAGCTCAATACCGTTGCGTTCAAACCTTTTACCGTTCCCCATTCAGCGGCAGATGCCCCTGTTCCTGCGCTTTGAAAATAATGATATTAGCCGCTTCGGCAGGATCGTCGGTCACGGTAACCAAGTCGAGGTCTTCCTCTGAAATGGTTCCCTCGAAAAGCAGTGTATCTTTTACCCAGCATATCATGCTCCCCCAGTAATCCCAGCCAAACAGCACAATAGGGAAATGCTCAATTTTATTGGTTTGCGACAGCGTAATAGCTTCGAAAAGCTCGTCGAGCGTACCGAATCCGCCCGGGAAAATAATATACCCGATAGAGTATTTGACAAACATCATCTTCCGAACGAAAAAGTATCTGAAATCGAGCGACAAATTTTGATATTTATTGAATTTCTGTTCGAACGGAAGATGTATGTTCAAACCGACCGAAATACCCCCGGCCTCTCGTGCACCGCGGTTTCCAGCCTCCATAATACCCGGCCCGCCGCCGGTAATCACCACAAGACCGCTTTCTGCGAGATAATGCCCCGTTTTGCGGGCAGCGTCATAATAATTCGAGTCTTCTTTTGTCCGCGCAGAGCCGAAAAGTGAAACTGCCGGTCCGATTTTTGAGAGAGCGTCGAATCCCTCGACAATTTCGCTTTGAATCCGAAGCACACGCCAGGGGTCTGAATCGGTGAAGTTCTGAAGGTCGTCATCTGAAGAAAGATTGGTAAATGCATCATGTTTTCTGTCCAGATATCTATCGTATTTCGCTTTCATATAACAGTCTTTCATAACAAAGAGTTAATAAGTGTCCTTTTGTAATAAAAATAACATCGTAAAAAAGCGGAGTCAATCGAAATGATGAAAAAAATACTGGCGACCTTTCATTTTTAAATCCCCCTGTAATGCAAGAGATAACTGCACGTAATCCCGTTTTCGAACCCGAAGCGGTTTCGGTTGTTGTTTGCGAAATTGCCCGAGAACCTAAGCCACGTGGTTGCCTTAGTACGACCTCTCCTCCGGTCATTCCCGAGAGTGAAACGAGTCGGGAATCC
>CAZCDQ010000116.1:0-11355 GCA_964497605.1 uncultured bacterium
AAAAGAATTCCCCGGAGTAACTCCGGGGAATTCTTTTGATTAAAAGAACAGTAGGGGCAGTTCGCGAACTGCCCCTACCGCCATCCTTGATAACGATAATTCCATGCATATGATTGGGCATTATCACCCATTCATCCAATGCCACATGGTCATATTGTTTTAACAACCATTCCCATGTATCTAAAACCATTTTCCCCGCATTGTTCAACACCATTTTCCTGTCGATGATATTACCCGAACACGCTTCCCCTGTGCACAGATGGTGGCAAAATATTCCCCGGCCTGCGTATAATCGTATTCTTTCAGACGGGTCGAACGGCGATGATGAATATCCGGAATGAATTTCATTTCGCCCCTTTAGCAATCGAAATTTCCTTTTCCATCAATCCATATAGCTTAAAAAAGACCATCTTTAAATTACATGCACGGCGGAGTAAAACCAACTGATTTTTTTGGGGAACTTGTAAATAATGAAATCAAATGGAAACATCGTCCGGTACCGAATTGCCAGTACCGGACGATATTCGTTAAAGGAATAAAACTGAAGCGTCACAATATGAAAACCGGAGGGGGCCGATATTACTGTTCCACAGTAAGCGAGTCGGTGATTGCGTCGGTAACGTTTTCAACAACGTTAAGTTCGGCGTTGAACACCTCGACCTGAAACTCTTTCCAGCCGGTTTCGGCGGTCGCGGAATATCCGGTGGTGACAATATCGTCGGGATTGACGTTGACAAAGTTGATATTGCTTTTTCCGGGCGTTTTCGATGTGAATACGATATCGACAATCGAGCCGCTGCCGCTGGCGCCTGTAAATTTGCTTTGCTGCGCTCCGACACCGACCACGATACGGCCTGCCTCGTTGTCATATAACTTCTCTATCTCGAGCACGCTCGCCCCGGCATTGACAAAAATATCGTCAATACCGCCGGTTGTAATCGATTTCACCTCGGCCATCGAGGGATCGAACGACAGAATAAACCGTGTTGCGATGAGTCCTTTCGCCTGATCGACCCACACCGACACTGTCGTTTCGTCGCCCTCCACCACAACGACTTTCGAGGGGAAAAGCCGCAGGTTAAACACTTCTTTCTGCTCCTCAAGCGGATTGGAACATCCCGCCGATATCATCAGATAGACAAGCAGTACCGCCAACCATACGCCGGCTGTCTGCCTGCCTGAAAAACCGATTCGTTTCATGGGAAACCTCCATATTTTCACAGTATTCATTCCATTTATTTCAGCATCAGTATCTGTTTCGTGTCATACCGGTTATTGTTCCGGAGTGTTATGATATAAACACCGGATGAAACCTCGAGACCGTTTTCATCGGTACCGTTCCAGAGAAGCTGATACCGTCCGGCCTCGAAATTGCCGTTTACTAAGGTTCTTACTTTCTGGCCGAGTGTGTTGTATATGCTGACATTCGTCATTCCGGTCATATCAATAGAGTAATTGATCGTCGTCGACATATTAAACGGATTTGGATAATTCTGGGTCAGCTCAAATACCAGCGGAACATTGCTTTCGCCAACCGCACCCTGAATCATCGGATTCGCAATCTTGAATACCGGCGAAACGTTCCATGCATTGCGGAGGTCGATATCGGCAAGTTCGATGCTCATGCTGCCCTTACCTATAACCTCGAACTCGACCTCGAACAGGTCCTGGCCGTATAGACTTACTCCCTCTTTCACATCGCCGAGCGTGATTGCCGAGGCGGTGAGACTGCCGCCGGACTCCCTGAACTGGACAGGCGTCATCACATTCGCATAATCTCTCGCATAGGAGGATTTCACATCGACAACCCTAAGAAGCGATGGATCGTAGTTTAGCGCCATTTCCGCCGCGACAAAGTTGTCGATAATTCCAGCGTTGAGCGCGACCATCAGCGTATCGCCGATCTCATAATTCTTCATATCCCAAGCGAGGCCGGTGTTGCGGCTGTCGAACGGCGCATGTTTCGACATTACCGGCTTTTCAGCCGTGCCGGAATCCTCCGATTGATGCCAGTTGTACATCAGCGTAAATACGGTCAAATCCTCGAAATCGACAACGCTGTCGCCGGAATACAGATATGTATTATTCCACCAGGGAGCGGGTCCCGCATTGTTCGTTGCAGACGGAGCGCTCGCAAGATCGCCGTTTACATCGTCCGCATTCCAATAGGTGACAAGTTGTGTAAAGTCGAAGAAATCGACATCCATATCGTAATCGTAATCGCCGAGCAGCGCCGGACCGTCATATTTCGCGGCGAACGCAAAGCTCGAGAAATGCGACACATAAGCGCTGATTGTGCCGCTGAGGGAATCGGCGGTAACATCGTATATCTCGTCGCCAATCAAATCGCCGTTATTGTCGACATAGAATATTCGTAGATCGTCAGGTGTCAATCCACGGCTCGCGAGAAGCGCGGGATCGTATGGAATCGTGATGCGAATCGGTTCGTTGAAATAATACGTCCCGGCATCCTCTTCGTCGACCAGCACGTTGAATGTCACCGCAGATAAGATTTTATCACCGAATGTTACCTTTTTGTTTTCGTTATCGACACTGGCAAAGGAAGGCAGTTTCACGTCGATTCCAATATCCTCAGGAAGGCTGTCTTCGGAAAACTCAAGCCTCGCGCCCTTGACAAAATCAAGCGGGTAGGTAAGATCGTCCAGCCCAACCGGCGTCCCAGCTCTGATTTTTGCCAGTTTGAATTTTTCGAGGAATACTGTGACCGGCACCTGTGTGGAAATCAGTTTGTCGACAACCGTAGTCGATGCCACAATCTGTCCGACACCGCCCTTTTCAGCGGTAAACAGACCGTCGTCGTCAATGGTTCCAGCATCGCCGATAAGCTCCCAGTGGACAGGTGCGGACTCGGCAACTGTCCCGTAATTCGTCATGACCTGCGCCGTATACTGCTGCGTTTCGCCAATCCTGACCACACGTTCGGGCTGTGCGATCACAATACTTTCGATCCGGGTTTCGGAAAGAACGTTGATTACTGTGTTGAGCGTAGAGCTGAGTCCGGTACCGTCGGTTGCGGTGATGGCGATCGGCTGTTTCAGGCCGATATCATCATTGCCGGGTGTACCGCTCAGGATACCACCATTATCGATAGAAAGCCAGGTAGGACCGGAATCTATCGCAAATGTAAATTCCGTTTCTCCCGAAATATCGGGATCGACAACCTCGACCGTATCGAGATACGCGATACCGTTTGTGGCATCCCACAGTTTCCTTGTTTTGAACACCGGGGGATTCTCGACATCGATTACATCGAGCGTTGTCGAAAGCGTATCGGCATATCCGCCGGCATCGGTGACTATGACCTTGAGGACGATGTCCGTGCCTACATCGTCCTGCAGCGGCAGCCCCGAAAGCTGTCCGTTCGACGGATTCACCGTCAACCATGCGGGGCCGGTCAGTTTCGAGTACATCAGCCGTTCACCAACATTACCGTCAGTCACATACAAAACCTCGAGATATTTCGATCCCTCGTGAGCGTCTTTAAGTGTTGCCGCATTGAACGTGGGAGCGATATTAACAAACGACTCGTCCAAGCCGGTCATCAGCACATTGATTAGATAATCAGCTGTATACGATTCGCCCAGTGTCCGGTTCAATACCGAGAGTTGGACAGGGATGCCGTACCCGGCATCCTCCTCGGACGGTATGCCGGTCAGAAGACCGCTTTTGGAATAGATTGTCAGCCATGAAGGTCCGTCGACAATCTCGAACACATCGTCGGGATTCTTTTTCGGAACTTTATACTCGTACTTGACCGCGACTCTGGCAGGCGGCAGGAAATCGCCGACCTGTCCACCGGCCGGGAAGACATCGAGAATCAGTTTTTCCATTGTTGTTTCACCGGTTCTCATGTTAATGTTAATCTTGACCGGGATGCCGTAGCCCGCATCCGTTTCCGCAGGCGTACCCGATAGAATGCCGGTCTTCGATGCAACCGAAAGCCATGCAGGCCCTTCGCCGATTGCAAACGTATCGTCCGGATTCTTTTTCGGCAGCGTAAACGAATACGCGACAGTCGCCGTTGCGGGCGGCAGGAACAATCCCGCGACATTTGCCGCGCCGCCCCCGGGGATGACATCGATCATATACGTTTCTTTGTGGACGATTTCTTCTGTCCCGGTAATAAGCAGCGTAACCGGGATTCCATATCCAATATCGGCCGCAGCGGGCATGCCCGTGAGCATACCCGTAGCAGAATCGGCCGTGAGCCACACGGGTCCGTCGCCAATGGTAAATGTATCGTCTGGATTCTTCATGGGTACCACGTATTTATATTTCATGTTCACCATGGCCGGCGGCAAATAGATTCCGCCAAAATCGCCCGACGGAAATACATCGAGCATATATGTTATCTGATATCCCTCGCCGGCGCTGTCTATCGCCTCGACAATTTTCACTGTCACAGGAATACCGTATGCGACATCCGCATCGGTCGGAATACCGAGCATCTGGCCGGTTTTGCTGTCGATTCTCAGCCAGTCAGGGCTGTCGATAACCGTAATGACATCGTCGGGATTCGGTTTCGGAAACGTGTGATTGTACCGCTCATTTGCAATCCCCGGCGGCAGCATGAGTTCGCCTTCGCCCCCCGCGGGGAATACGTCGATCATGAAATCTTCCTCGGCAGTCACACCATCAGCTGAGGTAATGAGAATGACAACTGTGATTCCGTAACCTACGTAAGCCGCAGAAGGCATACCGGTCATCTGCGCGGTCCGCGGATCAATGGTAAGCCACGCCGGACCTTTTGTTATGTCAAACGTGTCCCCTGCATTTCTTTCCGGGAAAAGATAGTAATACTGTATATTAGCCGTCGCGGGCGGCAGAAAATCACCTCCCGCTCTTCCTGATGCATAAACATCGAGCAGAAGCGTTTCTTCATAGCTCTCACCGGTTGCCTCCGTTATCAGAACCGTGACCGGAATACCATACCCGATGTCTTCCCTTGAGGGAATTCCGCTGAATACAAGCTTGTTCGGATCGAACCGAAGCCACGCGGGACCTTCGACAATCTCGAATCTGTCATCGGGATTTCCCATGGGAAGCATATAATCGTACGGCAGATTGACCGATGCCGGCGGCATAAACATACCGCGTGCCCCACCCTCGAACAAAACATCGATGCTAAGCGTTTCGGTAAATTCGCCGTCCGTACCGTTAATTTGGAATGTGACCGGGAAAGCATACCCAACATCGCCGTCGGTCGGCAGTCCCGAAAACTGGCCGGTCGTAGAATCAAACTCGAGCCATTCAGGACTTTCTATCATTTCTATCTTTTCGTCCGGCACCATATCGGGAATCTTGAAATAGTAGGGCATATTCGCAACCGCCGGAGGCAGTTTCATATCGTCTTGGGGGCCGCCTTCGGGATAAACGTCGATCATAAGTTGTTTCTCTAAATTACTGCCGGTCGAATCGGCAATACTTACGGCAACCGGGAAATCCTCGCCGATATCAGCATCGGCTGGCATGCCGCCGAATATCATCGTCGCGGCATCGAATGTCAGCCATGCTGGTCCCGTTATGAGTTCGACATCACCCTCAACCTCGATTTTCGGGACCATGAAATAGTATTCCACGTTCACCGTTGCGGGTGGAAGGTGATTTTCATCGTCGCGGCTTCCGAATGGGAAAACCTCCAGAATGAATTTCATTTCATATGCTTTCGAGGTCGCGCCATTGACCTGAACGGTTACCGTGTATTCCGTATACATATCGGTCTCCGGAGGTGTGCCCATGAATTGTGCCGTTCTGCTTTTAATTGTCAGCCATTCGGGCCCCTCTATAATCGCAATGGTATCGTCGATATTTTCTTTTGGCAGCATGAAATCGTACGGAATCCCCGCGATCGCCGGAGGCAGAAACATGTCGCTCCCGGGCCCGCCTTCGGGATAGACATCGATGAACGTGGATTTTTCGAAAATCTCGCCGGACCGGAGTGTGATTGTAAACTGGACACGTAAACCCTCGCCGACATCCGCATCGGCCGGTATACCGGTGAATTCCCCGATATCCGGATCGAGCGACAGCCATCCGGGCCCTGCGGCAAGTTCATATTTCGCATCGAGATAATCGTCGGGAATAAAGAACGAATACTCCGTTCCGACATACGCTGGCGGAAGTCCTCTGCCGCCGTGACTGCCTTCGGGATAAACAGTGACAAACAGCTTCGCCTCGATAATCTCGCCGTTGACACTTGAAATAAGGATGGCAAGTGGAATATCCTCGCCGATATCAGCCTCAGCAGGTAGTCCTGTCATCTGGCCGGTGCGGCTGTCCATCTTAAGCCATTCGGGGGCAAGGGTAAGCTCGAACGTATCGTCCGGATTTCTGCTCGGGAACATGAAATAGTACGGCTCGTTGACAACCGCAGGTGTAAGCTTAAAACCGCCGTCTCCGCCGCCCTCGGGATAGACGTCGATCATCATCGCTTCCTCGAAACTTTCACCGGCTGCAGTATTGACCATGATACGCACAGGTATGCCGTTCGCCACATCGGCTTCCGCAGGCATACCGCGCAGTTCTCTTGTCTCAGCCTTCAGACGCATCCATCCCGGTCCATCGAGCAGTTCATAGGTATCCTCCGGACCGCCGAACGGGATTCTGAAGTAATACTCCATATTCACAATGGCGGGCGGGAGATATTTCTCACCGGACTCAAACCCGGAATTGTGCTCGGAGAACACCTCGATCATATACATGTTTTTGTACGTGTTGCCAGTTAGCGTTGTGACTACAACAACAACTTCAACACCGAAACCGATATCCTCCGGACCGGGCATACCACCGAACTGACCGATCTTCGGATCGATGGTGAGCCATTCGGGGGCGCTCGTGAGTTTAAATGTGTCGCCGGGATTACGGCCAGGAAGCATATAATAGTATTCCTGATCCACAAACGCGGGCGGCAGATATTTTTCTCCCGGCACCCCGGGATCGCCCTCGAGATAGACATTGATGGTCATATTCATTTCGAACGGCGCTCCCGCTGCATCGTAGATAACGATATTGACCGGGAACATCTCACCAACCGTCGCAGCGGTGGGCATGCCGCTCAATTGCCCGTTTTCACTGTTAATTCTCATCCAGTCCGGCGCCTCGGTAAGCTCGAATGTATCGCTTGAATCGCGTTCGGGAATCTTGTAATAGTATTCCATGTTCGCAATTGCGGGCGGTAGCATATTGCCGCCGGTACCTCCGGGATCGTCGCCCAGATAAACATCCATCGTAAATCGGCGTTCGGTGATTTCACCGTCGGCGCTCTTGATATTTATGACCACTTTAACGCCGTACACCTCATCGGCCGCGGCAGGCATACCGCCGAAAACGCCTGAGACGGGATCGAGCATTATCCAGCCCGGGCCTCTGACCAGGTCGAACGTATCGCCCGGATTCTGGTTAGGAAGCATAAAATAGTAATCGGTATTCACCACGGCGGGCGGAAGCATGTTATCGCCGGGTATACCGGGTTCACCCTCCGGAAGGACGTCGATAATGAACAGCATTTCCTCTGAACCGCCGGCTGAATCATTCACATAAATGACGACAGAATAATCCTCGATAACATCTACCAGGGCGGGACGGCCGTACAACCGGCCGGTAACACCGTCGATATTCAGCCAGCCGGGTCCGGAGATTATCTCAAAGGTATACCCCTCTTCCGCAAACGGCAGCAAAAACTCATAGTCCATTTCAGCTACTGCAGGCGGGAGTTCATACATACCCGGTTCTTCCGGGTCTCCGGGATCGCCCTCTTTATTGACATCGAGAGACAGATGTTCGGTTCGGATTCCTACGGAATCGGTTACAGTGATTTCAACACTGTAATGGCCCTCATCTTCCGCAGCGGGCATGCCGGAAAATTCACCGGTGACAGGATCGAGCATCAGCCAACCGGGCCCGGACACTAATGCGAACGTAAGATCGGTTCCGCTGACCGAAAGCATGAAATAATATTCGACATTCACGTACGCGGGCGGCAGCACATTGCTGCCCGGTTCCGGACCTCCCGGGTCGTCCTCAGGTTTTACCTCTATGGACAGTGAAATCGTATCCGATCCGCCTGTAGCACTGGTCGCAGTTATTTCGACCGGATATATTCCGACATCGTCATTCGTCGGCCTGCCGCTGAATATGCCGGTGGCCGGATCGAATGTCAGCCATCCGGGACCGAAAATGAGTTGGAACGTATCACCATCACCACTGACCGGAAGCATAAAATAGTATTCAATATTGGCCACCGCAGAGGGAAGGTTCTCGTCGCCCGGTCCCGGTTCGTCCTCCTCGAACACATCGAGCATGAAGAATATATCATGTGACGATCCGTCCGGCGCGGTCACGTTCACCACAACCTCGATACCCATACCGGCATCCGCAGCGGCGGGCATACCGGTGAGTTCGCCGGTTCGCGCAATGGTCAGCCAGGCAGGTCCCTCGACCAGTGTGTACGTATCATCGGCATTTTCCGAAAGCACTTTGAAATAATAGGATCTGTTCACATATGCCGGCGGTAAATCCCCTTCTCCCGGTTCGCCGCCCGGATCGTCACCGGTAAACACATCGATGAAAAATTCTTTCCGTACGCTTCCCGCATCGTCCGTGGCCTCCACCACGATCGAGATTCCACTGCCCGCATCGAAATTCGTTGGTATACCGGTCATCAGACCGCCCGAATCGATGTTAACCCACCCGGGCGCGCTCACCAGTGTGAATACGACAGCCGTGCCGTCCGCAGGAAGCTGGGAATTATACGGCACATATGCCGTGGCGGGTGGAAGCATGTTTTCGCCCGGTTCGCCGGGATCGCCGGGAAGCACATCGATCATCTTGTGCATGTCGTAGGTAATGCCGCTCGTTTCGATCACCCTGATCGCCACCATAAATCCCTCACCGACATCATTCGAGAGCGGTGTTCCGCCCATTATACCGCTTGAGGATACCGTAATCCACGTCGGCCCGCCGACAAATTCGTAGGTATCGTCGTCGTAACGGGTTACAAGCTGGTGCTGATACGGCTCACCGACCACCGCTGGCGGAAGCGGCTCATCTCCCGGTTCACCGGCCCCATCCTCGTCAAAAACATCGATGAAGAATTTCAGTTGAATTGTTGTGCCGTCGCTATAGACCGCGTTGACATCGATCGGCATACCATTGCCGATATCTGCTGCAGACGGCACACCGCCGAATACACCGGACGCGGGATCGATTGTCAACCAGGGCGGTCCGTCGAAAATGTTAAACTGGGTTCCTGCGGGATGGCCGGAAACCATAAAATAGTATTCCTCTCCAACAAACGCGGGGGGAACAAATTCATCGACCGGCGGTTCTGTGCCGCTCTCCGGCATAACATCGAGAAAAAAATCGGCCGTGTAACTGTTGCCGGTGACTTCATAAACAGTCACCGATACAACAAAATCGTCGCCCACATCAGCCGCGGCGGGCATACCGCCGAATTCTCCCGTCGGCTGCAGAGTCAGCCAATGCGGGCCGCCGATAAATTCATACGTATCGTCGGTATTCGCGGTGACAAGCATATGATAGTACGGCATATTCGCAGTCGCGGCCGGAATATCGCCGCCCGGTTCACCCCCGGGGTCTCCCGGGTCGCCGGGATCGACCGCGAAATATGCTACGGCATGTTTGTCGTTATCTATGGTTATATTAGTATCTGCACCGCCGGCAGCATCGCCGCCCCAGTAGCTGAATATGTATCCCGGATTGGGTTCAGCAACTAAATTTACAACCTCTCCAGGGTCGTAAAGGGCAGGATTGCGCTCGGGATAATAACGCACAATACCTGAACCCGAAGGTTCTACACTGAATGTCAGTTCGTATTGCTCGCCCGGTTCACCGGATATTTCCTCGTAATTGGCGAAAATCGTTTTGTTTCCGTCCATGATAACATCGATACTGTATTCAGCGCTGTATACAGCGCCGTCAGCAGTAAGACTCCAACTCTTGAATACATAGCCTTCGTTTTCAGCCGCTACGAGATTGACGACTGTACCCTCAGTATAATCCGGCCCGGGGATACTCCTATTAATCCATCCAGCTTCAGACGGACTTACTACGATATCAAGCTGATAATAGGTTGTCGTATCAGCGTTGAAAATGGCGGTTATTGTACGATTCTCATAAATCGTGACATTTAATGATTGAGTCGCGGCAATCTGCGTACTGTTTTCCTCCCAATGGGAAAACACATATCCTGCGTTCGCTACCGCAGTCAGCAGAACCTGATCGCCGCTTGCATATAAGGGCTTTCCAAGATCACGGGACACATAACCGAACTCGGATGGAGAGGCAAGCGTTTCCAGTGTGAATTCATCAACCGGCTCCGCATTAGGATCGATGACCTCGACATTGTAAGGGGCGGATAATGCCGATTCGACTTCGGGATTGTTAATGCTTCTCGCTTTTACCGTGATCGGAAAGTTTCCGGCCGTCATCCACGTATGCGTCTGAGACGCGGGTCCCCAATCAAGCGGTGAACCATCACCCCAATCGTACATAAACTCGACGCCGTTACCCTCGATACTGCTCGATGCATCGTATGTAAAAGTCTGCGATTCCCCGACCTCCACCTGTGACGGACCGCTTATATAGACAGGTGTTGATACTGTCTCATTGGGATCGGGTTCTGTATAAGTAAATCGTGCCTCGATGGTGGCCGCGGATGTTACATAAAAATTCTCTGAAAGTGCAACACTATTCGCTGTTGCGCTTTCATTAACAAACCATCCGTCAAACACAACATCCGCGTCCGGTGACGCAGTCACCGAAATGTATGTCTGGTCATCAACCTCGATTGCCTGACCATGTGTTATCACTCCACCGGGCGGATCGGCAGAAACCGATCCCAAAGTATCATCGAAATTGATAGTAATTGTATGTGTTGTTTGGGAAAATGCGGTGACGCTAATGGAAAGCAGTAAAGCAAGTAACAGTAAAGGGACAGTACATCTTCTCATTCCACCCTCCGGAAAACGAGTATATTGTTAATTAATAATTTTCACATTCGGCGGTGTGCCGATTCATTTTTATTGTATGTAAACGTCATTCATTGCATTTCGGAAAATAATTACTTTAGCAAAAAGTAATTAAGCAATTATTGTACCATAGCATGTTAGGATAATGTTTCTATAATGCTCATTGCGATTAATGATATGCCCAGCAACACATTATGACCTCATTGCCAGGAAATATTTGTGATATCCGTCACATTAAACAGGGAGGCTGCATATTGACAAATGACCGATAATTCTTACATGCATGTCCTATTTTAATCTAAGAATTCCCCGGACTTCAGTCCGGGGTAAAGCTCTGTCTTAGACC
>CAZCDQ010000117.1:0-11305 GCA_964497605.1 uncultured bacterium
CAAGTAGAAAATCACCATCTCTTTTTATAAATGATATAAAAATAATAACACGTCCAATAGAAAAGAAGACTCGTCCAACTGGAAAACAAGAAATAAACCCTGCCATTGTGGTAGTGGAAAAAATATAAAAATTGCTGTGGTAAGTAATTATTCCCATCGGAAAATAGTGCGAGGAAAAAATAAAAATTATTTTTCCATTTTATCAATGGAGGAAATATGTCAGAACCCACAGATATTAAAACAGTTAAAAAAATCATTGCACTAAGTGGTAATTCATTCCATTGTGATGTTTTAAAGTATTTACATGATGAAGGGTGGTCAGTATTGATAAGCCCTTTTTACACAGATAATATTACAAATAAACCAAGAGAAATCGATTTGATAGCAGAGAAGGCATTTAAAGCAAATAATAGTTTTGGAGATATAAAGGGAACTATTAATGTAAAATTATTCATTGAGTGTAAATACATTTCACAAAAAACAGTCTTTTGGTATCATGACAAAGATAAACAAGAAGCAGAAGGTCTTGTTATAAGAAAATTTAAATTTCGTAATAATAATATTCATACTTCAGAACATCATTATCTTAATGGTGTTGATAGAGTAGCGAAGCTTTTTGCAGATGAAAGGAAACAGTCGTCGGAAAATGAATTATTCTATAAAGCATTAAATCAAAGCCTAAATGCAATGGTTTATTATCGAAATAAAAATTCCATAATAAAATCTCCAGGCAAAATACTCAAAACTGTTAATTATCCTGTCATTATTTGCAATAGCTTTGAGAACTTATATAAAGTAGAAATTGGTGTTGATGCTGATCCTTTAAATATAGCAGAAAATTTCCTTCTTGAAGTTAATTATGCCTATAGGATATCAAATGAAGAAAGTAAAAATGAATATTTTTTAATTGATATAGTAGATTTTAAATTGATTGAAGACTTTTTAAAATCAATTAGAAATGATGCAAACTTAGTAAGCTTTTTCTTACCATAGTGAAGAAGTTTTAATATGTCTAAATTTTTTCTTGTTATCTAATGCTTGTTTATTTTATGCCATTCGTTATTTAAGGAGACATTATGTCAAGGAGAAAAAATCCTGATATGTTTGAAAAACATGAGCAAGATCGCTCTTATAGAGAATTGAATGCACCAAAAATGTCTAATGATTTCCCAAATGTTGATAAGCTATTAGTCAATCTCTCATTTCATCATCATGACGGAAAACCTTGTTGTGAACCAAAGCAATTATTTTTTTTCCCGGAGCACAAAGCATTTTTTGAATTGAAGTGTCCGCTCTGGGAGTGTGTTAAGGGTGGCTTTAATTTCTCAAAAGTTGTACGAGATACTATTAATAATCGTCAGTTATCGGGAAAAACATCAATTCAATGTCCTGGGTGGCAGGATCGCGATCGATTCCATAAACATAAATGCCTATTACAAGCTGATGTGGAAATTGAAGTGACGTACAAAGATGAGACTTAAAATGGTTTTGTGATTTGCAGAAAGAACAATTATAAATAAACCAAATTATTGTTGTGGGGTATAGTGTGGGGAAACCATAAAAACAGGCAAAAAAGAGACCCAGGAACCACTCCTAAGTCTTTGTTATTATTTTATGGTGGTGCTAACGAGGATCGAACCCCAGACCTTTTGGCTGCCCGTCAGGCGTTTATTCGGTTATGTGGGACGGGTGCGACATGAACGGCAAACCAGCATTATCAGGTGTGTTTGTCTCACATTTGACTTCAGGGGATAATGTTGTTTCAAATAGGATGAAGCTGGTTAAATAATTTGTTTTTCTATCGTGACGGGAAAAGGAGGCGATACGCTCGTTTCTTTTTCCCGTTTTTGTAGTCAGAAAAACCTATCCGGCGTTACCCACATATTCTGCAAAAGTTACAATTTTGTCACACTCCCTCCGTTTCTGTGTTCGGGAATGCGCATGTTAAATCCGTTGTGAGATGTTGAAAGATTTTCATAACATATTGATAAAAATTACATTATGCCTCAATGGCAATAATTTGCACGGTAGTTGCTTATATATCATGTCAGAAAACATGATGTAGCCGCTGGTTCTCTGGCAGATAATTTCTTTAAACCAATATCAGTCGCTGCATATCAAAAGAATAATCTTGATACCGTCGGGAATACGTCGTATCATTAATACTTATTCCAGCTATATCATTCATTCGAACACCCGAGGATACCTTTGAACAGACTGCTCTCTTTTTTTGCTTTTGTATTTCTTTTGTCGTCAATTACTGCCGCCCAGCCTGTCATTAACGAAGTCATGCCGCTCAACTCCTCGACAGTGATGGACGATGACGGCGATTATTCCGACTGGATCGAAATATATAATCCCGGGGGAACGGATATTTCCCTTGGAGGATACGGCCTGACCGACGACTCCACCGAACCATACAAATGGGTATTTCCAGATTATACGCTCGACGCCGGGGAATTCCTGCTGGTATTTGCCTCCGATAAGGACCGCACCGTATTCCCATCTCACTGGGAAACGGTGATCGATATGGGCGGCGAATGGCGTTATGCAACCGGAAGCAGCCTGATCTCCGACGACTGGCGCACACCCGGTTTTGACGATTCCGGATGGGATGCGGGCTTGACACCTATCGGGTCGTTTGAGGACGATGTTACACATATTTCCCAGACTCATACACTTTCGGTTTTTCTGAGAAAAACGTTTACCGTCGAGAATGCCGCGGATGTGACGAACGGTTTGCTTCATATCGATTTCGAGGACGGTTTTGTCGCGTATATCAACGGTGTCGAGATCACCCGCGCGAACATGCAAAGCCAGCCCGGCACCATTCCCCTTTATTCGGAAATGTCGATTGTCACACGGCAGCGACTCATGAACGACAACGGCGCCCCTTTGATGTACGGAATCGATAATCTCGCAGATGTCATACAAACGGGCGACAATGTGCTTGCAATCGAAGTCCATAACGACAAGCCTTATCTTTCCGATATTTCGGTTGTTCCGTTTCTCACGCTGGGGATGGATACTGTCCCCGCCGATGCGAACGGAGTGCCCGATATTCTGGCATCGTCCATACCGGTTGTGACATTCCATACGAATTTCAAGATCAAGGCTGCAGGTGAAACGCTGATGCTGACCGATCCGTCGGGAACAGTTGCGGACAGCATTGCCACGGTTCCGCTCGAGGAGGATATTTCGTACGGCCGTAAGCCGGACGGCGGCGGGACGCTTGTGTATTACGACGAACCGACACCCGGTTCGCACAATGCTCCGGCATCGATCTCGGGTCATGCCAACGAGGTCGCCGTGTCAATTCCCGGCGGTCTTTCCGATTCTCCGGTAACGGTCGAGATCACGGTTGAATCGGCTGATGCGGCGATACGGTATACTATTGACGGTTCCGAGCCGACCGAAACCTCGGAGGAATACACCGCAGAGGTTGTAATCGATACGACCACGGTACTCAGGACGCGCGCGTTTGAGGTGGGAAAATTCCCCGGACCTGTTGCGACAAATACATACATTATTAACGAGGGCATCGAGCTGCCGGTTATCTCTATCTCCACAAATCCCCAAAACCTTTGGGATCCCGATATCGGCATATATGTGAAAGGCAACAGCAACGCCAGGGGAGGTTATCCGCCAAATCCAACAAGCTATGTCGGAAACTATAACGAGGACTGGGAACGCCCGATTCATATCGAGTTCTACGAGCCGGACGGTACACAGGGCTTCAGTATCGATGCCGGGATGAAAATGCACGGGAAAAATTCAAGGGCGCATCCGCAGAAATCCGTGGCGATATTCGCACGCCCGGAATACGGTTACAATGCAATCGATTACAAGATATTTCCCGACCTGCCGATAACATCGTTTCAATCGATCCTGCTCAGGGCCAGCGGAAATAATCAAAACACCGATAGATCGACGCTTATCCGCGACGGGCTGTGCCAGACGATCATGGGGCAGCTCGATCTCGAAACGCAGGCATACCGGCCGTCGGTGGTATTCCTGAACGGCGTATACTGGGGCATTCATAATATCCGCGTAAAGCTGAACGAGGATTACCTTGCCGCCCATCACAATGTCGACCCAGACAGGGTTGATATTCTCGACGATTATCATGCGGTATTTGTCAATGCGTATCCCTCGACGGGTGAACTGAATGCGTATATATCGAATGACAAACCGTGGACATGTTTCATCATCGAGGGCACCGCAGACCATTATAACGACCTGCTTCGGTATATGCTCGAGAACGACGAATCCGATCCCGAAGTGTATGAATATATCAAAGCCCGGTTCGATATTGAGAATTACATCGATTATATGGCGGCGCAGATTTACATCTCGAATCCCGACGGGCCCGGCCATAACACGAAAATGTGGCGGCCGCAGTCTGAGAACGGCAGATGGCGCTGGCTTGTATACGATGTGGAGCGCGGATTCGGCATTCAGGAGAACCCGTTCAATATTCCCGGCCCGGCTCATGAGGCCGACCTGACGGATTACTATATACGGCATAAACAGACAAAAGAAGAACGCTCACCGGACGCTAATTTCTTCATGTACAGTTTGCTGGGAAACGAAGAACAAAATATTGCTGGAAACACCGAATTCAAAGCTGCATTCCTCAACCGCTATTCCGACCATCTGAATACGATATTCAGCGCCGAGCAGGTCATGCCGATTATCGAACGTCTTGTCGGCGCAGTCGAATCCGAAATGCCCCGCCATCTCGAGCGTCACGAGTTTGAAAACGGGATCAGAACCATGGACGAATGGCGTGCGAATGTGGATTATCTCAGGACATTCGCCGAGCTTCGTCCGCAGTATACCCGTCAGAATATCGTAGACAATCTCGGCCTTAACGGAACGGCTGATGTTACGCTCGATGTATCCGATCCGCTTGCCGGGCGCATTCAGATCAGTTCGCTTGTGATCGATGAATTCCCCTGGACAGGCGAGTATTTTCAGGATGTGCCGATAAAACTGACCGCGATTCCTGCGCCGGGATACGCGTTTGCGGGATGGTCAGGGGAGAATACGTCCGATTCGGAAGTTATTACCGTCACGCTTTCCGAGGCAATATCGCTCAGGGCGGCCTTTGTTGAGGACAGTTCCGCCCAGAATGCGATTGTCATCAATGAGATCAACTACAATTCGAGTCCGCTGTTCGATCCCGAGGATTGGATTGAGCTTCATAATACCTATGATATCCCGATCGATGTTTCCGGGTGGATTTTAAAAGATGAAAACGACGAAAACTATTTCAGCATTCCGGACGGTATTTTTATCCCCGCAGGCGGATATTTTGTGCTGGCCCGCGATATGACTGCATTCGGAGCGGCGTTCCCCCTGACAGAGAATGTTGTCGGAGATTTTCGGTTTGGCCTGAGCAATGCCGGCGATTCGGTCCGTTTATTCAATACGCACGGCGAACTTGTCGATTCGCTGTCGTATGACGATACGGCGCCCTGGCCGACCGGTCCGGACGGTACCGGTACAACATTGTCACTTGTGAGCCCGTCTCTCGATAACGCCGATGCGGGAAGCTGGAATGATTCGGCCGCAAAAGGGACACCCGGTATCGGAAACGATCAAATCCTGGATGTGGACGGCGGCGAACAATCCGCACCCCTCGCATTCTCACTCGGTCAGAATTATCCGAATCCGTTCAATCCGGTGACCACGATTCCGTTCACCGTCGCCGAATCCGGCAGAGTAACTGTTGAAGTATATTCCATTCTTGGGCAGCGGGTAGAAACGGTTGTTGACGATTACATGCAGCCGGGAACATACACAATTATTCTTCGGGCAGGAACCCTTCCGGCTGGAATCTATGTTTACCGGATCAAAGCTAAAGATTATTCAGAATCCAAACAGATGCTGCTGCTGAAATAAGCAGGGGTTTGATTAACCAAACCCCTGCAACATCGATATTAATAATGTATGCCGTTATACATCCCCGATGTACGGTTATTCGTTACTGTATCCTCAGCCAGATACTGATATCACTTCCGCCGCCGCCGCGATAATCTACCAGCGTTGTTTTACGGTCCCCCACGATACCGTATTCGAAAGTCATGGACGTAACCTGATCAGTGATTTCATCCCCTATGAGCCGAAAGTTATAATCGGTCCCGTCAATCTGATAAAGCGGGATATTACGGGCGTTGAATGTCACATTATGGAACGAATCGCCGCTGCCGTTTTTCCCCGGTGTTGTAGAGGTCTGTGCCGCTTCGATACTCAGAATATTCTGAAATGTATCATCGAATTCAATTGTGAATGTGCCTGAAATCGTTTTATCGCCGTTCTCGCCCCGAGTGCCTGAGAACGTGGTACCGTTCAGGGTGCCATAACCATAGGGGCTTGAAGCAGGAAAAAATACGGTTGTATAGCTTCTATTATACGCCGAGTCTACATAGCTTATATGTTCGAAATCACCGATCAATTCCGGATGAAGAGAGAAAAAATTAAATCCCGGATTGACCGGCGCTTTTACTCTACAGGTCAGTTTAATTGTGCTGTTTTCCGTATATGGGTCAATACTTCGGCTGTTTGATACCAGCGCAATGACATGCCATCCGCTGTCTGTAAGCGATTTCAGCCCGGACACGGTCACTTCCTCGGTTCCGGTTCCGACAAATTCTACATTGAGAGGATCAAGACGGTATTTTATCGCGGTTACCTCGCCCATTCCGCCCTCGACCGAAAGGGATAGTGTCGCATTTTCGTCAAACGATTCATCTTCAAGGCGGATAACATATAATTTGCCGGAAAGATCGGGATATTCCGCAGTGAACGTTTCGAGCGAATCGCTTTCAGATATGACCCGGAACATCCCTTCTCTGTTCGCGGTTAATTGAGGTATTCCCATTCCATAAATGTCTCCGAGAACATACTGCCTCAGAAAATCCTCCCACCATTCGACAGGCGAAGTTGTCGCCAGTATAACCGATGCCATCGCTGAACTGCCGCCTTTCAGTTGTTCATACATTTTTAAGATGCAGGACTCACCGTATTGGCTGACAAGATATTTTATCATTCCCGAAAGACCGTAACCGTGTTCGCCCGCATCGTTCGCCGCTCCTGCAACGACACCATTGAACGGCGCCAGTTCATTCCCCTGCCGGGCGCCTGACACATACTTTTGCGTATCGCTGAATTTTTCCTCCACCCACACCGAGCATGCCTCGTCAAGCCAAAGGTGAGGAGCTTCCAGCTTTGCTTTGGAATAAAAATTCCGCGGATCGTATAATGACTGTACAACATGGAAAAATTCATGTCCTGCGGTGGCTCTCATTTTGGCAGAATCATCCATAATATTTCTATTAATTTCAATGTAACCGTAATTGTCACCCCAAATTGAATTGCTCGCCGCACCGTCCTTTGTTCCAATGTCTTTTACCAGAACAGATAACGGCCAAACTGTCCTTTCATTGTAAGAGAATCCGAGACCGGAAATCGTATCATAGGCTTCCTCAAGATAGAGCCCGAGCTGTTCAACCGATGCACGGGTTGTAAAACGTGTCGAGTAGTCGATTTTAAAATGTCCATTGGCTGTTACATGGGGTTTGTAACCGGCAACCGCAGTGACAGTGATGGTCGATGACGTCTCTTCACCGGTTATTGCTGATTTCGCCGCGGTGAATTCTGCCGCAGGCAGCACAGCAGAAATTATGGCGCCGCTCACATCCGCAGGAAGCATGGTATATGTCATTGCCGTTTCACCGTAGCTCGAAACCCATGTATTTACACCTACCGCGACAGCCCAGTCTTCACTGGCAGTATCGGGAACAGCAATACTGACGGTGAGCTCTTCCTGATACGACTGCGGAAGCCCGGAAATCATATACGTTTCAGACACTGTTTCATCAGAGAAAGGATGTTCCGGCGCGGTCGTCAACGCAATTGAATTTTCATTCTCAAATGCCCCGGCCGGAATGCTGACAGTAATTTTCTCTGAACCAAGCGTGCCGCCGTCAGCCCCAACCGATTCATATGCAATCATTTCGCCGTCACCGGTATCTCCCGGACCGGTTGTGTCGGAACAACTGATATAAAGCACCGGCAACATGCAAAAAAATAATTTCAAAGCTCTCACGCAAATCTCCCCTTTTTGAGTATATATTTCTTTCTGAAAGTGCTTGTCGATGAATTGCAACTATACATAGCATCATGTTTCATTGTCATGTATGCTATTGTTCCACCCTTACCTCCCTAACCCCTTCTCCCGCCAGCGGGCGAGAGGGAGCTGCAATATAATCAATCAACCCTCTCCTTTCAAGGAGTAACTATGTTATAAAGTGTTAAGAAAAAAAGGAGTTGAGCCTCACTGAGAAAAAAGTATATACTACAACAAATAACCCAAGAAACTCAGGAGGTTCAAATGGAAAAATACACAGAAAAAAAGAACTACAAACACTTTTTGTAGGGATGGACATTCACAAACGAACGTATCATGTGACCGGAGTCTGGGCTGATAGACGAGAGGAATTTGACAAAAGGATGCCTGCAGTAAAGAGGTGTTGTTAAAATTTCTTGCGCGGTGGAATCAATATAATATATCCTCGGTGTATGAGGCGGGCTATTTCGGTTTTACTCTTTATGATTATTTGATTGAACACGGGATAGGCTGTTTAGTAACGCCGCCGAGCTTGCTCCCGGGAGCATATAACAACAAGGCAAAAACAGATCGGCGTGACAGCCATAAACTGGCGTTATATCTTGCCAAGGGATTATTAAAACCTGTGCATGTCCCGACCGTTGAGGAGCGAGGACAACGACAGATGATTCAGACAAGGCGCCAATGAGTAAAAGACCGGATACGGAATCACACCAAATCGTTTTTGATGAGGTAATTTTTTGCCTATACCCCTGTTGCTTGACAATGAAATGACTATGCGTGAAATGGACAACGATAAACTGCGATACCGAAAATTTTTATGCCTTTTTTAATAAAACATGTCAAACAAGTTGCAATTACATAAATAATCAGCTTATTATTCATAAAGTGACCAATTGCTCAAAGTCTATTATTACAGGGGAGAAAGAAAGTTATGAAGAAAACGGCGTTACATGCTATCGCTCTGTTAGCGGGAGTATTATTCATTACTATTATTGTTTTTTCATGCGGTTCTAATACTGCAGAAAAATCGTCCCTATCGGAAAATTTTTCACCTCAGATATCGGACAAGCCGCTGACATATTGTAACCCGATCACAGTGAATATCGGTTCCGAGCGGGTAAGCAGGGGCGGAGAACCGGTTGTCGTGCTCCACCAGGACGATTATTATCTTTTTATCAGCGGCAGCAGAGGATATTGGATTTCCGATAATTTGAGAGACTGGAATTTTATCGAGGTCACAAATCTCCCGGGAGGCTGCCCGTCGGTTGTCAGCACCGGCGATATCATGTATTTTTCCGGCGATAAATCGCGAAGGGATGTGGTCGCTAGTGCCGACCCCAAGAACGGCGTTTGGGAAAAAGTCGGCTATTATGATCGAGAATACGGCGATGCCGATCTGTTTATGGATGATGACGGCCGGTTTTATATGTATTGGGGGTGGTCGCAACTATTGCCGGTTCAGGTTGTCGAACTTGATCCGGAGAACGGCTTCACTGAGGTTGGAGAGACTCGTTCTTTATTTTTCAGCGATAATGAGGCCCACGGTTTTGAACGAAAAAGAAAAGATGATCTCATATTCCCATACATTTCCTACCGAGAATATCTGCCTGAGGAATCGCCGTGGATCGAGGGACCGTGGATGATTAAGCATAACGGGAAATACTATCTGCAGTATGCCGCCATCGGTCTCGAATTCGCAACCTATTCCCACGGTGTTTATGTAGGCGATAATCCGCTCGGTCCGTTTGAGTATTCTCCGCATAATCCGCTGACATTTAAAACAACCGGATATGTACTCGGCGCCGGTCACGGATGTACGTTCCACGACAAGAACGGTGAGCTATGGACTGTCGCCATGGTGCCGACATTCTATGGCGGAAGAGGCAGCAGTGAGGTCGCGCTTTTTTCGACTGCGGTCGATGCGGACGGTGTCATGCATTCCAATACCGCGTTCGGCGATTATCCCCACTATTATCCCAGTGTCAAAAATAATGCGATTGATAACGGCTTCACCGGATGGATGCTGTTGTCCAATAAGAAATATGTGGAGGTGTCCTCTACCCTCGAGGGATTTTGTGCTCAAAATGCCGCGGATGAAAACTTTTTGACATTCTGGTGCGCTGAAACGGGCGAACTTGGTGAATATATGACTGTCGATCTCGGCACAGAATGCAATATATACGCGCTTCAGATTAATTTAGACCAGCATGACGCCAACATTACATTCGGCAGGGGCAGAGGTTTGGACCAGACTCAGGACGACAATGGAGATCCCCGAAAACAGTGTTTTACCGTCGAGGTCTCAAACGATAACAAAAACTGGTCGATGATTATCGACAAAAGCAATAACACTGTGGATGACATACATAATTATACGGAGCTTTCGGAACCGGTTACCGCACGGTATGTCAAAGTGACCAATGTATTCACCCCGAACGAGGGGAAATTTGCGGTTAAGGATGTTCGGATTTTCGGAAATCCCGATCGTGCCGTATTCACTACTGTTGATAATGTCATAGTTGCCCGCGATCCGGAGGATCCCCGTGACGCGACCATTACCTGGCAGCCCGTTACGGGCGCGGACGGTTATGTCGTCCGCTATGGAGTCGAACCCGGCAAGCTATATAACAGTTATATGATATATGACGATTTTACGTTGACCATGCACAGTCTCAACAGAGATGAGGAATATCACTTCGAGGTTGAGTCCTTTGACAGCGGCACGGATTATTACAGTGAAAATACATTCCGGACAATGGGCCGCGGTGCGGAAATAGATCTTATGCAGGGAAGAGAACTGGTCGAAAAAATGCCGATTTTCGTGGGGAAAAATGAGTATGTTTTTGAAAATATTTCTCCTGGCGAATACAATCTGAGACATGCCCTCGGTCCTGTTATGTGGAGAGGTGAACTAACCGAGGACCATCTGATCGGTTCGGGCGATCAGGCGACCATAAGCGAAATCCTTTCCGATCTGGGAACGGGAACAAACGTGCTCGGACAATTGGTATTCGAGGTCATCCCCGGAAAAGAGAATGGAAAAATCGTAGTTACTTTCAGATATGAGTGATCCATGCCGTACTGGCGAATGAATATCGTTAGCCGGTTATCCATTTAATCTTGAATTCCCCGATGCTTGCGTCGTGGGATGTATATCATTCGAATCTT
>CAZCDQ010000118.1:0-11070 GCA_964497605.1 uncultured bacterium
AAAGAACTTATCGGCTATAGACTATTATGACAATTATATGGGGACATCACCAAATATTCAACCCGCGTCAATTTGCCCGCTGCGAGGGCACGCAACGCGGCGAGCGGTCAAACTTTGTGCCTTTTTCAGTCTTTCGCATTCCTGATGATGTTGATGAAATCCCGTGTTTCGCCGTAGACATCCCCGGAGGTGAGTACCGCGGAGATCGCGACCGCCGAGTCTGCGCCGGCTGTGATAACCTCGCGGATGTTTTCCTTGCTGATACCGCCGATGACAACAAGCGGGATGGAAATAGATGCCCGTGTTTCACAGATCATGGGGATATCGCACCCCTCGCCGGCATCCTCCTTCGTGGAGGTCGGAAAAATCGGGCTCAGGCCCACATAATCGGCGCCAAGCGATTCGGCCTCGACAGCTTCAATGTCGTTGTGCACAGTGAGTCCGATAATTTTGTCATACCCGAGCATGCGGCGCGCTGTCTCGAAAGGCATATCGTCCTGCCCTATATGGACACCGTCCGCATCGACCGCCATCGCAACATCAATACGATCATTGACAAGAAAGAGAGATTTTCCTGCGCAGAGGTCTTTCAGTTCCGCTGCCTCGGCGACCATGTCGCGGGTTGATTTGTGTTTTTCACGGTACTGCACGATCCGGCAGCCGGCCTCGACTGCCTTTCTGACATCGTCCGGCGTACCGGCTTTGGACAGACCTGAATCGGTTACGAGATAAAAGTCAATGTCGCGGAGTTTATCGTTCTTCAATACGTACCAGCCTTTCGATTTTGTCGGAATCGAGGTTGTAGACCTCGTCGTAGAAATTCGTTTTAAACGAGCCTGGCCCCTGTGAATTTGCCGCGGCAAGCTCTCCGGCGATACCATAGCAGGCAAGCGCGGATGCTGCCGCACGGGCATAATCGTTTTCCACAGCGGCGAACGATCCGATGACCGATGCCGCCATACAGCCGGTGCCGACAACAGCGCCCATCAATTCATGACCGTTTTTTACAATATATGCTTTTTCGGCGTCAGCGGTAATATCCTCGATGCCGGTTATCACAACTACGGCATTCCGCGACGAGGCGAGTTTTTTCGAGAGCGCAATCAAATCGGCCTCCACATCGGTGGATTCCACACCTTTTGTGGTAACATTCTCGCCGGCGATCCGTGCAATTTCAGAGGCGTTGCCCTTGATGATGTCGATATGGATCGTGTCAAGCAGCTCGAACACTTTCTGGTCGCGGAGCGGGGTCGCGCCAACTCCGACAGCGTCAAGAACGACCGGAATACCTTTTGCGTTCGCCGCCTTTCCGGCGATAATCATCGCGTCGATCAGTTCCGGTGTAAGCGTACCGATATTCAGCACTAACGCCGAGGCGATACCGGTCATGTCGCCCGCCTCCTCGGCTGCATGCGCCATCACCGGCAGTGCGCCGAATGCGCGTGTCATGTTCGCACAATCGTAGATGGTAACCCAGTTGGTGATGTGATGGACAAGAGGTTTTTCCTGTTTGATTTTTTCGAAAATGCCGTACGTCATGTCAGTCTCCGTTGTATGTTGTTTGACTGTAATGTGCCTAAAATATAAAAAACCATCGCACAGGATGGTTTTCATGATACTCGGCTGTATCAATGGTTTCCTGCGCCGGTATTATCCGTATCAGGTTCGATGAGTATGATCTCAGCCTTTTCAAGGCACCCCAACCTATGTTGCAATAATATTGCAATTTTATCGGGATTTGTCAAGACTTTATCAGTGGTAAACTCACATAATAATCTCAAAGTCACGCAGCACTTTCCGCGGATAAACAGTACCATTCTTACAAACTTCCAGCCAAGGGGCGTTACCCCTCCGCAATAGTTTCTACTGTTGCATTCCCGGTTGTGAACGGTTCGTCGGAGAATTCGACGCCGAGACCGGGACCGTCCGGCGCTTTAATGAATCCGTTAACCGGTACAGGTGTATTATGCACGTAATTCGGATAGATATCCTCATAGAAATAATTGCTGCTTTCCACAATCCAGAGATTTGTGAGCGCTGTGGCGGTGTGAAGGATTGAATTCCACTGCACCGGGCCAAGGCATGCGTGCGTGGCTGTCGGAATATAATAGGTGTCGGCCATGTCGGATATCTTTTTCGCCTCGGAAATCCCGCCGCACCAGCCGAGATCGTAGATAACGATGTCGGTCGATTTCGCCTCTAGCATTTCACGGAACTGATACCGGGTCGCGAGCCGTTCGCTGTTCGCGATCGGGATCGAGGTTTCTCGTGCGAGAACAGAATACGCCTGCATGTTGTCGGGGAGCATCATGTCCTCGAGCCACATGGGGTTGTATGGTTCGAGCGATTTGGCTATTTTGACCGCGCAGGGCAGGTTCCACCATGAATGGCATTCGATGGCGATTTCCATCTCGTCCCCGGCGGTTTCGCGAATTCGCCGTGTCCAGTCGAGGCACTCCTCTATCTCGGCCGGTGAAATATAGGCGCCGTTATTTTTCCGCGCCACATCGTCGTAGGGGACAATCTTTATTCCTTTAATACCCCGCTTCAAAAGGGCGCGGGTAATGTTTTCAGCGTCCGTTTCCATCTGCATGCCGTCGATGGTCCAGCCACTCGTGTAGGTGTTATACACACGCATTTCCTCCTGCGCTTTGCCGCCGAGAAGCTCGTATACGGGAATACCGAGCGATTTGCCGAACAGATCCCATTGGGCCATGTTGATCGCCGAAAGTATCCGCATTTCCGCGCCGCCGGTGACCTGAAATGCCATGCGGCGGTACAGTTCCTTCCATATCTTTTCGATGTTTTTCGGATTTTTTCCGATAAGATATCGCGCCCGGTCCTTGAGAACACCGATTTCACTGTTGGTGCCGTTGTAGGTTTCGCCGACTCCCACAATCCCGTTATCGGTATACAGGCGCACCCACATGAATCCGCCCTTTTTGAAACGCACGGCCTCTACTTTGGTGATTTTCATCGGGTCGGTATCGGCGACCGCCGGGCAGTTGTCCGGTGTGAGCGCCGCGGTTGTGAGGGCGGCAGCGCCGAGCCCGGCACTTTTCATAAATGATCTACGGTTTATCGATTTTTCGTTCATGATATTTCCCTTTCGATATATAAGGCAAACAAAGAGGAGCGGGCAGTTGCCTCTGCTCCATAAGTGATCTTACATCTGAAACGGGAAGCCGCGGAGCACGTTTCGGGGATAAAATCCTCAACTATTAATAATTTTTCTTTGCGACCTCTGCGCACTGTGCGGTAAGCTATATCCTTTCCCCCCCCCTTTTTTTTTGGGAGTAATGTTACGCTTCGGCGATCGTTTCCACAATCAGATCGCCATTCTCGAACGGCTCGTCTTTGAGTTCGATACCGAGTCCCGGCCGTTCGGGAGCTTTCACAACACCGTCCACCGGCCGCGGAACATCTTTGATGAAATGCGGATATAGATCGTTATAAAGATGATATACGCTTTCCATGATATAGAAATTGGTCAGCGAGGTCGCCACATGGATCGAGCTGAACCACAGCACCGGGCCGCCGCCGGTATGAGGCGAGGTCGGAATCTTGTAGGTGTCGGCCATGTCGGAAATCTTTTTCGCCTCTGAAATCCCGCCGCACCAGGTCACATCGTACATGCATACATCGACCGCGTGAAGATCGAACAGTTCTCGGAACCGAAACCGCGACCCGAGCCGTTCGCTGTTACAGATCGGTACCGAGGTCTGGTTCGCAAGAATCTGATAGGCCTCGATATTGTCGGGCAGCATGACATCCTCGAGATAGGCGATGCCGTAGGGTTCGAGCGAATTGGCAATCTGAAGCGCGACCGGAAGGTTGAATTTGCTGCTGAGGTCGAGCGCTATAGCGAACTGGTCGCCGGCGACCTTGCGGATGCGTTTGATAATATCGAGACAGCCGTCCAGCTCGGCCTTGGTGATGAATGTGCCTTTGTGACGGCGGAAGGGATTGATATCGCCGCGGTCGTAGGGGTAGATTTTGATGCCTTTTAATCCCTGGCTGAGAAGAAATTCGGTGATCTTTTCGATGTTTTCATACTCATAGATGCCGTTGAGCGGCCAGCCGTTCATAGTGTTGTAGACAAGCAGTTCCTCCTGTGCCATTCCGCCGAGGAGTTTATACACCGGCATACCGGCCGCTTTTCCGAGAATGTCCCACTGGGCGATGTTGATCGCAGTGAGCATCCTGAAATCAGCGCCGCCAACCGGGCGGTACGAAATCTGGTAATAGATGTCCTGCCACATACGCTCGATCTGTGTTGGATCGCGGCGTATGACACGGTTCGCAAGCTCTTTCATCATGCCGATGTGCGCCTCGGTGCCGGGGTACGATTCCCCAAGCCCGACAATACCGTTATCGGTGTGGAGCCTTACCCACACCCAGTTCGCACGGAATCCGTTAATCTGGAATCCCGGTTTCGGTTTGACCATCTCGACTTTGACAATCCTCATGGGCTCGACCAGTTCCGCGGCGGCGCCCGCCTCCGGTGTCATAAAACCGTAACCCGCGGCAAGGGAACCGATCCCTGCGGTTTTCATAAAATCCCGTCTGCTGAGATGATTCATGTTCATTGCTGCCTCCCCCCGTTGTATGGTATGTTATCGGTATGATAAGAATTATCACTGATTATGCATGTTATCATAATATGAAAAATAGCATTATACAAGGGTATAATGGAAAAATTTCAAAATGAATAAAATAAATATTTCATCGCAGAGAGCGCAGAGGAATGAATGAGTAAAAGAGTTGTAAACCGGGATAATTCGATTTTCTAAAGCTCCGACATCTAATGGCGATGTATAAAGTTAAGTGCTTATAAAGTTAAAACAGCCAACCACAAAATATTGGATTTATATTCTAAAAATATACCTTATTCATTGTTTTGCGGAGCTACCTTAATTGGCGTTTAAATTTTAATAATAGAGCCAATTGCAAAAGTCACAACTTCGACCGATTTCTAAATATATCCCGCTTAACAAGGAGGATGTCCGAAGGACATGGGGGTCATATGAATCAATGACTTACGAAGATATCCTCTTGTCGAAAGGAGCACGTCAAGGCTCTCTTTCGGGCAATATCCCGACTTTTGCAATTGGCTCAATAGATAAAATGAATATCAGCATATATGTATCAATTGGAAACTTTGGAGAAGAATCCCTCAATATCATTTTTTAATTCTAAGAATTCTTTGTAAACATCCTCTAACACGGCTTCAATTTTTTCAGGAGTTGAACCTAAAGTACTGAGCACAGCGTTTGAAGGTTTTTGAACTACTTCATCACCAGGATTACCAACACTTGCTTTGCGACACACATAGTCGCCAATATTAACAAGACGAGAATGTATTTGAAACTCCTTTGACGCGTTTACGGGTTCATGATGGTTGTATAATGAGTCGGTAATGCTTTCAGGTAGATCCCAATATTCACAAAGTATTTTCCCAATCATGCAATGGTCCGTTTTCAATATGTATCTTTCGGCAAGTATTATTCTACATTTCTTTTCCATAACTAACTCAATTACGTGTTTATATTTTTCTGGAAAAAGAATTGCGAGCAAAAATCTTCCAATATCATGAAGTAAACCAACTGTATACGTTAAACCAGATTTTTTTAATCGTAGCTTTTTTGAAATTAACTGCGCGGCTTTTGCGGTACCAACTGAATGCAACAACAAACCAGCATTATTGAAAGATTCTGTTTTGGGGGAAGTAAGAAATAAATTTGCAGTGCTTACAGTTGTTGTAATTTCTTTAATGGCATCAAATCCAACTATAACGATTGCTCTTTCAATTGAGTCAATTTTATAGCTTGTGCTATAGTATGCTGAATTTGAAACTTTTATTATTTCTGCTGCAAGAATTGGATCTCGTTCAATTATTCTTGTTAAATCTCGTGCACCTGAAGTCTCATCATAGATTGTTTTAAGCACTTCCCCAATTATGCTTGAGGACGCAGGAAGATTTTTTTCGATAGAATGTTTTACTTCATCAATAAAACTATCCATATTATATAACCTTTTTTAACGGTATTTAATTCTATCCGGTTATCCAATTAAATAAGCTTACTATCCGTGAAGGCTAAATTTTTTAACGACCTCATCCTTTTTCCCCTCTACTTGAAAGGAGAGGGTGTAAAGTTAGTATTACAGCTCCCCCTCGCACGCTGACAGGAGAAGGAGGTAAGTGGGGGTGAGGGGCAGGATAAAAGATATTGCTGAATTTACTGGATAACCGGATAATTCTATTATAAGCGCATTAACAATATAGCAAAATATAAAACAAAAGAAATGGTTATAATATGGGTATTATTTATAACCAATATCGGCCTTTTTTATGCTTAATATTATTTATGAGATTTGATGTAATGGAACAAAATATATTACCTTTGCTCCAGCAGTAATATCAAGGGAGGAATATAATATCTTAGAATTTAAAAGAGGACATTATTGAAAAAATCAATGCGAGGAAAAGCAAAAAATATTAGATATCCGAGACAATTTCAAAAGTCACAACTTCGACCGATTTAAAAATATATCCCCCTTAACAAGTGGCTTGTCCGAAAAACAGGGGGGGGGTATATGAATCAATGAGTTACGAAGATACCCCTTTATCGTAGGGAGCACGTCAAGGCTCTCTTTAAGGCTCTCTTTCGGGCAATATCCCAACTTTTGTAATTGACTCACCCAATAACATTTTTTCTTATTACCATTTTTTCCGCTCATATTTTTAAAAGAGAAGGATATGTTGCATTAGCAGAATATTGAATGCATAACCATGTCTAAATTTATATTGACATTTAGAAATTGTCCGGCAGTATCAGAATTTACGGCTCCGCATTTTGGACAAATCATCATTTCACCTTTGTTAAACAGACTTGTATTGCTAAGAATAAAAAATATCCAAAAAATAATACAACAATATTTGATAATTATCCATTTCACAAATAGTATAAATGAACGGGAAATGTTACCTTTACTCTGCCAATGAAATCATATGAAAATCAAAACCATAGATAGATATTGAATAATAGGAGGTTATCAGGATATGCTTCAACATCTTTTACGCCTCATCGAATTGCATCCGTCGTCTCTTTTAGAGTTAAGGGGTACTATTTTTCGTCGGTAATAATCAAGGCAGCAAATTGATTTAATTTTACATCCCCAGACCGAATCCGATCTTGATCTCGAATATATAGTCAGCGGCGTTTGTTTTATGTGGGAACGGAATCTCAAATAAAGTTGTCTCGTCAAAATCAATCGCGTACCGTTTTAAACTGACACTCAATGTCGCGTGTTTTGATATTTTAGCATACTCGATACCGTAAATCGTGCTTTCACCCTCAAATCCATCATCGACCTTGTCTCGCCATTCCACATCCCCGAAGCCGTATACGATGAAAAAAGCGCTTGTAAAACCGTCCACATCTGTCGTGTTTTTCCAGAATTTAGGATTGAGTTTGAACTGAATATCTGTCGTATCATAATCCATTTTTACCACTTCATTTTTTTCCTTGGCATAACCAGGTTCGTCAATAGGAACCGCCTCATATCCTGTTGAGTTTAAATTGTGTTTCGCTTTCCCGATATTGTATTCAACCTGCAAAATATTGCGGAATCCCGTGCGAAGACCGTACGACCATGTCGGCAGTCCGATACCGACACCCCAGTCATCACCGACGATATCTTTGATATCTTTCGCTGACAGATACGATATCCCGAGGCCGCCGAATAGATGACCGTAAATAGTGGGCATCGTTTTTGAATTATCCAAAGAATTACCGGACGAGGCGACCGGAACCGGTTGTGATTGTCGAAATATTGGCCTTTGTTGAGCTGATATTTCGTTTCCGCTGAGAAACATGCCTGCCAATAAAACGATTAACCACACGTTGAACTTCATCCTGGCTCCCTGAAAATATAACTGTGATGTTTTCGATAGTTATTTCAAATATTAATCATACATACTTGTTTTGCAAGTACTTTATTTTTTTCCATAGAAGAGCAAAATTATAAATACGCTCGTCTCATCTTGGAAATGGCGGGCGGGCGTTAGGTTATTAGGAGTTTTAGCCTGAATGAACGTTCATTCAATATTCCATAACAGCCAAATCGTAACACTCATTTTTCCTCCAAGACCCCTGCGTTCTCTGCGGTAAAAAAAAGGCGAACACACAGGTTCACCCCTACATTTTCATCTGCGAAATCCCAAAATCAGCGTACATCTGCGGTTCAGACTCTTTTATGCTTACATCTGCGGTCAGCCCTTACAATACGCCTCGATGAAACTGTCGCAGTAGATGTTCTTGTTCATCAACAGTTCGGCGGTGATCATGGCGTCCATCAGCTCTTTATCGTAGGCGTCCGCGATGGCCATATCCATGCCGTAGCCGATGCACATGGTCAGGAATGTCCGCGCAATGAGCGACGGGTTTGCACACCGTTGGCAGACGTTCGAGAGCCCGATAATGATATGCGGCGGCGGGTCGGA
Organism: uncultured bacterium; assembly: GCA_964497605.1. GTDB lineage: Bacteria > Latescibacterota > Latescibacteria > Latescibacterales > Latescibacteraceae > Latescibacter. Next base: position 8,507 of record CAZCDQ010000118.1, read on the forward strand.
CAGCATGCGTATCTGGCTTATCGCCTCGAGCACAACACGGGGCTGCTGCTGGGCGACATTCACCGGAAGTGCGATGGGATCGATGATCACCTTGTCAGTTTCGATTTCGTATTCCATGGCTTTGGCGAGACCGCGCATGGATATTTCGAGACGGTTTTCCACATTGCTCGGTACGCCTTTTTCGTCGATGTTCAGGATAATAACCGAGGCGTCGTGCTCTTTCGCGAGGGGGAGCCATTTATCCATCTGGGCGTCCTCGCCCTTGGTGGAATTCATGATGAGCGAACCTCCGGCGGCCTCCATGCCGGATTTCATTGCCTCGAACTTGGCGGTGTCGATAGCGAGGGTAGCGTCGGTCACCTCGCGGACTGTCTCGACTAACCAGACCATGGCACTTTCCTTGTCAGCCGTGGCGGGGCCGACATTGATATCGAGCGCGCTTGCGCCGGCTTCGAGCTGCCTCAGGGCGTGTTTCTGCACCGGCTCCTTGTCCTTGTTCAGAATGGCCTTTTTGATGTCGGTGTACATGCCGTTGATACGTTCTCCAACAATATACATGATTTTTCTCCTCCTTACAAAATCGTATATAACCTTTCCGGACTGAAACCGGCTATTTTGTCATTAAATCGCCGATCATTTTTTTGACAACATCGACCGCGTCCGGGTTTCGGAGGATCATAATATCGGCGCCTGCCATGAGAAGCGTGCTTGCGGTCATAGCCTCCCACATGGGTTCTCGTTTGTCGGCCGGTCCCCATGTTGGCTGCTCCTCGATGGTTGCTTTTGCCTCTTTAACACGGGTGACCTCTGCCCCGACACGGCAGATAACCGGGCAGGACATCATCTTATCGCCGCCCAGCGCCGCGAGCCGTCCGCGCTCCATAATGGAGTACGCATACTCGAGACCGTATCCGAGCGCCCCGGTGGTGGGATACATGATGACGCGGTCGAGCGGAAAGCCGCTGTCTGAGACGAGGATGTTGACCTGTTTCGCGATGTTGATATCGAGCGGGCTTTCGGTTATCAGGTTATGACCGCCCATCTGGCAGGCCGCCACCAGCGTCTTGTAGTTGTCCTCGGTTGCGCTGCCAAGCGTGACATTCCTGCCTTTGAGCGCCTCGGCGATGGGGGGCATAACCGCGTTGTCCTTTTCGTTGTCCCCGCATCCCCATATTATGAGCGGCACATCGACCGTATCAGCAACCGATTTAGAAACCTCAACCGCATGCTCGGCCGAACGGTCGCCAAAATCGGGATGAATGCCAAAAAGCGACAGGCATATCATTTCGGAGCCGAAATCGTCCACACATTTTTTTGCCCAGTCCGCCGGTTTTTTCACCGCATCGCCGAACGGATCGGTCAGCATCGGATCCCAGTCGGCGGGTTCGACATCGATAATTTCCATCGCCGTGTAAACCTTATTCGGCGTTTCTCCCTCGAAATGAAGAAACGGCAATGTCCCCTGACCGCCGACAATGACCTGATTCGGTTCGGCGCCCATGGTAACCTGATTGATTTTGTTTGTCCATTTTTCAGCTACGTCAGGTAATGACATATCTGCAAACCTCCATTATGAAAGTTATATGTAAATAGTTGTTTATATGCACAATATATTGTCTTTGTTTCTCAGTTCTACTTACAGTTTAAGTTGTGTCACAATATCCGCGGCCCCGTTCAGCGCTGTGCTGTCCGCAGGAATGTCAAGGATAGAGGCAAAATCGGTTTCGAAATTAGTCAGCACCGGATCGTCCGGGATCCGCCCGACAATATCAAGCCCTGTGTCCTCGACTGCCTCTTTCCGTTTTTCAAGCATCTCGTCTCCGGCCTTATTCAGAATCAGTCCGGTATACCGGGTGACAAGGTCGAGTTTTTTGCTCAGTTTGCGGATGCGTTTGGCCGCTTTAAGTCCCGGCGTCGAAAGGTCGCTTATAATCAAGAGGTAATCGATCGTCCGCGCTGTCCTGCGCGAGAGATGCTCCATCCCGGCCTCGTTGTCGATGACCGTATATTTGTAATTCCCGGTCACCGAACCCTCGTATTCGCGGATCAGGTTGTTGATATAGCAGTAGCAGCCAGGTCCCTCGGGGCGGCCCATTTCGAGCATATCGACACCGCTGGACTCGACAATGCACTCCTGAACACGGTAATTGATCCATCGCTCTTTTGTCATACCGGATGGGACATTGGAAATGTTCTTTATAATATCCTCCCTAAGATCGCCGAGGTTGGTTTCGACTGAAAGACCAAGATAATCAGCGAGACAGGAGTTTGGATCGGCATCGATACCAAAAACCGCACCGTCCTTTCTGTCTCTCAGAACACGAACAATCAACGCGGCGACGGTTGTTTTTCCCACCCCCCCCTTTCCGGAAAGGGCTATGGTTACATTTTTTCCTGGCATATTTGTGTTATTCCTTTATTGAAATGTATAGACTTATTCATTATTCACTCCCTGCCCACTCTCTATGAATAGAGAGGGGAATCGTCCCCGCACACTAAATTTATTATAAACTCAAGTTTCGGAGTTGAGAAACGCAAGTGGAATAAATAGTATAAACATATAA
>CAZCDQ010000119.1:0-11006 GCA_964497605.1 uncultured bacterium
TAGGGGGGAAACCGGCGAAGCCGGAGAGGGGTCTAAGACAGAGCTTTACCCCGGAGTGAACTCCGAGGAATTCTTTGAATGAACTACCCCGCAGCAAGCTACGGGGTATCAATTTATATATTGATTCCGTACGAAGCAAGCTTCGGGGAATTAGACCCGCAGAGATTAAATTCCGGTTATCCATTTAAATAAGCTTGAAATCCTGGAAGTCACAGATGACCTCACCCTTTGATTCCCTCTCCTTGAAAGGAGAGGGGCAAATTGATAGTACTACAGCTCCCCCTCGCCCGCTGGCGGGAGAGGGGGTGAGGGGGGGGAGGGTGGAACAAGGCTATCGCTGACTTTACGTGATAACCAAATATTAAATTGTTACGGCAATCGTTGCCTTATAATATTATATTATATAAGGAACGAATGAACGAAAAGGAATACTTATTCGGAGCCGCCGTGAAATTTATTATCACATACCTCATCGCGCTTGCCGCAACCTGCAACGCTTTTGCCGGCGAGACCTATGGTATCTCATATCGGAACGGCCGGGTTGTACGGGACTTTCCGGAAAACGCAGCGCCGGTTGTTGGACTTGCGCTCTCGGGCGGTGGTGCGCGGGGCATCGCCCATATCGGCGTTATCGATGTTCTCGAACAAAACGGTATCAATATCGGTAGAATAGCCGGATCGTCCATGGGGAGCGTGATCGGCGGTCTCTATGCGGCCGGATATGAAACCCGTACGCTCGAAAGTATTTTACAGGAATTCGATTTTGCGGAACATTTTAGCAACGCACCGCGGCGGCGAAGCATCTATGTCACCGAAAAAGAAACTCTTCAATGGCCGCTGTTCGATTTGCGTTTCGACGGATATCAGATGCGGATTCCATCAAGCCTCTCCTCTGGCCACAATATCATGTCCATTCTGTCATGGCTGACACTCCGGGCGACATTCGTAAGCGGCGGCGATTTCGACCGTCTTCCAATACCGTTCCGGGCTGTTACAACCGATCTCATCACGGGCGACAAGGTTGTGCTTGGACAGGGTAATCTCGGCCGTGCGATTCAGGCGTCGAGTACCGTGCCGCTCCTGTTCACCCCGGTCGACTGGGAGGGCAGGAGGCTAGTGGACGGCGGATTGACAGACAATCTGCCGGTCGGTGTTGCCCGTGATATGGGAGGTGATTTTGTCATCGCGGTCGAAATCCAGGAGAGCATGCATCCCCCTGAGAACCTCGACAACGCGCTCAATACCGCCGATCAGGCGACAAGCATCATGATGAGAGGTGTTACCAAAAAGTCGTTAGCGCTCGCGGATTTTGTTATCACACCCGATATGGAGGAATACTCTTCAACGAGTTTCAGCGATATCGAGGGAATGATAGAACAGGGGAGAATCGCTGCGCAGGCGGCATTGCCGTCCCTCAGGGCAAAACTCAAAGATGCGGAACAAAACAGCGGCAGCGTATACATCGGTTCAATCGAAATCGTCCCGGAAATATACCGCCCTCAGGCGATGGGTATAATCGAAAACTATCTCGCACCCGAATCCGGGAACATACGCGCAAATATCGCCGGGGCTGTCGAGGCGCTCTGGTCGACCGGACGGTTTTTCGAAGTCCGGGCCGAGCTTGATAGAGAATCCGGTAATCTCATAATAGAATTAACCGATCTTCCCGTGACCGTTTCGCTGCTTATCGGTGAGTCGGGCGGTGCGGATGATAATACCGAGGCAGTTGAAACGATAATCCTATCTGAGGAATTCGATTCATTTGAGGAGATGAAAGCCTCGGTCGATTCGGTGCTTCACGTTTTACAGTCGGGCGGGCAGTCGCTTGCCGCGGTCGAGAAAATGTGGTTCAGTGATCACGGCGCACGTCTCGATATTTATATCGGCGTTCCCCGGTTGACCTCGGTTACGTTCGGCGAGAACCTCAAAACGAGGGATTCGGTTATTACACGGGAATTCGATTTTGAGGTCGGCGATGTCATGGATTTGAATAAACTCATGAACACAATCGACAGTCTGTACGGGACAAATCTGTATGAATGGGTGTATGCCGACATTACGCCCGAGCAGGGCGGGGCGGCTGTTTACATACATTTTAAAGAGAAAGACTGGTCGGTCATGCGGCTCGGTCTCCGGTTCGACGAGACAAACAGCGCGGGGGGGCGTATTGCCGTTTCACGGGAGAATATACTCGGATTCGGAAATGAATTCACCGCGGTCGGTCAAATGGGGAAACGAAAGAATTTAATTATGCTCGAAAGCCAGGCGGACCGGATATACAAATCATTGTATACATTCAATATCAAAACCTACCGGCTTTTCAGACTTCGGCAGCGTTTTTCCGATCATGACAATTCGGTCGATTATGAGGACGACCGATATGGAACGGTCATTTCCCTCGGTCAGCAGATGGGAAAACTCGGCAATGTGATGTTCAGGTTCAAAACCGAGACGCTTTGGACTCATTTTGCCCCCAAGGCGAACATGAAAAACGAGAACAAAGAGATCAGAAGCATCATCATGAATTCAATTATCGATACCTACGACAGCTACCCGTTCCCACAGAACGGCAATGTAAATGTCATATTCATCGAAAGCTCCCAGGAGTTTTTCGGCGGAACCGAGCGATACGTAAAACTTTACTGGGGCGGCTCGTATGTGAAAACCTACGCCCGGAAACACGCGGTCATTGGTGGATTCTCGCTGGGAACCGCCGATCCCTCCACACCCGATATCGAATCGTTTACTCTCGGCGGTTCGCCCACACGTCTGAACTGCTACGATTACGACAGCGCGCTTTCTCATTTTTACGCCGATTTTCAGGGGTTGCATCACGAGGAGCGGGTCGGAAATTACATGGCGGTGGGAAAACTGAAATACCGTCTGTTCATTCCCCGCTATTTCTATCTCGGGCTGATTTACGATGTGGGTAACGTATGGAGCAATCAGGAAACTATCAGGTTTGATTCGGTCCTGCAGGGCTACGGTATTGAGGGCGCGTTCGCATCCCGAATCGGCCCGTTAGGCATTGGCTGGGGTATAACATCTCAGGGCGACGACCGGCTGTACATGTTCGCCGGATGGGAATTTTAAACGGCGGCATTCTTTTGAACACCTCAGGGCCTGTAAGGGCGGTTCGCGAACCGCCCCTGCGTTGTGCCTTGCTCTCATTTCACCAACGTCATCCTGCCCGTTTTCACCACCTCTCCGGCCTCGAAACGGTAGAAATACATCCCGCTCGCCAAATCGCCGCCGTCGAATCGAACCGTATGATCTCCCACGCTCATATAGCTGTCGACCAATGTTGCGACTTTTTGCCCCATCAGATTATATACTTCAAGGTTTGTGTGAGAAAAATCAGATAATTCAAATGAAATGTTTGTTGATGAATTAAATGGATTAGGATAGTTCTTATATAGTACAAAATCCTGAGGGATTTTGTTTTTGTTATGAAGAACACCTGTTTGAATGTCATACTTAAGAAGCCCTTCAATGGTTCCAAGCCAGACATTACCATTAGAATCAATTCCAATATTTCGAGTAAGTTGAGTCCTACCTGATGGTTTGTCAGGGCATTTTTGAATTGAAATACCATCATATTTGAATAATGAAGTAAATCCATTCACAACCCAGAGGAATCCATACCTATCGAATTCCATTATCCCATTTACAGGTTCTGAAATTTGTTCCCAACTAGATTCATCATATCGCACAATTCCTCGTTCAACATCACCTTCAAATCGACCATAACTAATATATATTAAACCATTCGGGCCAAATGCTATATCATCAACTTTATTGCTTTTCAGTCCATTATTAGTGTTTTCAGTATTAAAGGATTCCCATTTTATCCCATTATAATGTGAAACACCAAAAAACTTTTGGATTATTCCTACAGTTTTGTCGATATCGTAAAGACCACCATATCTAACCCATACATCCCCATTTGGATGAACTGAAATACGAGAAGGATGATTGCTAGCAAGACCGTCAATAACTGAGTACATCTTCCAAGTTGTACCATCAAATTTGATGATACCTTGGTCAGAACAGCACCATACATTATCCATTGCATCAACATCTAAAAAGTTAAATACAATAGATGTTTCGGAAAAGTCGTAAAAGTGCCAGTTTTTGCCATCAAATTTCACCAGTGAACTTGGATGAGAACTGAACCACACATTCCCATTCGGAGAAACCGTGACATATGGAATCCATGCCAATGCAGTACTATCAAAATGTGCTGACTCGTTACTCCAAATATTATCTTTATATTTGAAAACGCCACCATTTGAACATACCCAAATTGCCCCATCAGCTTCCGAAGCCATACTTTTTACATATCCAATTTCCTGACCGTCAATTTCGGTTATGTATATCCATGTATCCTCGGAATAAATATTTGAATGAAACAACATTAGCAGCAACACTACACAAAACAAAACAATTCTCATCAATAAATCCCTCCGGTTTAATCAATCCCAACCTTTCTCATAATCCTTTCACGAAAGGTAGGCGCACACTAGTCTTTTGTCAAACCATTTCGATATCCCTCTTTTGGAGTGAAAAGGCACATATTGAAAACTACGTCAGTATCGCATTTTGTCAAGTGTTATTTTTTGTTTATTCATATCTTTTATTATATTATATGCGATTCAATGCGCGTATAAGCTGTATTTTATTTATTGGCCGGAAAATTGAGGAATGAGACGGTGATTTGGGTAAATTGTCAATAATGTAGCAACTTCGTGGAAAAACAGGTATGAATGTGTGAGATTATCGTTGAATGTTCCGCTCGGTAAAAAGGAGAAAATCTTTCGCTTTAGGCGAAGATGTTAGTTTGAATTATGATGCAAAATAACTCTACCCTAAATTGAGCGATATGTTATAATTAAAACATATATCATATTGTTATTATTGATATTATCCGAATAAGAATATGAACCAAATGGTTTATGCCTTTTCCGTAGTGGCATGGCTTGCCTCTGCCTGTTTCTTATACGTTCTTGGGCAACCGCAAGGGTTTGCCCCTACACAAGAATCGCTCAATCCACATCCTGCGTTTGGCTTTCCTCCCAGGCGCGTTCAATCTCGCGTTCCTCCAGCTCGAATTCGATTTCTCCGATATAGTATTGCGCGTATGTCCGCGTTGCTGAATCTTTCGCCGCGGCTTTATACTGTTCGAGCGCCTCGTTCAGCGAGCCGGACAGTCTGAGATAATCCGCCGCAATGATTCGCGCCCGGGCATGGTCGGGATCGGCTGTAATAATCTCGAGCGCCGTATCAGCCGCCTCTTTCGGTTTGCCCGCCTCCGCAAGGGTCTGCGCATACAGGTATTTGAGACCGAGGTCAGGCTGACCGCCTGCGAGCGCGTTCCGGAAATACGGGAGCGCATCTTCGTGACGGCCAAGTTTCACTAATGTTTTTGCCTGGCCGGCATTGAGCGGAATGCTGTCCGTTTCTTGCGCAAGGGCTTTGTCGTAGGCGTCCGCGGCACGGTCGAATTCACCTGCGTTGAACAGCATTGCCGGATATAGTCTCAGCGCTTTGGCATGGCCGGGATTCGCCTCAAGCGCCTGTCTGAAATGGTCCGCGGCCGCCGCATAGTTTTTTTCCCGTGAGCGCGACAAACCCATGGCAAAGCACGCCGCGATATTTTTGTTGTCGAGTTCGTATGCCCGCTGAAAATACGTAAACGCCTCCGAATAGTTGCCCTCGTTGAACAGCCGGAGACCCTGCTCGTAATGCTGACCCGATTCGGCGCTGACCGCAGGCTGTGTATCCGATTGAACCCTTTGGGCCTCTGCGCACGTGGACAGCGTAATGAGACAGATCGCACAAACGAAAACCGCTGCCGACAAAAATTTAGCGTATGATGTTCTTGTTCCTATTGTCATGGGGTTTCCTCATCCGCGATAAACGATATTTTCAGCGCATTGACCTTTTTCAACTGCTCGATCACACCGGAAACCGTTCTGAACGATGTGTCCTTGTCGGCTTTAATAAGTACCGTGATTTGTGGGTTTTGGGCGAGTTTCTGTTTGACAATGGCGCCGACATATTCTGTTTGCGTATCGAATTCGTCTACCATAATCCGTCCGTTAGTACCTATCCATACGGTGACAATATCCTTGCGGTTCGCAATCGGATCGATCCGTTCTGCGCGGGGAAGGGCAACCGCAAATCCGCGGTGTATGATAAATACTGAGGTAACCATAAAAAACAAAAGAAGAAGGAGCGAAATATCCGCCATCGAACCGGTGGAAATGCCGCCCACGGCGCCCCGTCGTTGTTTAAACCTGCCTGTCATACGTCCTCACCGTGTTAAAAATCGGGATCGGCGATTGAGATTTTTACATTTCCCGATTTCATGATTTCGTCGGTTACTTCGATGAACCGTTCGTACCGCGCATCGGGATCGGTCGTTATGGAAACATACAAATCGGGATTCTTGACAGTCATAATTCTGATTCGGGATCCCAGCCGGTCAGCGGTAACCGGTTCTTTGTCGTGGTAAAGGGAACCATCCGCATCGATACGGACATGAGTAATATTGCGTCGCGGAATGCGGATCGCGGCATCAGGTGCGGGAAGTGTGAATCCGATACCTTTATCTTTTGTCAGCGATGTGGTGATAAGAAAAAAGACGATTAGCAGGAATGCCACATCGGCCATCGACGCGGTGGGAATGGTTGCCCGCATGGATTTTCGTTTACGTTTTTTCATGACAATATCACGGGATTAATTGGATTCGGGAACATCGTATCCCAGATCGACCAGCGTATCGATAAATCTGCTGGCGTTTTCCTCCATCCCTACAACAATCTTCTCTATCAGATACACACAAACATTGTGGGCGATGTTAATGGGAATCGCGACAAGCAGCCCGCCGGCGGTGGTGATCAGCGCCATCGATATACCCCCTGCGACTATCGAGGGATCGGCGTAACCGGCCTCGGCAATGCTCCTGAACGAAAGAATCATCCCGGCAACTGTGCCGAAAAACCCGATGAGCGGCGCCGTGGACGCAATAGTTGCAAGCCACACCAGACCGTTTTCCAGAAACGACATCTCGATCGCGCCGGCATTATCGACCGCTTTTTCCACATGGTCGATCCCCTTATGAAGCCGCGAGAGTCCGGCGTGGATAATGGTCGCAGCAGGGCCCGGCGTTTTCTCGCAGATGTCGAGTGCGACCGCAACGCCGTTCTCTTTGTCTGCAAGCGCGGTATTCACTTTTTTGTAAAACGACCGGGTGTTAAACATGGCGATCGAAATAACAATGAATCGCCAGACCGTTATGGCGATACCGAGGATAAAAAATCCCACAAGAGTCCACATGATGAGCGGACCGCCGTCGTTGATATACATCAAAAGCGATGAGGTTGCCGCCTCGCCTGCCTGACTTTCCATACATACTCTCCCGAAAACGAATTACTATTTCTTCAGTTCGATAATAAACCTATTAGCTTTGCGAAGTTTATTCGATAGTTCCTTGATCATCCCGAGATAAAACCTTTTGTCAAGCATATCATATCGTTTGAACAAATTGGTCAGCTCGATTTTTGTCATCTTAAGAAGAACACAATCGGTGTGTGCCGTTAACGTCGCCGACCGCGGACGGCGGGTTAATATGCCCATGTCGCCGATGACACCGATCGGAGTGACAAAGCCGAGCGCTTTACCTTCTAATGTCATCGAGAGCACGCCGTCGACAAGCACAAACATAGTATCCGACGTCGATCCTTCATGAAAAACGATTTCTCCTTTTGCAAAATCCTCCTTTGAGCAAACCGATAGTACTTTTTTGAATTCATCATTGGTGAGTTCACTTAAAAGGGCGGATTTTCGCAGCAAGCCCAGCAGCTTTGTGTCGCTGAGGATTTCACGTCTCTCATTGTTCTGACGGCGTTCGAGTTGTATTTGTAACTGCTGAGACCGCCTGTCAGGGATAAATCGACGATTTTGGTCCATATAATGTGCCTTTCATGTTGATTAAGCCTAAATTGAGCGATTCTTGAGTAGCGGCAACCCTTGCGGTTGCCCACAAACTTTGAATACGCGGGCAGGGGAAAGCTCTGCCCCTGCGGTTAGGGTATAACTCGTTGTATTATCTTCTATTATTGTAAATAAAACGCTCAATTTAGATTAAACATGATTGAAAATTTTCTAAAAAAATAATAAAATGGATAAATCGCTTATTGTTTTATCATTCACACAATATAGTAAATCGTGCCATAACCGTAAAGTATAATTTTTTTCAATTGTTGTATCGAACAATTCGGTTATCCAGTTAAGTCAGCAACAAATTTATTCCACCCTCACCCCCCTGACCCCCTCTCCCACCAGCGGGCGAGGGGGAGCTGTAATACTAACATTACATCTCCTTTCATGGAGTGAAAGAAAGGGTGAGGTCGTTTAAAATTTTGAGTCTTTCTGGATATTAAGCTGATTTAATTGGATAACCGGATAGAACAATTATACCGCTGAAACGTGGGATAAAAATTTGAGAAAAATGCTTGACAGGGTCACAGTCTTTTATTATTTTTAGGAATAGTAATTATTATCAATAATGGAGGCTTCCTTTGTCATCACCTCATCATTTCAGAATGACCCGCCAGCGTGAAATCATCCTGCATGAGCTTCGGAGTGTAACCACACATCCAAGCGCCGATGAAATATACATAATGGTGCGGAAAATGCTCCCCAAAATTAGCATCGGCACCGTATATCGGAATCTCGAGCTGCTCTGTCAGCGCGGAGAGATTGCTAAAATCGAGATTTCGGGAAATCAGATGCGGTTTGACGGTAATCCTCAGAAACATTATCATATCACCTGTATCGAATGCGGACGTATCGACGATGTTAGGTGTGATGCGGTGAAAACGGTTGAATTCGATCCCAGTCAAATAGATTCATATGAAATTATCGGGTATACGCTTCATTTTACCGGTATATGCGAACGGTGCAGGGCAAAAAAAAGGAAAAAACATAAAAAAATCGCATGACATTTGAATTATTAATATATACATTTATTGACAACAAATCATTTCACAAAACGGAGGTCTTTTATGGCTGAGTTAAAAGGCAGCAAAACAGAAAAAAATATTTTAACCGCATTTGTCGGTGAATCTCAGGCGCGGAACCGTTATTCATATTTTGCCTCGAAAGCGAAAAAGGACGGTTATGTGCAGATATCGAATATATTCGAGGAAACGGCCAACCAGGAAAAAGAGCATGCAAAACGGTTGTTTAAGTTGCTCGAAGGCGGAGAGGTTGAAATTACCGGCTCTTTCCCGGCTGGTGTTATCGGCGATACGCTCGATAATCTAAAAGCTTCCGCGGCGGGAGAAAATTACGAACAAACCTCAATGTATCCCGAATTTGCTGACGGTGCCAGTGAAGAGGGATTCGACAGCATCGCTGATATTTTCTTGGCGATCGCGGTTGCGGAAAAGCAGCATGAGAAACGGTTTCGCGAGCTTGCCGCGAACATCGAGGCTGGAACGGTATTCAAAAAGGACAAGCCGGTTGTCTGGCGCTGCCAGAACTGCGGCTATATTCACGAAGGAACCGAGGCGCCGGACACCTGCCCGGCATGCGCTCATCCGCAGGCTCATTTTGAGCTTCTCGGCGAGAACTGGTAATTGAGCATTATCCAATATCGGTATGTGCGTGAACCATTAAATTCTTGAACATACCGTCGTATTACCGGAAACAAAAATAATATTCATTAATTATGAGGAGGACGAAATGGCTGAAGCTATGGGAATTTACAAATGTAACGTATGCGGTAATATTGTCGAAGTACTGCATGCCGGGGACGGCGATCTGGTGTGCTGTAACCAGAATATGGAACTGCTGGTCGAGAACTCGGTCGATGCCGCCATTGAAAAACATGTTCCGGTCATTGAAAAGACTGAGGATGGTTACAAGGTCACTGTGGGAAGCGTCGCACATCCTATGACGGACGAACATTATATCGAATGGATCAGTTTGTGTGCGGACGGCGCCACATACCGGATGTTTTTGAAACCGGGAGATGATCCCGAGGCTGTATTCTGCATCGAGGCGGACGACGTATCGGCGCATTGTTACTGCAATCTGCACGGATTATGGAAATCCGCCTGACAGAGGAAACGCCGGACGATTCAATGCACAGCGTTCGAGCGTTATTATGCCATTAAGAATTATCCGGTTATCCAGCGAAATAAGCTTGATATCCGGAAAACAAAAGAAATACAAAACGACCTCACCCTTTCATTGCCTCTCCTTGGAAGGAGAGGCAATGGTTGTTAGTATTACAGCTCCCCCTCGCTCCCTAACGTGAAACGGGGTAAGGGGGGAGGGGCGGAAAAATAGCCGTTGCTGACGTAACTTAATAACCGAAAAATAATATGTATAACTATGAAAGGAATTCTATGCTTGGAACAAAGATGGAGAAGGCATTGAATGAACAGGTCAATGCCGAGATGTATTCAGGTTATTTATATCTATCAATGGAGGCGTATTTTCAGTCTCAGGGTCTGAAAGGGTGCGCGAACTGGATGCGTTGTCAGGCCCAGGAGGAGCTTTTTCACGCCATGAAAATGTACGATTACATTTTCGAGCGCGGCGGAAAAGTGACACTAACCCCAATCGAGGGACCTTTGACCGAATGGGATACTCCGCGTGCGGTTTTCGAAGCGACACTGGAGCATGAACAGAAAGTGACCGGACTCATCAATAATCTGGTTGATATCGCCATTGACGAACGTGACCATGCCTCGAATACGTTTCTGCAGTGGTATGTTGAGGAACAGGTCGAGGAAGAAGCCAGCGCCGACGATATCATCCAACAGCTGAAAATGATGGGCGATGCGTCCAACGGGCTGTATCACTTAGATAAAGATCTCGGAACGCGGGTTTTCACGCCGCCGCCGCCCGCAGAATAACGTTCGGTGTGAAATAATTATATTACCTAAATTGAGCGATTCTTGTGTAGGGGCAACCCTTGCGGTTGCCCA
>CAZCDQ010000120.1:0-10989 GCA_964497605.1 uncultured bacterium
CCATTACACGGTAATCTATATATAGTATGTACCGAAGTCAAGTAAATAGCCCAATAAATTATTTTTCACTTGAAAAACCGCCGCACTGCATATAGCTTACAAGAGAGAGGAAATTGTAATAGGAGCATAGTACACTTTCATCAAGGAGATAGGGCTGAAGTATGGGCGATAGAATCGTATTCAAAGTGGTCGATTATGTGGAGCACAATCTCGACTGGGAGGCGGAGGAATGCCATAAACTCGGTGTGGATTTTGAGGCGTATCAACTGAAATTCGCTGAGCCGGCCGAAATTATCGAAAAATGCGGGGATGCCGACTTTCTTGTTGTGGACATGACACCGATGACCCGCGAGATTTTCGAAGGTCTCACGAATGTGAAAGCGCTGATCCGTCACGGTATCGGTTATGACAAGGTCGATGTGCAGGCAGCGACCGATCACGGCATTGTGTTTGCCAATCAGGCCTCGGCCTTCTGCCTCGATGTGGCCGAACATACGGTGATGCTGATATTCGCGGCAACGCAGAAACTACTCATGCAGAGCAGGTTTTACCGCGAGTCGGTCCGCGCGGGAAACTGGAACTATCACGCCATCTATCCGGTCAACCGGCTGACCGGAAAAACGCTGGGGCTTGTCGGCTGCGGAAACATCGGCTCGTTAGTGCTGAAAAAAATGCGGGCGTTCGATGTGAATATCATGGTTTGCGACCCGTACAAACCGAAAGCGGAATTAGAGGCGCTCGGCGTCGCGCATACTCCGCTCGAGGAGGTGCTTGCACAGTCAGATATCGTGTCGCTTCATGTGCCGGTGACCGCGGAGACTGAGGGCTATTTCGATTATGAAAAACTGTCGATGATGAAAAAAAACGCGATTCTTATCAATACCGCCCGCGGTCAGATTCTCAAAACCGGCGATCTGATACAGGCGCTTGAGGAGGGCATGATCGCCGGAGCCGGGCTCGATGTGCACGAGGGCGAACCGCCGCCGGAGAAATACGGATTTTTCGACATGGATAATGTTGTCTGCACGCCGCATTTCGCGTGGTATACTGAGGAGGGCGGGACCGAGATCAGGCAGATGATTATGGACGATTTCAGGGCGTTTCTGGACGGCCGTCCCCCAAAACATGTGCGGAATCCCGAGGCGCTCGATAGCCCGCAGCTTCGGATGACACTGAAATAACGGACGGCCGCGGACGGATAGCTGAATTGCAAACATCCGCAACGTGCGGTGTGCGTACGGCAAACAGGCGTACGGCATTTTATGTTTTTGCAAAAAAAATGCTTGCATAACGAACGTTATTTTAATATATTCCGACAAATTGATACTGTATTCTGCATCGGGAAAGACGGTTTGATATGTATGATCTCTTATTCGATATTTTTTGGATCGTTGTGCTGATTAATGTGTTCGCTTGTGCGGTCATGGCGATTTTCTTTATCAACGCCCGGATCAATCTCAGACGTCAGGCCCAAAATACCCGTTTCTTCATGAACGCGCTTGAGATTTCAAAAAGCGCCCAATCCTCGCTCGAGGCAGCCGAGAAGCTGAATATCAGCCTTGACGAATTCATCGATTTTTGTGAGATGAAAGGGATCGAACGTCCCGAAAAACGGCTGGAGGTCAAGGAAAGGATGGAGAAAGCCAAACGTGATGAGGAGAAGCGCATTCTTGCGGAGGAGGCCGCCTGGCGCGCCGAGCAGGAAAAATTACACGAGGAGAAACAAAAGGAGAATGAACGCGCCTCGCAGGAACGGAAAAAACGTCTGCGTAAATTCGG
This sequence comes from uncultured bacterium, assembly GCA_964497605.1. Taxonomy (GTDB): domain Bacteria; phylum Latescibacterota; class Latescibacteria; order Latescibacterales; family Latescibacteraceae; genus Latescibacter. The sequence continues at coordinate 1,780 of CAZCDQ010000120.1, forward strand.
ATTCAAATAGGACGGAAACGAATGGAATTCAAAGAACGGCTGAATTATATTATGAAACGCCGCGATATCGCGAATGCCGCCGAGCTTTCGCGCATGACCGGACTGACACAGGTTGCGATACGCAACTATATGCGGGGCATTAAAGTCCCGAACGCGCAGGCGTTAATCAAGCTGTCGAAAGCGCTTAATACCACCGCCGATTATCTTTTGACCGGCACCGCGGTTCGTCCGGACCGTATTCCGCTTCTCTCGAAAATCCCCGGGGGCACGCCCATTGCGTTTACCGATGGCGAATATCCTGCGGGATTCGGCGAGGAATATGTCGACCGGGGAGATGTGACCGATACGAATGCGTTTGCGCTGATTGTGGACGGTGACAGCATGAGTCCGCGGATTAATTCCGGCGATATTGTGATTATATCTCCCAATGCTCCGGTAAGTTCACGGTGTGTAGCCGCTGTGACTGTCAGGGACGAGGATCATACGCTGAAACGGATTATCTTTCTCGACGGAAACAAGGTGCTGCTTCAACCCGAAAACGAATCATACGAACCGGTGGTGCTCGATATTGACGAAGTAAAGATTATCGGCCGGGTTGTCGAACGCCGCGAAAGGCTTTGATGTTTGCGCACAAATTATATAAACCTAAATGAAGCGATTCTTGTGTAGGGGTAACCTTTGCGGTTACCCAAAAGCTTATAATAATTGGGCAGGAGCAAGCCCTGCCTCTATGGTGATGGCATACCAATTTGATTCTCTTATTATTCTGATAATATTAACATTAGGATAATGGTTATATTTACGCAAAATCGATCAAATTAGAATATAGTAAAATAGAAAACAATACCTCATGACGGAGAAAAAAAACCGTATGATAAAATGATATACTACTTCAAAACCTAATGTGAATCGGAATGTGTATCGAATAACTACCTTTCGTTTGCATTTTAACAAAGGAAAAACTGTGAAAAAAAGGACAAGAAACACGACCGATATTCCCAAAACAAATCCGACCAAACCGTCCGCACCGAAAAAGAAAAACGACATCATCGACCCGTCGATCCAGACATTTATTCTTGATAATATCCGCACAATCGACTACCGCGATATCGCAAAACTCCTTAAAATTAAGCCGGATGAACTGAAAGCGCTCCTGGGCGAGTTGGGGATAAAAGTGCCTATCCCCGGCGCACGTAAATGGGACAAGATCGAGGTGGGTACATTTCGCTCGATTGCCGATTGCTCACAATGCCAGGTGCAGATGAATCATCATTCATTTCTTGTCGGTATCAAAAACTGCCGCCGTTGTATCGAGCGCAATATCAGTTCCTGGATTAAGGACGGCGAAAAAATTAATATTATGATCCCTGGCTAATCCGCACGTTTCGATCTACTTTTTTCCCGCAACGTATCCGTTGAATATACGTTTCGCGAGGCCCGCCCCCACTGATACGCATGAGATGTTTTCTTCCTCAGACATACTTGACAGGGACATGCGATTATTGTATAATTACCAAATCCGAAGCGGAATGAGGAAACCCGCATCATACCAAATAATGTTTATGATTGTGAGTACCCGATGAGCCGAAATTCGCAGCCGGGTCTTTTTTATGTGATACCTCTCAGGATGTTTTATCTAAGAATTCCCCGGACTTCAGTCCGGGGTAAAGCTCTGTCTTAGACCCCTCTCCGGCTTCGCCGGTTTCCCCCCTATTAGGGGGGACTTATTGATAAGCCGGTATAAAATCTCCCCTAAAAGGGGAGATGTCACAAAGTGACAGAGGGGTTATTTTTTAACTTTGATTCCCCGGACTTCAGTCCGGGGTAGTTCATTTTTATAACTACTTGCAAATTAAGATATTTATCGAAAGGTTACTGTCGGTGTCGAGCGATGTAAGCATATTCAATAAAGGCTCAATCATGCGGTCCGTGGTGGAGCTTGAGGCCGGTCTTATCGAAAAGGAAAACGAGGCAAAAGCGGTTGCCGAGGAGAAAATCCGTGCGGCGAAGTCCGTGGGGAAAAAGCTTCGTGAGGATACGCTCAAAAAACTTGCGGACATCGAGATGGAGGAGCGCGACAAACTCGTCAACGAGGTTGATGCCAGAACAGAAAAGCTTAAAGGCAACGAAGACCGTTCGATACGTGAACTCGAGCAGACGATTGCTGACAAACGATCGAAAGCGCTTGGATATATTTTAAAAAATGTCGTCCCCGGCTGGGACGGTACTATTTCCGAATGAGAGATATAAAGAGGGATATAACAGACAGATGATAGAACCCATGTCGAAAATCGAGATAGTCGGTCTTTTGGACGAACTCGATGGAACACTCGATTATCTGCAGGATTGCGGAACAGTGCAGATCGATGAAATCCCCGCGGTGAAAGAGACAGGAAGCGCGGCGCTTCACCGAATCCATCTGGACGAGTCGAAAAAGAAGCTGCTCGAGAAATACGAAAAGCTGCATTCGAGTGTGACCGAAATTCTCGATGTTATGAATATCGGTGATATCGAGGAAGAACCGCTGGACAATGAGGCGCTGGAATCGCTCAAACATCTCTCCGCAGACGAGCTGATCGATCATACCGCGAAGATATCCCGCAAGGTCAAACGGCTGGTCCGTCATCGGAACAACCTCAAACAGGATCTCGAAAGCGCCCGTCAGTATGAAACTCTTGTGAAGATTTTTATGCCGCTTTTCGAAAAGATCGAGCATGCGGACGAACTGGAGCAGATCGGCATCATTCTCAAAGGCGGGGAGGTTTCCGTATTGCCCATTCTCCGCGACAATATCGAAGAAGCCGCCAGTCCGGAGACTGTGTTCTTTCACCAGAAAATGCCGGATGGCAGAATCGGAGTATTCATCGCGGCACCGCAGAACGACCTTCCCGCGGTCCGGCAACTTCTTGGCAGCGAGGGAGTCGGCGAATATCACGTCCCTCGCGAATTCAGAAAAAGAAATCTCCGCGAGAGCATCGACGCGATCCGTGAGCGGATAGAAGACATACCCACCGAAATCGTTCGCATCGAAGAAGACTTGCTCGAGGAGAAAAAGGCCAATATTTCCACACTTCGTCAGATACATTACCTCAGCTCGAACCGACTCAATCAGCTCCAGATTCTGTCGCGCTTAGTCAGGACGAAATATACATTCGTAATCTCGGGCTGGACACCGGCGAATGAACTTGACAAGCTTAAAAAAGGGCTTGCCGAACATTTCGGTGAACGTGTTTACATCGGAAAAGTCAGGCCGAGCGATCTCGATTTTAAGCATATGCCGACACTTCTGAGAAACCGGGGAATGTTTAAATCCTTCGAGCTTCTGATGAAACTGCTTCCGCCGCCGAAATATGAAAATATCGATGCAACGCCGTTTATCGCTTTCTTCTTCCCGCTGTTTTTCGGCATCATTCTTGGCGATATCGCCTACGGCCTTATGCTGATCGCAGTTGCCGGGCTGATAAAATGGAAATGGCGTAAAGGCGGATTTCTTGCCGACGCTGGAACGGTCGGAATCGCTGCCGGCGTTTCGACAGTGATTTTCGGCATCCTGTTCGGCGAGTTTCTGGGCGAACTCGGCGAGGGATTCGGAATCCGGCCGCTTGCACCATGGCTGCACCGTGTCGAGGCAGTGCAGGTCATCCTGTTTGTCGCTCTTGCGCTGGGCGTTGTTCATGTATTCCTCGGCTTTTTCCTTAAGACCTATCTGAGTATTCTTATGAGGCATCTGAAAGGAGTTATTGAGGGGATATCGAAAATCAGTGTTATCACGGGCCTGATACTTATGCTTGCGCAGCTTTTTCTGGGGCTGCCGGTCACGCTTCGCTATGTCACTTACGGCATGATGGGCGTCGGCATTATCGGTGTGCTGTTCACCGAGGGTTTTTTCGGTATCATCGAGGTGTTCAGCAATGTCGGCAACATCCTGTCATACAGCCGTATTATGGCCATCGGTTTGTCGAGCGCAATGCTTGCATTTGTGGCGAACGAACTTGCCGAATCGTCCTCGAGCATTATCGCGGCGATCCTCATTGGATTTTTCATCCATTTAGTCAATTTCATCATGGGCGTTTTTTCTTCAAGCATACATTCACTCAGGCTTCACTATGTCGAGTTTTTCAGTAAATTTTTCATAGCAACGGGCAAACAGTTTGAACCGTTCAAAAAAATTGGGGGGGATTTCACTTGAAACACACACTTATTACTTCACTCATCCTTGTCATCGTTATGCTGATGTCGGTATCGATTTGTTTCGCCGCGGATGAAGCGGAGGCGGAAGGGGCTTCGAAAGATTCGATCGCAACCAGTATTAAATACATCGCCGCAAGTCTTGCGGTCGGTTTATGCGCGATCGCGACCAGTATCGCTCAGGGCAGAATCGGCGCCGCGGGCATGGGCGCCATTGTCGAAAAACCTGAAACAACCGGCGTTGTCATTATCATGCTTGCGATTCCGGAAACCATGGTTATTCTCGGTTTTGTTGTCGCCGCGATGATTATTATTCTCTAACACGGGGAACACGTTTTACGAATGCCAACCATTAAACTGATTGACATTATCAGACTCGAATCCGAAAAGGTCGTTCGGGAATATAACGAGCAAGCCGAAGCCGAGGCTGAGGCGATACTCAAAAAAGCCCGGGAGTCCTCGGAACAGTTAAAAGAACAGGCACGTCTCAGAATACGCGACGAGGCGGAAGCGATCATGGAGAGACGTTTCAATATGTATCGTTTCCAGACGAACGCGAAACGCTATGAACTTAAAGCATCCGCCATCGAATGTATATGGAGCGATGCAGCCAGTATTATCGCGAAGATTCGGTCGTCGGCGGGTTACGGCGATATCCTGAGAGAGCTCTTTTCCGGGTGCGTCGAGGACGTTCCGGAGGGCTCGATTGTGCGAACGTCGCCTGAGGATGCAGATATTATCGGGGTCTGTATCGAGAAATCCGGGAAGAAACTCGTTCTCGAAACGGACGAACGAGTACGGGACGGTGTAGAATTTGTCTGGCCCGACCGTAAAATCGCAGTGAAAAACACGCTCTCGCACCGTCTGGAAAAAATGAAAGCGGGCGGCGTTGCGGAGATATCGTCAATCCTGTTTGCCTCCGGGGAGGGCAGCGAGTCATGATACCGGTACCCTACTTCGAGTATCTCAATGTCCGGATAAAAGGATATCAGAGCAGGCTTTTCACCCGCGACATTTGCGAAGACCTACTCGGCGGAGATAATCTCGGGGGACTGACCACGTTTCTGCTCGCTCATCCTGATTACAGCGACATTGTTGAACATGCTCTCGAGGGACGTCACGAACGGAAAGGACTTGAGAACGGTGTCACCGAATATTTCACACAGCGTATATCCGAAATCCTCCATATGTCCGGCGACGAATCCCGCGTCCTTTTCGAAACCGCACTGCACTCGTTTAATCTCAAAAATCTGCGTTCGCTTATCATTGCCCACAAAAACGGTATGATGTATCATGCGTCGAAAGACATGTTCATTCCCTGCGGATCGCTCGGCAGGGAAGATCTTTCTTCGATGCTTTCGGAAAAAGAACTCGACGATATTGTGCTTCTTCTGGAAAGGCGGTTCCCAATCGGGGCGGAAGCGCTTAAGAAAGTACTTGAGAAGCATTCGCCGGCCGAGCCCGCGCTCGTTATTGTTAACGAAATTGAGAAATTCGTCTATGAAGGGATTTTCAAATCGCTCGGAAAATCGGACGATAATACCGCAATCCTGCGGGATGTGTATCGCCTTGAAGTGGATATGAAAAATGTAACTACCGCACTGAAATATGTGTGGCAGGGTTTGAAACCTGCAAAGGAAACGGATAAATTTATCCACGGCGGATCGATCAATACCGGCTTTCTGCATGAGACCGCCGGTGCAGAGACTTTGGACGAGGCGTTCGAAATGCTTGAAGGGACACCGTTCAGAATGGCGGTCGAAAAGGGCATCATCTATTATGCCGAGACCGGTTTTCTTCACGAGATGGAGCGGTTTTTCGAGGAGGTATTCATCAGAAAAACGGTGTCGTTCCGGCGATTTAACCCGTTCGGTGTTGGTGTATTCCTCAGCTATCTCTGGGCTCAGTTTGCTGAGATGACAAATCTCAGGACCATTATAAACGGAATTGCGTTCGGGTTGGGTTCGGGACAGATACGCAAAGGGCTTATCTATGTTTAATGTGACCGCCATTGTCCCGGAGGGGCAGGGTATCGGATTTGCCCTTGCCGGTATCGAGATACGGGAAGTCGCGTCCGGCGAGGAGGCAAACCGGACGCTCGCGGCGGAGCTTGACGATGAAAACAACGGCGTTATCCTCATCGACGAAGGGTTGACGCAGGGCTTACCGCCGAAACTCCGGGCGCAGGTGGACGACAGCGTGATTCCCCTGGTGATGGAAATCCCTGTCATCAGCAAATGGGAAAGTATGAAACAGAGCGAAAACATGGTCAGCGACATCATACAGCGCGCGGTGGGATACCGTATCAAGTTCTCGGGAGACTGACAGCAATATTGGAAATATATTTACCGAACATATAATTGAGAGAGTAATGTGCCATGAAACATGATAAGGGATATATCGTAAAAGTTTCCGGGCCAACCGTTGTTGCAGCGGGCATCCCTGATGTCCGCATGTTTGACATTGTTGAGGTCGGTGAAAGCGGTCTTGTCGGCGAGGTTATCCGTCTGGACGGCGATCAGGCGTTTTTACAGGTGTACGAGGACACATCGGGCCTAATGCTCGGGGAAAAGGTCGTATCACTCGGGCATTCATTGTCGGTGCAGCTCGGACCCGGGCTGCTCGGGAGTACGTTTGACGGCATCCAGCGGCCGCTCAATGTTCTCGAGGAGAGAAGCGGTACGTTTATCGACCGCGGCATCCGTACCAATGCACTCGATCCCGACCGGAAATGGGAATTTACACCGACCGCAAAATCAGGTGACGAACTCGGGCCCGGCGATGTGATTGGCGAGGTTCCCGAAACGGCTGAAATCGTGCATCGTATTATGGTGCCGCCCGGCGTTTCGGGGAAACTTGCGGAGATTAATAGCGGTGCGTTCACAGTCAACGATTCGGTTGGAAGGCTTGCGGACGGTACCGAATTAAAAATGAATCAGCGGTGGCCGGTGAAAGAAGACCGCCCCGTGACGCGTAAACTCGATCCTAAAAAGCCGCTCATCACCGGTCAACGGATATTCGACACCCTTTTCCCACTGGCGCTCGGCGGAAGCGCAATTCTTCCCGGCGGATTCGGCACGGGCAAGACGGTGGTTGAACAGATGCTTGCGAAACATTCGCAGGTGGATATTGTGATCTACATCGGCTGCGGTGAACGCGGAAACGAAATGGCGGATATTCTCATGGAATTTCCCGAGCTTGAAGATCCCAAGACAGGCCGTCCCCTCATCGAACGGACGATTTTGGTAGTGAACACCTCCAATATGCCGGTTGCTGCCCGAGAGGCGAGTGTATATACGGGGATTACGCTTGCAGAATATTACCGCGATATGGGATACCATGCGCTGCTGCTCGCCGATTCGACATCACGCTGGGCGGAGGCGATGCGCGAGATATCCTCCCGGCTCGAGGAGATGCCCGGCGAAGAGGGCTATCCTACGTATCTACCCACGCGGATTTCAAACTTCTACGAACGCGCCGGATTGGTTGTGACCGCTGGAAAAGAAGAACGGCAGGGCAGTGTGACCATCGTCGGCGCCGTATCGCCCCCTGGAGGGGACTTTTCCGAGCCGGTTACGCAGTCGTCCATACGTGTTGCGGGATCACTCTGGGCGCTTGACAGCAGCCTTGCGCACCGCCGTCATTTCCCCGCGATCAACTGGAACCGGTCCTACAGCCTTTACGACAAACGTCTGCGCCGATGGTTCGACGAGAATGTCGGCGAACAGTGGGGCGAGACTCGTTCCCGCGCGATGCAGATACTTCAGCGCGACGCCGAACTTCAGGAAGTCGTACAGCTTGTCGGCCCGGATGCGCTCCAGGACAATGACCGTGCGACGCTCGAACTGGGAAAGATGCTGCGCGAGGATTTTCTGCAGCAGAACGCGTTCAGCGAAGTGGACGCATCATGCTCCTTTAAGAAACAGCTCGGACTTCTTGAGGCGCATGTGAGATTCTACGACGGTATTCTTGCCGCGTTCGAGGAGGGCAAAACGCTTGACGATATCCTCGAGTTGCCGCTCCGCGAAGAGCTTGCGAATCTCAGGAATTTCGCCGAGGTGGAATTCGGCGGGCGGCTGAAAACGTTTTACGAGAACCTCGAAAGCGCGTTCGAAACGCATGAGCGGGTCGAAGCGGGTGAATAATCGAGCGCCCATTTGACAAGGAAGAACGTCAAGTCATGGGAAAGCTCCTTGATTGAAAACCCTCTGAAAATCATATATAAAACGGGATGTACATCATGGATCTGACGACCAAGGAATATCAAACAATCAATTACATTTCAGGGCCGCTTCTTTTTCTTGAGAACGTGAACGATCTTCCATTCAACGCCATGGTGGAGATCATTCTGCCGACAGGGGAAATCCGCAACGGTCAGGTGCTCGAGATTTCCGAGCAGCGTGTGCTTATTCAGATTCTTGAAAAGACCGTTGGTATGGATATCGAAAAGACGAGTGTCCGTCTGAAAGAAAAAACAGCCCGTATCGGCGTATCCTCCGAGATGACCGGCCGGATATTCGATGGCGCCGCACGACCCATCGACGGCATGGGCGAAGTCGCCGTCGAGAAACGCCTGCCGGTGATCGGCGCGCCCATCAATCCGGTGTCGCGTGCCAAACCGGAGGATTTCATCCAGACGGGGATTTCCGCCATAGATGGATTCAATACGTTGGTCCGCGGTCAGAAGCTTCCCATTTTTAGCGGCGCCGGTCTTCCGGCGAACGAGATTGCCGCACAGATTCTCGAGGGAGCACGGGTCCGTGATGAAGGTGACAATTTTGTGGTGATATTTGCCGCGATGGGTATTACAAATCGTGAGGCCTCGTTTTTCGCCGACCATTTTGATAAGACAGGAATCAAAAACAAAGTCATTTCGTTTATGAATCTTGCGGACGATCCGACCATCGAGCGGATACTGACACCGCGGTGTGCGCTTACAACAGCGGAATACTTTGCATTCGAAAGAGGTATGCATGTGCTGGTGGTGATGAGCGATATGACGAACTACTGCGAAGCGCTCCG
>CAZCDQ010000121.1:0-10951 GCA_964497605.1 uncultured bacterium
TCGAGAACATCACGTCTGCTCGCGAATCGCAGCCGAATCAGATCCACCATGCCGTTGCCGACGACATATTTTGCAGCGGTGCCGCCAAGAGAGTACTCGACCTGAAAGGCTTTTCTGAGATCTGTTCCAAAACGGCTTTCGAACCCCCGAATACCCTCGAAATAGAGTTCAGAATCCGCAACGAGGTTTGTCTCAGGAAGCGGGTTATACAGATCCGGAACAAACCTGCTGCCTTCGATTCGTTCTTCCAATATCGATGCCAGTTCGGCTGTGCCCTCCGATGTTCCGCCGGCTCCATTTGTCACATGAATAATATGCCTTCCCTTGACAAATTGAATAGTTGAATCACTTTTACGCCCATAATACCCAAAATCTGCAGGTGAAGATCTTCGAAAGTCGGCCAGGAAATACGCACCTATCGCTCCTTTATCGGTTGCAAAAGAGTACGCATCGACTGAGTAAAGTTCATTCCTTCTGCGGTATTCCGCAACGAAACATGAATCGGCGCCGAATTCCACAAACAGTCCGGCATCCGAGGGATTGTGGTTTTTTATGCTCAACGCTTCATAGGTTTCTTTGATTCCGGAAAATGTAAATTCATCGTCGATCATAAGCATATTTCGTGTGTCATGCGGTTCAGGCATAAAACAGCCTGCAACTATGAGATTAACGATAATTACGAAAAATAATCTTTTCATCGTAACAGCTCCGTTTTATTTGAAACTATTCTGGTTTTTCAAGTGTTTACTAATTATAGAAGACGCCTGAAAATGCGATTTGTCTCATTATTTGTAATATAGCGTATTATTTCAAAAATAGTAAAAAATTCTGGCATAATTGGGAATACTGATATATTATGTAACAACAATCGTTAACCCATTGTATTCGGGTGTACACACACAAAGGTGTGATAATAATGAACGATTTTCAGTTATTGATGCGAAACAAAAAAATAATATTTATCGCCGTAGTGACCACAGTATCGCTTGTAACTCTTTCGGTTATTATTAGCATGACCGATTTCAACGAAGTCGACCGTTCGGACTATTCGATAGTCGGGCAAGTATTTATCGAGGAAAGCGGTTTTATCGCAAATAAGATCGGGAAAGTTGTGAACGTTGATCACGTTGGAAAAGGGGGAAGCGGCGGCAGTATTTCGTACAATGTGTATGAGGTTCGCGGGACTAACGGAACTGGCGTCTGTAATATGGACATCAGCAGAACAAGCGCGAACGAATGGTATGTAACGTCCGCTACACTTGCATATGACGGAAAAACACTGAATGTTCCAGTAAAACGGTCCGTTGGTGATAAAATTAAACAGTTTAAATTAAACTGACCTCCTGAATGCCGCGATCGGAAATCTTTTATCCTCACGATATGTTCGAATGAAATATGACAATAATCCGCTGTTTTTTGTTGTTTTTCCCGTCATTTCTTTCTACATTCTAATAATGAACAAAAATGAAACGCCGTCTGAACATTTCTGTCATCACAGACGATGAAATACAATGGCAAAACAGTTTCTCACGGAACCGATCGCATGAAAAACATATTCAACATCCTTACGGCCGACACGATTATCGATATCTCATCAGAAACCAAGGACAGCGCGCTCGGTGAAATGATCGATACTGCCTCGAAATCTCCTCATGTAAAATCGCGGGCAGATCTTCAAGCCTCTATCAGATACCGTGAAAGCATTATGTCAACCGGTGTCGGGCTCGGTATTGCGATTCCCCATGCAAAAATATCATCTGTCACAGATTTCGTTATCGTGCTGGGACGATCTTCATCCGGCATTGAATATGACTCTTTGGATGGCGATCCGGTCTATCTCATCCTGCTGATCGCAGCCTCTGATACACAGGGTGACGAATTCCTCAAGCTGCTCGGAAGAATCGGCACCATATTCAACGTTCCTCAGCATATACAAAAAATACTTTCGGCAAAATCGCCCGAAAGTATTCTTGGTCTGCTAAAAAAAATCGAAAAGAGCTGACGAAAATCTCTCTGTTCCGATTCCTTGGGACATATCCCCTGTCAAGGGGACTTTTCTATGCCGACTATTAAACGTCCTCTCTGGTGTTTTTTTAAGTATTGCAGAAATACTGTTTTACTGCCTCCCTATAATACTGCTTTCACGGGTGTTCCAGATTTCGACCTGGTCAATCCCTTTGGCGCGGAGAATCATCTCGACGATCTCGCGGACAGCACCCGATCCGCCGCACGTCTCGATAACTAGATCGGCGCGCTTTTTGACATCGTGATTTGCATTGGCAACCGCCACACTTAGACCGGCAACCTCGAATGCGCCGAGATCGTTCAGATCGTCTCCGACAAACACACATTCATTCGGCGATATCCCGAATTCCTCAAGCACACCGGTTAATGCTGTATTCTTGTCGCTTATATTCTCCAACATGAAATCCACCCGGAGATATTCTGCTCTCGACCGAGTAGCAGTATCTTTCCGTCCGGTGATAAATCCGCGTTTTATCCCCGCAAGCCGTAATAACTCGATTGCGAAACCGTCATGGGCGTGAAATCCCTTAATTACCTCACCGTCCGAATCATAAAATATCAGTCCGTTCGTATATGTCCCGTCCACATCCATCCCAACAAGTTTGATATTCGCCAGTTTTTCGTTCAATTGAGTTTCAGTCACTATCTTTCCCCCGTTTAATATTCGCGCCAAGAGCAGCAAGTTTACATTCGAATTGTCCGTACCCGCGGTCGATATGATAGACACGGTCTATGGTCGTTGTTCCGTTTGCGGCAAGACCGGCGAGCGCCAGAGATGCTCCTGCGCGTAGGTCCGATGCCATGACCGGCGCGCCTGTGAGGCTTTTTACACCGGCAACAACCGCTTTGTCGCCAGCAACCTGAATACATGCACCCATGCGGTTCAGCTCGGCAGCATGGATAAACCTGTTTTCGAATACCGTTTCACGTATCAGCGATACGCCCTCTGCCCGAGTCATGCACGCCATTATCGGCGGCTGAAGATCTGTGGGGAATCCCGGATACGGCGTGGTAGTAATATTTGTCGATTTGAGACGCTCAGGTCCTGTAACACGAATATGACCGCTTTCAAACGTTTCGAATTCGACACCCATTTCACGGAGTTTTTCCATGACAATCCGCAAATGGTTTGGTTCACAGTTTTCGATCTCGATCTCGCCGCCGGTGAGCGCCGCCGCACACATATACGTTCCCGCGACAATTCGGTCGGGAATCGGCGTATATGTCACTGCCGACAGGCTGCTGACACCCTTAATTATAATGGTCGGGGTTCCGTGACCGGAAATGTTTGCTCCCATCGCATTGAAAAAGTCGCCAAAATCGCGAATTTCAGGTTCGCATGCTGCGTTTTCGATGATGGTTTCACCCTCAGCCAGCACCGCAGCCATCATGAGGTTTTCGGTGCCGGTGTGCGAGGGATAATCGAGGCTGATTGTTGTGCCAATCAGTTTATCCGCACGTGCGCCAAGGAGTCCGGCATTTTCGTATACTACCGCATTGAGCTTTTTGAATCCCTCAAGATGAAAATTGACCGGTCGCGCGCCGATCGCGCATCCACCCGGCAAAGAAATATTGAATTCCCCGAACCTTCCGAGCAGCGCACCCGCCAATAGAAACGATGCGCGCATTTGTTTGACAAGCTCGTAGGGCGCAGTCGTTATGGCGACATTTGTTGCGTTAATAGCAATACTGCCGTTTTCTGAGTCGTAGGAGGATTCAGCGCCGAGTTCGTCGATAAGTTTGCGGAGAATGTGAATATCTTTCAGATTCGGCACATTATGAAGTACTGTCGTCCCCGTTTCGCACATTAGTGCAGCGCACATCATCGGCAGAATGACATTTTTTACGCCGTCCACCCGGACGTTTCCGTTCAGGCGGTTACCGCCCTCTATAATGAATCTATCCATGCGGTTCCTCTGTTGGTTGGTTATCTCTAATAGACCGTTGGCTTATCGCCGACGCTTCACGACTTCATCGATCTGAATCAAGGTCTTCAGCAGTTCCTCGAGCAGTTTAAGTTCAAACATGGTCGAGGCGTCGCAGAGCGCTTTCGAGCAATCCGGATGTGTTTCGATAAAGATACCGTCCACACCCGCTCCGACAGCCGCCCTTGCAAGCGTACCGACAAATGACGGATCTCCGCCGCTTTTGCCCTTTCCCGCACCCGGCCGTTGGACAGAATGCGTACAGTCGAAGACGACCGGACACAGCAGGTTGTGCATGACATCAAGCGACCGCATATCGACAACGAGATCATGGTAACCAAATGTCGCACCACGCTCGACAAGAACAACACGGTTTGAACCGCCCTCCTCAATTTTCCGTAATGTGGAGATCATATCCTCCGGCGCCATGAACTGGCCCTTTTTTGCGAAAACCGGCTTTCCCGTTTGGCCGCAGGCATATGCAAGGTCTGTTTGACGGCAGAGAAATGCGGGGATTTGAACAACATCGACTACCTCTCCCGCACGCGCCGCCTCCTCAGGGGAATGAACATCGGTAAGAATTGGCACATTATGTCGATTTCGCAGTCCGGCAAGGATTTCTAGTCCTTTTTCGATACCGGGACCGCGGAATGAACCGTAGCTTTGACGGTTTGCTTTGTCGTAGGATGATTTGAATATGAATGGTATTCCAAGCCGTCCGCACAGGTCTTTCACTGTGTCGCACACCTCGTCCGCAAGGGTTTCCGATTCGAGCACGCAGGGACCCGCCACAAGAAAGATCGGTGAAGCGCCGCCGACAGGAATACCCGAAATATCAAATGTATCTGCCATTATTTGTCTCCATCGGCCGCGGATTCCACAAATTTCAGAAACATCGGGTTGGGATTCCCAAGCCGCGAGGTGAATTCGGGATGTCCCTGTGTTGCGATAAAGCATTTATGACCGGGAAGCTCGATGAATTCCATGAGCTTCGTACCATCCTGTCTGATATGGTATCCGCTGAAAACGAGTCCAGCTTTTTCAAGCGCATCCGTATACTCGGGATTTACTTCGTAGCGGTGACGGTGCCGTTCGACGATTGCCACGTCAGAATCCTTTAGGATGCCAAGCCTAAAGTGCTGTGAAGGATCTTTTTTAAATGCCTCAATGAGCGCGCTGTCGGTTTTTATACGCCCTGTTTTTTTGTATATGTCGTATATCATCGTGCCGGGGATTACCACTCCCGCATAGGCTCCGAGCCGCATAGTGCCGCCGTAGCCCTTTTCCTTGAGAGTGTCTATCTGGGTTTCGATAATATTGATGACCGGATGCGGCGTTTCGGGCTTAACCTCCGCAGTGCAGGCTTGGTCGTACGCGCATACATGACGGGCAAATTCGCTGATAGCAATCTGCATGCCGAAACATAATCCAAGATACGGCACATTGTTTTCACGTGCATATTTTACGGTTTGTATCATGCCCTCGAATCCCTGCTCGCCGAATCCGCCCGGAATAAGTATACCGTTGAATTCACCAAGAAAATCAGCGGGGTTTCCCTCATTCTCTATGCTTTTCGCGTCTACCCAGTGCACGTCGATGCCCACATCAAGCTCCGCGCCCGCATGGATCAATGACTGGGTAACGCTGATGAAACAGTCCGCGAGTTTGAACGAGCCGGTTACAACGTATTTATTAACGATGCCGATTTTTACCGTTTTCTTGGGATTGTCGATCCGTTTGACATATTTATTCCAGACACTCCAATCCGGCGATTTTTTGACATTCAGTTTCAGTTTGTCGATAATTTTCCGGCCTATATTCTCACGTTCGAAATTAAGCGGAATGTTATAAATATTTTCCGAATCGGGGGCGCTGATGACATAATCGGAGGAAATGTTGGCATATGTCTGAATCTTTTTCTTTCGAATAATGTCGAGCGGTTTTCGCGCACGGCAGAGAATCATGTCGGGGAATATGGCGTTCTCCGAAAGCAGTTTGATCGCCTGCTGAGTAGGTTTTGTTTTCATTTCCTCGATATGGGACGGAACCGGAAGAAATGTCACCATCACATAGATCATCTTGTCGAGACCAATATCGATCTGTAGACTTTTCATGGCAAACAGAAATGGAATATTCTGATATTCGCCCATGGTGCCGCCAATCTCCACCATACAGATATCATGGCCGCCAGAAGCGGCCACTACACGCTCTTTTATTTCGTCGGTAATATGCGGTATAAGTTCGACTGTTGCTCCCAGATATTCGCCGCGCCGCTCTTTATCGATGACCTTTTTGTATATCTGACCGGTCGTGATATTATGGGTGCGCGGGATATTGACATTCAGAAACCGTTCATAATTTCCGAGATCCTGGTCGATCTCACCGCCGTCATCGGTCACCCAAACCTCGCCATGCTCGGTCGGGCGGAATAATCCCGCATCAAAAGATATATACGGATCGATTTTAACCGCAGTGACCGAAAAACCGTATTCTTTCAGGATCTTACCGATCGCCGACGTTGCCATCCCTTTCCCAACACCGCTCATTACCCCGCCGACAACCACAATGTATTTCGTCCCGTTATATTCCAAAATACCCTCCGTCATGGAATTGTTATGAATGTTTCATTTATATTTTTTTTAAATATCGGGCGCATGCCGGCGGCATTTACCCCATAAGCCCTTTCACTCGCTCAAGGTCCTCGGGCGTATCGACACCGGGTGCGCACTGCCCTATGACAGCGACACCGATACGGTAGCCGTACTCGAGGATCCGGAGCTGTTCGAGCCGCTCTGTTCGTTCAAGCGGTGTCTGCGGTAATCCCGCGTATAGTTCGAGAAAATTCTTTCTGAAACAGTAAATCCCGATATGTATAAGCGTCCTCTCGAAATCGCCGTCGCGATACCACGGTATTGGCGCCCGTGAAAAGAACAACGCGCGGCCGTTTACGTCGAGTATCGTTTTCACCGCGTTGGGATCATTGTAAAGACCGCGGTCGCTACATGTGTAAGCTGCGGTGGAGCAAACGATTTCGTCATCGGCCGTAAGCGTTTCTATCACCGTATCGATTACCGACGGCTCAATCAGCGGCTCGTCGCCCTGCACATTCACGATAATATCTCCGCCAGTCGTCTGCATCGCCTCGACAATCCGATCGGTACCGCTCGCATGATCCGGCGAAGTCATCACCGCCTCACCGCCGAAAGATTTAACCGCATCGGCGATACGGATGTCATCTGTCGCGACTGCGACACGCGAAACCAAATTCGATTGAATGACACGCTCATAGACGTGACGGATCAGCGGTTTCCCGTGAATGTCCACAAGCGCTTTCCCGGGAAACCGTTTTGAATCGTGCCGCGCCGGAATTATGGCAACAACTTCTGTCATTGTAACCGCCTGGTA
This sequence comes from uncultured bacterium, assembly GCA_964497605.1. Lineage (GTDB taxonomy): Bacteria > Latescibacterota > Latescibacteria > Latescibacterales > Latescibacteraceae > Latescibacter. The sequence goes on from CAZCDQ010000121.1 coordinate 7,356, forward strand.
AACCGTTGATTTTTTTGATGTCTGACAACCGGTAATATTGAAAATAATAGATTATATTACAACCTGTTACTGTATTATAGCGACAGTTCATGATTCTGCAAGAATATGCTGTCGCTTTAACGCTGTAAATCACTTCCGCTATAAAATGTCGGCATACACGTACGGCCCCTCTGGTATAACTGCAATCCGAGCATTCGCGCCGAATCGTTCCAGCGTTTTCGCGACACCGTCCTCGACACTCGCAAGCGGCGTGACAAACAATTTCGACAAAGTGTCGCTGTCAAGACAGTCTGTATACATCCACACCTCATTATCCGTGAGCACCTGACAAAATTTTTGAAGCTGCCATTGATCCAGTACAAGATTGTCGGGATTTTTTATATTCTCGAGAAAATCGTCGATACAGACCGTGTCGAACATGAGCTTGGTGAATTCGGGGCTACCGATTCCCTCTTCGACTTTTGCGGCGATAATAATTACACCGCCCTTTTTCAGAAGCGGTTTTGCCGCGGTCATACCTTTAATCGACTGATAGAATGTCAGATCGAGCGGATAGCCGGCAGATGTTGTAATAACAGCATCGACCGGCTCATCCACCGTATCCCTGCATTGTGTGCTCATAAAACTTACACCCTCGAGATGCGCCTCGTTGAGTTCTCCCGCGAAAATACCGGTAATTCCGCGGTGTTCGTTCAACGTTACATTCACAATGAAATCCACTCGCGCTTTGCGCGCACTATAGAGCGCTTCCTCGTGGAACGTGTTGCCCTCAATATTACCCTCAATGTTTTTCTCATACCCCATAGCTTCCGCTCCGTGCAGCACTTTCAATGCCTCGAACGCCGAAATCCCGGGCACAATCGCCTTACGGCCGCCGGAATAGCCCGCCATAAGATGGGGTTCTATCAAGCCGGTCGCGATTCTGATGTCCGCCGCAAGATATGTCTTGTCGATATAGATTGGAGCGTTGTAAATCGGTGAATTCCCAAGATATTCGTGTGAATCGAGATCGCGGGAAAAATGGTTGACAATGCGGTATTTGGATGGTATCTCCTCGCCGAGCAGAATATTGGTTTCTTCGCCTTCATTGGGCCGGTGAATGCCCGTTGCGATGAGGATAGTAATATCCTCGGAGGCAATGCCGGCATCCTCAAGCACTTTGATGATAGGCGGCACGATCACTTTATTCGGTACGGGACGGGTCAGATCGCTGATGACAATACAGGCGGTCTTTTTATCCTGCGCAAGTTCGGACAGGGGCTTCGAACCGGTCGGCGATTCGATTTTCCGCAGCGTCTCCTCCTCAGGATTCTGAATCACTGGCTTATCGGCCATACGCAGCACTTTCACCACATTTTTGTCAGGCACTTCGACCGAAAGCCCCTCACGGCCGTATGCAACATTGAGCTTCATATCACATATCTCCTGTATAAATAATAGGTTATATTTTATTTTGATGTCGGATTGACAAATCGATACCGCCGTCTTATCTGTGTATTTCAACGACAGACGCATCGTCGGCCCATACTGTACCGGAATATACTTTGAAACCCACATAAGCCCGGGCAATTTCACTGTTCAGACGGCATCTCAACTCGTATTTATTCCATTCACTGCCGACTTTCACACGCTTCACATATGTCCCCTGTCCTTTAAATGTGGCATCGAGTAACGCGATATCGACAGTGGTATCATCGTCAGCCGCCCTGAGCCAGACGGAATAGATCACATCGGACGCCGGGTTCACATCGAACGGATCGGTGCGTACGATGAATGCATATTCAATGCCTGATTCACTATCGACCGCGGGAGCCGCCATCAGTGAACGGTCTCCCGATCGTTTAAATTCCGTATCGGTGCGAAATGCTTTGCGCCCCGACGGATTCGAGGTTATTGTCTGCCAGCCGCGTGGCTGCTCGTTGTCATTGGCTTCCTCGAAACCGGGATTTTTTATCGAAACCATAACACCGCCCGGAACACCTACCTCGACCGGCGTGTACTCAAGTTCGAATCCGCTCTGAAATCCCTTTCGGCCGAGATCGTTGACCGCGGAAACCATCAGAGTATTCCGCCCCTCACGAAGTTTCATTACATAAACGTCGCCGCCGATGGGAACTTTTTTTCCGTCGTCTGTAAGTTCGTAATGCGAAAAGTTCGGTGTGAACGTGGAAAACGAAACCTCGAGTATAACATTATCCCCAGGCACCGAAACTTTTTTCACCTCAATGGCGACCTCGTTCAGCGGCCACTCGAAATCGTCTATCTCGCCGGTATTCGGGCAGGTTATCTGCGGCGGCGTATTCTCGTCGGTCCAGTGAAGCTGCGGCCCCCACCATTCGCCGCCCCGCGAATTGTACGGTACCATGAAACCATCCACATACACATTTTCCGCTTGCTGTGGATGGGACGTGTGATCGTTCCGCATAACGATCCGGAGATCGTAAAAAAACTCGGCAAACCCGTCCAACAGTTCGCTGTCGAGCGGTATCGTTGCGCCGGCATGGGGAATCGTCTCCGATTTACCCGCTTTATATGCCCAATATTCCAGATAATGACCATTTTCGCCGAAAACCGCCTCGATCCCCGCGGTATTCCCAATCGCGTTATGCATTTCGAGCGCGCTGATCGGAATATCATTCCGTACAAAATAACAGTTTTTCCACGGATCGACAAGCACCCATTTTCGAAAAGTGTCGGAATATACCTCGGTCACCGTATGCGCGTTGCGGTCTTTCCTGTTTATGCCGAGCATCCGTGCCGTAAAACCCGCAGAATTCATCGCCTGCACGAATAACGCTGCCTTATATGTGCACCAGAAATTGTCCCCCGTTTCGGCACGGTCCAGGATTTCGTGTGCATCCCACGTTGCGTACGGCAGCGGCTGAATATGCCCCCACTGGCTGTTCGCCCAGTCGGCGACACGGCTGAAAAAGTCGAGATCGCTGTCCGAGGCGGCCTCCATTTCCGTAATGCCCGCGCGGTCGTAGAGTTGACGGACTTTCAGGTGATTCATGTCCTGATAGGTGAATGTAAATGAGGGTGTAATGACTCTGCCGTTGGTAAAACTGATGAAATTCACGCCGTGCCAGATATTGAGATCGTAGCAGTACGGCGGCGCAAGAAACGACCCGGCGCGGTATATCTCGTTCGGGTCGCCCGACCTCACCGCGGCGTTATACCGGTCCGAGGCCGTATCGGTGGAAATGGTGTGGGGAATCATTGCTATGAATATCGCGAGCATCGCTGGTATATGTTTTATTTTTAGCATGTTACGCGGCTCCTTGCTTTTGCGGACGGTGCAGTCTGCCGAAACGGCTGTTACCGTTTATGTGTCCTCTTTCTGCGTTGGGAGATGAATGACAACAGTATACCTTTTCAATGAATCAATTGCAAGTGTATGTGTAGAATAAACTGGGGATGGACACAAAATTATGTTTAGTTATCAAGCGAAGCCCGCACCCGTTCTATGTTTTCCTTCACTATTCCCATCCGCCGGTGCTGAAACGTATCAAGGCGATCCTGAATCTGTAAACACGCTGGGCAGAAATAATTTTCAGCAGCGGCGTGTGCCTCCCTCATAAAAAAATATTGTTTTG
>CAZCDQ010000122.1:0-10868 GCA_964497605.1 uncultured bacterium
TTTTCAGACAATATTAGTTTATGATAATGTCATAGAGACTTTTGAAATTGGCTCAATGTTATAAAGCATTTGCAATACCGGTAATAATAATATAATTTTCAGAAAGAGACGAATGAAATGTTTTCGCAATATCATACTTTTTGACAGGGAGGAATGACATGTCCGGAAAAATGACTCGCCGCAGCATGCTCTCCGCAGGAGCGGCATCGGCAGGCGCACTAATGGGATCGGGATGTTCCGCCACACAGCCTGAAATGACCGAAAACGCCGAAAACAAAGGGCCGGGACGCGAACCGTTCTGGGAACCCGGGCCGAACAAAAACCTAGTACGCGATTTGACCCCGGGAACAACGCCGATAAGGCTTTCGGGTATTTTACGACCTTCAAACGACGCCAGTGTCGGCGATATCATTGTACAGATTGAGGAACTGAAACGGAGAGGTTTCGCAGCGGCGAATTCCGGCCCCGATCCGTGGTATTCCATGAGCGATTCGAATCTCAAAGAGGTCAGGGATGCGCTTGAACAGAATGATATTGTTGTTTTCGAGATCGGCGGATACCGAAACCTGCTCCATCCCGACGAGGCCTCACGCAGCGAAAACATCAAGTGGATTGCATACTGCCTTGAGGCCTCCGATAAGATTGGCTGCCCGATGGTGGGTACCATATCGGGAAGCCGCAACCCCGAGGGCAACAAATGGCGCGATAATTATGCGGTTCATCCCGATAACTGGACGCTCGAAACATGGAACATGCTGATAGACAATCTAACTGAGATTCTGGATAGCACCTCCGGGATGAACGCGATCATTGGCATGGAGGCGCAGATTACCACCAATCAGGACACGCCGCTTGCACACCGGAGGCTACTTGACGATATCGGTAATGACCGGCTGAAAGTGAATCTCGATCCGACGAATATGGTCCATCTGTACAATCATTTCCATACGACCGAACTGATCAATGAGTGTTTCGACCTGCTAGGAGAGGATATAGTGGGCTGCCATGCGAAAGATACGTATGTACTTCCGCATTCACAGACCGTACATGTACAGGAGGTATGTCCGGGCCGCGGTAATCTCGATTACGAGACCTATCTTGTCCGTCTGAGCCGCATGGACTGGGCACGGGCGCTTCTTCCCGAGCATATCCCCGGCGACCAGTACGAGGAGGCGTATGCATACATCCGCAAGGTCGCGGATTCAGTTGGAGTGAACATCTACGGCGCTTAAAAAGCTTTAAAAAAGTTATGCGACGAGAAAATAAGGAGTTACCTGTGCCGAAGAATATATCACGGCGGACAGCGATCGGAAACAGTATTGCCGCGGGGATTGCTGCCGGTTCGAGCGGGACGAAAGACATTCATGCATGGGCGCCGGGACTGGGTGAGAATGTTAAAAAAGACCTGATGCCGGGATCGACAGCGATTCGTCAGGCGATCAATATCAAACGTGAGGGCGACGAAAGCCCCGAGCAGATGATTAAACGTATTTTCGATTCCGACTATACATCCGTAAAAGGAGCCCGTCACCCTGGCGGGAATAAGGGCGAGCCTTGGCATTCGATGACCACGAGCGAACGCGAGGAGATTGTCGCGGCATGCAAAAAGTACGATGTCACCATCTATGAGGTCGGCGGGTATACGAATTTGGTTCATCCCGATCCGGCGACGCTTCGAAAAAACCTCGCGGCGCTTACCCACTGTATCGAGGTTGCCGAAAGTGTGAACTGTCCGATGGTCGGGACAATCGCCGGGAGCCGCGATCCGGTAAATTTTTTCAACGTGCACCCTGATAACTGGACCGACGAGACATGGAATGTACTTTTGAACAGTGTCCGTCAGGTTCTCCGCGATACCGCCGGCATGAAAGCCGGAATCGGCATGGAGGCGCAGGTAACCACAATCATCGACAGCCCCGAGGCGCATAAACGTCTCATCGACGATATCGGCGATCCGCGCTGCAGTGTCAATCTCGATCCGGTGAATATGATTTCACTCAAAAATTACTACCATACGACTGAGCTTATCAACAAATGTTTCGACCTTCTCGGTGAACATATCATGGGCTGCCATTCAAAAGATACATATATCTGGCCCGATCAGCAGACCGTGCATGTGCAGGAGGTCTGTCCCGGGAAAGGGGTGCTTGATTTTGAGACGTATCTCGTGCGCATGAGCCGCCTCGATTTTCCGCGTTCGCTCGAACCGGAACACATTGCAGATGAGGAATATCCCGAGGCAAAGTCGTATATCGAGAAAGTGGCGAAAAAGGTCGGTGTTAGATTTTACGGGGATTGAAATTCGTCGTAGTGTTAGATCGTGGATAGCATATCAACCTCACGACTGAGCTTATCAACAAATGTTTCGACTTTCTCGGCGAACATATCATGGGCTGCCATTCAAAAGATACATATATTTGGCCCGATCAGCAGACCGTGCATGTGCAGGAGGTCTGTCCCGGGAAAGGGGCGCTTGATTTTGAGACGTATCTCGTGCGCATGAGCCGCCTCGATTTTCCGTTCCGCCCGCATACACGCCCCCTACGCACGATCGCCGCATGACTCGACACATAGGCCGAAACGCCGTAGAATTGACTCTCCCCAGCGGTAATGAGTGCAGCGGAATTAACGTCCGGTGCAACGCCTTGTTATCTGTTTTTGCTAAAACACCCCACTGGAAATATCAAAAAATCGTTCAAAGAAGTGTGTCAATTTATCCAAAACGCTTTCGCGTTTTTTGGAACGCTCACCTCCGGGAGAAAAGCGTGATACAGGCGGTAAAACTCTAGCAAGTTCAGTACCCGTGGTGGCGACATTGCCGTTGCGAAAAGCGTTACGCACAAATTTATAGGTCTCAGCGTGATCAAGATTTTCGTGCTTAATGATCTCTTCCAACTCCTCAATCTTTTTCTTTTCCACATACTTCTGCCAGTCTTCATCCACCACAGAATGGATATCAAGCGAATCGATAAACTGGATGATCAGATCTCTTTTGTTGCGCAGCTCAACGCTTGAGTCGATGGCTTTGTTAATGTCGACAAGCAGTTCGCGGTTCTTGATATGGTCTTCGTGATACTTTTTAACAAGCCCCAGGATATAATCAATATTGATATCAATCTGTTTGATAAGCTCCATTTCAAACACGATGTCATCGTTGATGTTTTCCTTCTCGCCTTCACCTGTCTTGCGAAACTCATTATAGAGGTCAATGTAGGCGCTGTGATAATCCTGAATGTCCCGATCGGTTAGAATTTCATTGCCGCTGAATTCGTCAAACGTAACCAGTATATTTCTCAACCTCAAAATCGCACCGTAGAGCCTAATATAATTTTTTTGATTTTGTTCGCCTATAATCCGCTCGCCAACCGGATATTTTTCCAAAAGCTCTTCGACCAGACTTTTATATCCACGGATTTCCTTGTCATCGTCTTTGTAGCCATTATAGTACTCGTCAAACGATTTTATCAGCACAATCCCCCTGGCTTCCTTATCACCAAAGAGGGCAATTGATTCATTGGTCGCTTTTTCCAGATTGCGGAAGCAAACAATATTGCCGAATGTCTTGACGGTGTTTAAGATGCGGTTGGTACGGGAAAATGCCTGCAACAGCCCATGCAGGCGCAGGTTTTTATCCACCCACAAGGTATTAAGCGTCGTCGCGTCAAAGCCGGTCAAAAACATATTGACCACCAGCAGAATATCCACCTCCCGATTTTTAACCCGATCGCTGACATTTTTGTAATAATTCTGGAACTTATCGGAAGAGGTGTCAAAGGATGTCCCGAACATGGCATTGTAGTCTTTGATAGCACTGTCCAGAAAATCCCTTGAGCTTTTATCCAGTCCGCTGGTGTCCTCGGAGTTTTCGTCTGTCACGCCGTCGATCTCTTCCTCGTTTACGCTAAAGCTGTATATAATCGCTATTTTAAGTTTTTTATCGCTCGGCGCGTCTGCAAGCTGTTTTTGGAATTCAGCATAGTATTTTTTCGCCGCATCAATGGAAGAAACGGCAAAGATGGAGTTAAACCCTGCCAGCCTGCGGTCTTTGAGCTTGTAAAAACTGTTCCGTTTCGTTTTCTGATCAAAATGGTCGCGGATATATTGAACAATATTAGCCAAACGCTCCGGCGCGGCAAGCGCTGCCTCGCGGTCAATGTCGCGGACTTTTTTATCTTCAATATCTTCAGCTTCGCGCACGGTGGAGATATAATCCACCTTGAACGGCAAAACGTTTTTATCGGCAATGGCATCCACAATCGTGTAGGTGTGCAATTTATCGCCAAAAGCCTGCTCGGTAGTCTTAAAATCAGGCCGGCCGCCGGATGAGGCGTTCACGGCAAAGATTGGCGTTCCGGTAAAACCGAAGAGATGGTATTTTTTAAAAGCCTTGGTAATGGCGGTGTGCATTTCCCCAAACTGTGAGCGGTGGCATTCATCAAATATCAAAACGATATGGCCGTCAAAAACAGTATGCCCTTTGTTACTCCCGATGAACCGGTCGAGCTTTTGAATCGTGGTGATAATAATGCGCGCGCCCACGTTTTCGAGCTGGCGTTTTAATATCGCTGTACTGGCATTGCTGTTGGCGGCGCCTTTTTGGAACTTGTCGTATTCGCGTATGGTCTGGTGATCAAGATCTTTGCGGTCAACCACAAACAGCACTTTGTCAACATACGGCAATTTGCTCGCCAGTTGGGCGGTCTTGAAACTGGTCAGGGTTTTGCCCGAGCCGGTGGTGTGCCAGATGTAGCCGCCCGCCTTCACGGTTCCGAGTTTTTTATAATTGGTGCTGATCTCAATTTTACTCAGTATCTTCTCGGTCGCCACAATTTGGTACGGCCGCATCGCCAAAAGCTGTTTGTCGCTGGTAAACACGCAGTAGCGTGTAAGGATATTGAGAATCGCATGTTTGGCAAAAAAGGTTTTGGCAAAATCGACAAGGTCGGTAATGGGACTATTCGTCGCGTCCGCCCACCAACTGGTAAATTCAAAGCTGTTGCTGGCGCGCTTGCCTTTTTTGACGGCGCCTTCGCATGATTCCCTGATATGCTCAGAGCGGACGGTGTTGCTGTAGTATTTTGTGTGCGTGCCGTTGGAGATGACAAAAACCTGCACATATTCAAAAAGCCCGGAACCGGCCCAGAAACTCTCCCGTTGGTAGCGGTTGATCTGATTGAATGCTTCCTGAATCGCCACCCCCCGTCGCTTCAGCTCGATATGAACCAGCGGCAGGCCGTTGACCAGCACCGTTACATCGTAGCGGTTGGCTCTCTGACCTTCTTCGGTAGCGTATTGGTTGATCACCTGTAAATTGTTTTCATGAATATTGTCTTTGCGGAGCAGATAGATATTCTTATCCGTCCCGTCATCTTTTTTCAGAATCTTGATGTAGTCTTCCTGAATGGTCACTGTTTTTTCGGCAATGCTCTGGTTGGGATTGGCAATCTCACCGGTAAAAAACGCCTCCCATTCGGCATCGGTAAAGGTGAAATCGTTGAGCTTTTCAAGCTGCCCGCGCAGGTTACGCACCAGATCGGCCTCGGAAGTAATGGGGAGATATTCATACGCCTGTGACTCTAACTGCTCAATAAAGGCGCGCTCCAGTTTCGCCTCGCTCTGGTATGTTTTGGCGGTATGGTCAACGGCCTGGTATTCGGCCACCACCGTGCTTTGGGGGTTTTCCGCCACCAAATTGTATCGGTTATTGGTTGGCATGTTTCATCTCTCGCAGGGGGTTATTTTCATCTTCCTCCCATTGTGCCGGGTTATTGATGATGTAATTCCTGATATTTTCCAACGATTTTTCATCGCGAATGATATGTTCCCAGTAATTCCGCTGCCAAACAGATATGCCCGGCGTGTTGCGGATTTGATTGATTTGTTTGGATGAAAATGTTTTCAATGCGCGGATAAATTCGGACAATCCATGTTTCGTCTTTGTTGGGGCGGGTTTCAAACCCGCCCCAACGGTGTTAATCATTATGATACCGTGAAAATGGTTTGGCATCACAACAAAATAATCCAATTGCATATTTTGATAATGATTGGGCAAACCCCTCCAACATTCATCCACAATTTTACCATATTCGTTTAACACCATTTCACCATCCGTGATTTCACCTAACAGGCATTCCCTGTTATGTGTACACACCGTCAAGAAATATGCTCCGTTTTGCGAATAATCGTATCCTTTCAATCGGATTGATCGGCGATGATGAATTTCTGCATTGTATTTCATTGTTTTTCCTGAAACGTCAATAATTTGTTCCGGTAATATTCGTATTGTTTGCGCCGGGCGTTGAGTTCAGCAGGCAGGCCGACCGAAATATCGTTCACCAGCGCGTCGAATTTGTCGAGGATGGTGACGATGCGTTTTTGTACGGCGAGGGGCGGGATGGGGATTTGATAATCAAGAATTTTATCTTGTTTTACACGAATTACTTTAGCTCCATGCGCAAATCGCTCTTTATATCTTTTGAAATTTGTTGTCTGTAATAAGTAGGTTATAAATTTAGTGTTTTGATTATGACAAAATGCAAACATATCTCCGCTAATACAAATCTCATCACCTAGCCACCCCAAGGGTTTGCAGACATCCTCAATATTTTCACTCACACCTGATATGAGCACATCGCCCTTTTGAGCCTTCTTTAATTTCATTGCAAGTTTTGACGGAACAAATGTCTTTGTTTTGTCGGCAAAAGTCCCGTAATAAGTATAAATCTGACCGTAGTGAATGCAACCAACGCCATCTTCAACGAAATCTTTTTTCTGTAAGCCGTTACCCCTAACAAGAGTTCCAACCTCCCCCAGCGTCTGCCACTCCACATCATCCCCAAAGGTCAGCAGTTCATCCCGATAATACTCATACTGCTTCTTTCGCGCCTCCAGCTCCGCCTCCAGCTCCGCCTCCAGCGTGGTAAAGGTGTCCAGAATGTTCACGATCTCTTGTTGGATGGCAAGGGGCGGGATGGGGATGGGAAATTTTGAATATTTAGAAATCCAATGACGAGCGTGATCTTGCGGTGTATAGTCAATACATTTCATCGCATAATAAATAAACTTAAAAACCACATCAGAATTATTTTTAGGTCTGAGCATTTTCATTGCAGAAGATTTAACCTTGAAAGCAAAATCAACCCAATGAAATGATGTAGTAAAGTCATCAAAAATCACAGTGGGGTTCGCTTTGCTCGCTTTGTATATCCCTTCGGTTTCGTCTGTGTAACCAAGAATAAAACTTTGACCAGCAGTTAATACTGGCAGAGTAAAATCGTCATCGTATTTAGTGGATTGTACAAGATATTTAGTGGGCTGCTCATAATCCAAGACCGCCCCCAACTCCTTAACATCCACCCCCTCGGGGCAAAGCTCGGCGATCAGTTTTTCTATCGCATTCATTTTCTTCGCCATATTACTGCCCACCTTCAATATCAGCCACGATTTCATCAATCGCCGTGCGCAGTTCGTTCTGCCGGGCGACAATTTCTTTTATCTCGGCGTTGAGTGTTGTAATATCGATCACCTCGCGGGTGTCTTTCTGCGCCACATAGCTGGATACCGCAATGTTGTAATCGTTTTCTTCAATGGTTTTGTTGCCCGCCAGTTTGGCGAAATGCTCGATGTCCGCGCGTTGTGTAAACGTTTTCATTATTCTGGCGCGGTTCTCATCGCTCAGCTTGTTTTTGTTGCCGCCGCGCACAAATTCAGCCGAGGCGTCGATAAAGAGGGTCTTGTTGTCCTTTTTGCTCTTTTTAAGCACGATAATGCAGGTGGCGATGGTCGTGCCGAAGAACAAGTCAGGCGGAAGCTGGATGACGGTATCGATATAGTTGTTATCTATCAGATATTTACGGATCTTCTGTTCAGCGCCGCCGCGATAGAGCACGCCGGGAAATTCAACAATCGCCGCCGTGCCGATGGTGGACAGCCAGGAAAGCATGTGCATGGTAAAGGCAAGATCGGCTTTGCTCTTGGGCGCCAAGACGCCTGCCGGTGAAAAGCGCGGGTCATTGATAAGCAGCGGGTTGTCTTTGCCTTCCCATCTGGTAGAGTAGGGTGGATTTGAAACGATGGCATCAAAGGGCTCATCATCCCAGTGCCTGGGGTCGGTCAGCGTATCGCCGTGGGCAATATCAAAATGATTGTAGTTGATATCGTGCAGAAACATATTGATACGGCAGAGGTTATAGATAGTGAGGTTGATTTCCTGCCCAAAGAAACCCTGCCGGACTTTTTCTTTGCCGAGAACCTTGACGAATTTGAGCAGCAAAGAGCCGGAACCGCAGGCTGGGTCATAAACCTTGTTCACTTCTTTTTTGCCGACTGTTGCGATTTCGGCAAGCAGCTCACTGACTTCCTGCGGGGTAAAGAATTCACCGCCGGACTTGCCTGCATTGGCAGCGTACATGGTCATCAGAAACTCATAGGTGTCACCGAAAGCGTCAATCGTGTTGTCGTAGTAGTTACCCAGCTTCAGGCCGCCGATTGCCTCCAGAAGTTTTACCAGCTTTTGGTTTCTTCTTTCAACCGTATTGCCGAGTTTGTTGGAATTAACATCGAGATCATCAAACAACCCTTTGAGATCATCCTCGCTGTCTGAACCTTTGGCCGAACTTTCAATGTTGCGGAATACCGCGGCCAGCGTTTCGTTGAGGTTGGCGTCATGACGTGCTTTGGCGCGTACATTGACAAAAAGCTCGCTCGGCAGAATATAGAACCCTTTCTCCTTTACCGTATCGGCCCGGCCAAACTCCGCGTTTTTGTCTGGAAGTTTAGCGTAGTCAAAGTCTTTATTGCCGCTGCGCCGCTCGTCTTCATTGAGGTAGTTGGTGAGATTTTCGCTGATAAAGCGGTAAAACAGCATCCCCAGAACATATTGCTTGAAATCCCAACCGTCCACGCTGGCGCGCAGATCAGTGGCTATCTGCCAGATGGCGCGGTGCAGTTCAGCGCGTTCCTGTTCTTTTATCATTTATTTCTCCTCTGTTCTGACCTATGTTTTTTCATAGCACAACATTCCGGCACCATATTGATTGTTTTTATACTGATAACAATGTTTATAGAGTTCGCGGTTTCAAGTTTCAATTGCAACACCTGTTAATTGAGTTGATTCGCATGAATTAAATATATCATGAGGGGTTTTGAATGCAAGTGTTTTACGCGGAAGAGTGTTCAAGCTCTCCATGACAAAAGACACGTTCTCCTTGCTGACATCCCACAGATCGCTCCCTTTGGGGAAGTATTGCCGTATAAATCTGTTGGTATTCTCTATCCCCCGAATAATACCCCTGTACGCTCACAGAAGGCCCCGTACATGCCCTACAATCGCATATCTCCCCCTCCCCCCGACACATTACCACTACCGGCATGTCAAGCTGCCTGTACATTCTTGTTTTCCAGTAGTACCACAGCAGTACCGAGTCAATACTACAAACAAAAACCACTCACATAGTTTCTGTAAGTGGTTGTCTTGCAAGTTATTTATGGTGCGCCCAGAGAGATTCGAACTCCCACTCCTCTGGTCCGTAGCCAGATGCCTTAATCCATTGGGCCATGGGCGCACACAGGATATATAATATACTGATTTCCGCATATTTTCACAACTAATTTTCTTTCCATGAGCCGGAAAAAAATAATCCGGCAACTGGCATGACGGCAAGGTATACCGTAAGCAGCAGCTCATTGAGCAGAAACTTCCGCCATTCGACCCGAAGCCCAAACACCGCAGCAGTACGCGAAAACGTTAAACTATCGACCGCATTTTTCCACAAGAAAGAGGCGCAAAAGACCATAAAATACGCAGGATTCAACATCGTTAGTACGGCCGCCAGCATGGTTAATACATGGTAGCCGTAGAGAACCGCACCGAATACAATCAACACCGGATCGAAATATTTTCCGGTGGACATGTGACGGGTTCGCTGGCGAAGAAACGAAGTGAATTCCCACGGCGCCCGTGTATAAACATGGGTCGACCGGTCCGGCACGGTTGCAACACCGGCGGGGGATTGTCGCTGAATACGGTGAAGCAGCAGTGTATCGTCCCCCGACACGATTTTATCGCTGTTGCCGTATCCTTCCGCACGCTCGAATGCGCTCCGCCTGAAACCGAGGTTACGGGCGCTTGCATGGGTACCGTGCCCAAGTTCGATGCTCCCTGCGCTCAGGGTGATATTCCAGAGGTATTCATGACAGACAAACGAATTCAGCGTACTGCGCCTGAAAAGGTACGGCGCCGCACCGGTCACCATCTCGATTCCATCCTCAAACCGTGCAACCATGCCTGTAATCCAGTTTTCGGGTACCGCGCAGTCGGCATCCGTCTGGAGAACGATCACGCCAGAGGAGACCTCGATTGCCGCCGCGACCGCATTTTTTTTCGGCGAGATACCCACGGGGACATTGTCGATTTGTACCGTTTTCAAATTTGGAAATATATTTTCGAATTCCACAAGGATTTCGGAGGTACTGTCCGATGACCGGTCATCCGCGACGATCACCTCGAACAGTTCCGATTTATAATTCTGCCGCATGAGTGCAGTCAGGCATGTTTTGATCGAGGCCTGTTCGTTCCGCGCAGCGATAACCACCGACACGAACGGTTTCTTTTCGGATACACCGTCACGGACCCTGCCGAGACCGTACATGAGTGCAGCCGTAATCGCGAAATAGCCAAATCCCAAAAGTACAAGAAGAGCTAAAAAATATATCACAAAACCGCCTATATATCTGTCATGATTCTATAGAATGATGCCGATGAAGATATATGGTAATATATCATTCCGTATTGATTTTTGCGACAAATATTACGATACTCAACTTTCCGAGTTGTTGTATAGTGTTAAGTTGCAATGAGATAAGGTTCG
>CAZCDQ010000123.1:0-10807 GCA_964497605.1 uncultured bacterium
AATGACGCGAGTCCCGAACGAAACGGCTGTATGCTCGATTTCATCAGCGATTTCCGGATTTATATCCCATTTGTTGATGCAGATCACCGCCGGGATGGAAAAATGCCGGGCTAGACTTATTACTCGTTCAAGGTCATGAAACCCGGAATGGGTTGGTTCGGTGACAACAAGAACGAGGTCGGCGCCGGTTAAAGAAGCGATAACCGGACATCCTGTGCCCGGTGAACCATCGACTATTATCATTTCCAGGTTATTTTTCACGGCCACTGCTTTTGACTGTTCGCGAACGAGGGTAACAAGCTTTCCGGAATTCTCTGCGGCTGCTCCAAGGCGGGCGTGAACCATCGGGCCGAAACGGGTTTCAGAGATCATCCATTCGCCGCAAAGACGCTCCTCGAAATCAATGGCATGCGAAGGACACAGGCGAACGCACACGCCGCAGCCCTCGCAGGAGATTGGATCGACGGAATAGGTGGTTTGCCGTGATATGCCCATGTTTTCCCGCATCTGGCGTATAATGATATCAGTCTGTATGGAACAGGATCGGACACAATAACTGCAGTTTTTGCACTCAGGCCATCCCCCTGGTGATAAGGCTTCATTCTCAGGAACGGGCACCTTGACTATTGCATCGAACCTGCAATGTTCACAACACAGACCGCATCCTGTGCAGTCTTCTTGACGAATAACTGCTTCATGGCCGCTTTTAAAATCATAACGTTCAATAATTTGGGGTGTAAGCAGCAGATGCAGGTCAGCGGCATCGACATCACAATCTGCGAGAACGCTCTTTTTCGACAAAGCGGCGAACGAACTGACAATGCTGGTTTTCCCTGTGCCGCCCTTACCACTTATTACAACAAGTTCTTTCATGATTCTATTTTATCCTGATCGAGAGATTGAACCAACCGGAACTGGTTTAGAATTGATTCATAGAGATTTGTGAACAACTCCCGGTATTGAGGGAGCGCCATACTTATAACAAGACCGTGAGAATATACTTTCGCGATGTCTCGGTCATCAGGAATTTTCCCCAGAACCGGGATATCCTCAATTTGACAATAGGTATACACATCATGATTGCCTACGCCATCGCGATTCACAACGACTCCGAAAGGAAGACCCAATTCCCTGATCATATTCACGGCAAGTTTCAAATCGTTCAATCCGAACGGAGTCGGTTCGGTTACCAAAACCACGAAATCGGTATGTTTCACCGCCTCGATTACCGGGCAGGAGGTGCCCGGCGGCGCATCGATGATCGAAATGCTTTCCGTATCGACGGCCTTTTTAACCTGCCTGATCAGCGGCGGGGCAAGAACTTCCCCGATTTTCAGTTTTCCCTGAACAAACATGATATCATGAGAGCTGCCGAACTCGATATCTCCAATTTCTTTCGGTATTTCTTCCAATGCATGCTCAGAACAGAAGTATGTGCATCCACCGCAACTATGGCAGAGTTCCGGGAATATCATAACCGTGTCCTTCAGTGCTATAATAGCGTTGTATTCGCAAACTTCCTGACACGTCCCACAGCCAGTGCACAGTCCATCTTTCACGGTTGGAACCGGCACTGTGCATTTTTCTCGTCGTTCAATAATTGGGTGGAGAAAGATGTGGCAATTTGGCTCCTCAACGTCACAGTCAAGCACAGTCACCTTTTGCCCTGATTGGGCAAGCGTCCATGCGAGATTTATGGCTACGGTGGTTTTCCCCGTCCCCCCTTTACCGCTTGCAACAGCTATAGTCATGTGAACCTCATTGTTTTGTTTTCGTAAGGTGAATTGACGCCCTTTCATTTTCTCTTATGAGTAACAAACAGCAAAGGGAATAAAATATCGCTCAGACAGCAGGGCAGCCAGACCGCAAAGAATAAAAAGACAGCGGCTATAATCATTGTGCCGAGACTCGGTACGGTTCCCATTGCCATGATTATATGAAACATCGATGCCCAAGTGCTGATCAATACATGACCGAAATGCGGGAATTTTGTTGACGGCTTAATTGCAGCTGTCAGAATACCAAGAACAGCCGCAAAATTCGTCAGAATTGGCTTTTCCACAACACCAATATGAAGCGCACGGCCGGAAAGTCCGAGCAACGATTCGGAGAGAAAAGGTATAAAACAATCACTGATTGTCGCGACGCCAACCGCTCCGACATAACCGATAAGAAAAAGTTGCGCCCACCTGCTCCGAAATGAATACAGCTTGAAGACTCCTGTCGTGACAAGCGCGCTCAGGAATACATGCAACGGGTGTAGCACAAAGAATAATTGTGATGAAATCTGTGTGACAGTATCGAGGCGATGCGCCATAACGATTATCGCCATAAAAATCATGCCTGTCGCCGCGCCAAAAGCGGTAAACGGCGCGTGGCGTTTCAGTTCTGTAACAATGAAAGATGTATTTTTCATATTTTAATCACATTGTTGCGTGTGTTACACATCAACAGTTTGTATTCAGAGAATAAACGCTGCCATCGCTATGGCTGTTGTCCAGAATCCTTTTTGACTGGTGACTGATTGCGTGATATTCGTGACCTTCAC
The DNA here is from genome assembly GCA_964497605.1 of uncultured bacterium. Classification (GTDB taxonomy): domain Bacteria; phylum Latescibacterota; class Latescibacteria; order Latescibacterales; family Latescibacteraceae; genus Latescibacter. Next base: position 2,549 of record CAZCDQ010000123.1, read on the forward strand.
GATCAAACCAGAACTTTTATATGCATTCTCTCTCTCAATCCAGGCCACATTCGGATTGAGTTCGATTCCCAATGTTGTTCCCAGCATCGATGCTTCCAGATCCTCCGCCATATCACCACTATCTTTTAACGAGAGGCCATGCTCATGCACTTCACTGATATCGCCCCATTTGCTTGTATCTTTCGGTTGCGCGAGACCAATAGAGGCCGAAATCAAACGCTGATGCTCATCGGTATCGATTCTTGCCATAACAGCTTATCGGAGAGTACCGGGGGCAAGTTTTCCGATTCCGTCCTTTTTGCTGATCACTTTACAGCCGGGCGGCAGTATTGAAGATACGGGAACTATATTCTGATTTGCTATACCCGCATCCCGCAGAGCGGATTCAAACGAACTCAGGCGATATTTGTGAATTCCAACACTATTGGTAAGAAACACCTCTTTCGGTGAAAAAACGCCAATGTCTGCATCCCTTGCGCGCATGACCGATACTGTCGAATCACCTGTCATGATGAAAAGTTTTAAGTGCTTGTTCTGCTGCGTTTACCAGTTGATACCCTATTGGAGATGCAGTTAAAGCAGGATGTGTGCCCACTTGTAACATCGCAATATCTTCTGCGCTCATTTTATTATTGATACACACGCTTACAGCATTTATAAGTTCTCCGGCGGTTGTATCTCCCATGATCTGACCGCCAAGCAGGCGCATTGTTTTTTTCTCGAATACCAGTTTAACCCTTAACAGACGGGCGCCCGGCATACCCCCGGGATGGCGATTGACTGCTTCAGCGGTGCCCACCGTATATTTATAACCAAACTTTTGAGCAAGCAATTCGGTTAATCCCGCCGATGCGAATGCCGTGTTACCGATCCTCGTTGACCAAACACCGATAGTTCCTATATTCTCGCGCCGAAGCTCATAAAGGTTCGCACCTGCGATCCGGGCTTCTGCGTTTGCAATTGAAGCAAGTTTTAACGGAGTTGGGAATCCGGCAAAAAACGAAATTTTTTCCGCACAATCACCACACGCGAATATTGATGGATCATATGTCGCCATTGATTTGTCAACATGAATCCCCCCGGTTTTCCCTAACGAAAGGCCTGCCTGTTCCGCGAGTTTTGTATTGGAGCGGCTACCAACCCCGAGAATAACTGCGTCGGTTTCGATATGTGTTCCATCGCCAAGATCAATACCCGTCACAGTATCACCGCCAGTAAACTTTTTTACGGACTTTGAAGTGTTTACTTTTATATTTTCTTCCTTGAGAATTGCATGAGCTTCATCGCAAAATTCCTGATCATACGCCAGAAGCAAACAAGATGGTTCTTTCTCGACGATTGTCACATCGATATTGTTAATTTTTTTGCATTCCTCGGCAAACTCAACACCTATGAATCCCCCTCCGATAATGGTGAGTTTCGATATAGAGTTCAAAAATGTCTGGATAGTTCTGAGATGATTTATATCTTTGTAGATTGGAAATATTCCTTTTTTTTCAATACCAGGTATCGGAGGAACAATTGGCAATGAACCTGTTGCAAGTATCAACTTTTCGTAAACAAGAGTATCATTATTGGCTAGTGAAAGCTCTTTTTTCTCTCTGTTGATCGAGGTAACCTCATCGATAACTAATTGAATACCATTATTTTCGAGCAGCGAATCCGGAATAAGATTGTTTTCCGGTTTTCCCACAGTTCCAAAGATGTAGGGAATGCCGCATGGGATAAGTACTTGTTGCTCTTTACGGATAAGATAGACGTTTTTCTCCGGATACTGTTTTTTTACTGTCAGCGCAGCCGTAATCCCTGCGGCGCTTCCACCAATAACAGCAACTATGCCACTGTTGTTCATTAGCCTGCAACCTCGCTTTCGATTAATGTAATTGCTCCTTGTGAACACTCACCAATACATGCGCCGCATCCCAAACATGTGTTCTTGTCAACGATCGCTTTCCCATTTACCACTATTGCATCGGCAGGACAAACATCCGCGCAAAGGCCGCAACCAACACACAATGTATCATTGATTTGTGCTATCACCCCTATTCTCCTATTCCTTTAAATCATTTACTTTATTCAGTTTGTCAGCATAAACGATTGTTGGGTTGTGTCTTATTGCCTCCCGGTTTGTCAACTGGCAATAAGAAAGTACGATCAGTTCATCACCGACTTCTCCCAAGCGTGCCGCTGGTCCGTTCAGTACTACTTCGCCGGAATTTGTTTCACCGGGGATTGTATAGGTAATAAATCTGGTCCCATTCGAGAGATTCAATACATGGACCTGCTCTCCGGGATGTATGTTCGAATGCGCCAGAAAATTGTTATCGATTGTGATACTGCCGTCATAGTAAAGTTCTGTCCGGGTTATCCTCAATCCATGTATTTTCGATTTCAGCATCGTAATTGTCACAGTATTTCACCGCCTTATCAACTAGGCATCCCAGAGGCTTCTTCTACAAACGTGATAGCTCTGCGAGGACACGCTTCGAAACATTTTCTGCATCTTGTGCACAGTGATTCATCGATCCTAGCTGTTACATGTATGCTGATTGCATCGGTCGGACACACATTGGCGCAGAGTCCACATCCGGTGCACAGCGCTGGATCGACAATAGGGTAGCTCAGCGGTTTTCTGTCAGACTGGGGCAGTTTGCTGTGTATTTGCGGCGGCCGACGCAACTCCCCGATCACCTCAGATACCGTATGCAATAACTCGTCGAAAATACTGTGACCCGTTGGGGATTCAATCTGTGTCCTGCCGGATTGTATGTTTTCAATCTGCTTCCCTCTGCCGGCTGGAAACGTAGCCAAGCGATTTATATGCCCAGTCATTCGCTGCCCGCCACGACGTCCTAGTCTGCGTTGATGATGTCTGTTCATGTTGTATCCTTTGCCTAATAGAAGAGGGGATGAGGCCCATCCCCTCCGCCGATCATTCTTTTGCTTTCTTTGCCGGTGACTCTTTCTGTTGCTGTTCCAGCTCCTCGATACGCTTCTGGATATCAGCAAGTGTGTTTTCAAGGTTGGAGGCTTGTGTTTTGAGCAACTCCATTTGCTGTTCCTCCGGCAGAGGGGAGGCTACCGGAACACTATTGGGGTAAGCACCCACCATCGGATATCCCATTGCGGCACGCTGCCACCCTGTGAGCCCTGTAGCGTAAAACCAGTTACGGTGACCTCTGCCCCCACCACCAAAGCCACGGCCCCTATATCCTTGGCCGCCAACCGGATTCATATGTCCCGGTACACCATAACCGGCGCAATATCCGGCAGCCCGTCCTGTCATCGGCCCGAAGCCTCTTGGACCTGTTCCATCTCCGAAAGGCATGATTATCCTCCTTTTAAAAGTGTAAAAATGGCAAATCATTTTCTTATGCTAGTGAACTTTTTACTTTTTTACCACCGTCCTCTGCCACGGTTAAAACCGCGTCCAAAACAAAGTTGATACCCATAGAATCGCCCACGACCACGACCCCATGGCGGTGCTGTTGCAGTATAAAAGCCGGTATAACCAGGCATTCTATAGGGTAATGTACCGTAATAGGGAAGATTAGCCCCTGTATAGGCTCCGTTTCTTGGATATCTAAAACCGGAAACATGATTCATATAACCGGGAACCGTATATCCTGCGCAATATCCCGCTGCTCGTCCTGTCATTGGGCCAATCCCGCCAGGACCTGTTCCGTCTCCTAACGGCATGATAATCACCTCCTTTTATTAAAAATCGTATATGTTCTGGTTACATTTTGCGAGTCATAGTTGATCCACATTTAGGACAGGTCTGCCGATTGCATGATTGTCCAGGCGTATGAGGAGTGGCTGTTCCACATTTTGGACATACGCATTCACCACCAGGTCCCGCTGCAAAGGGACCTCCCTGACGACCTCTTCCAACGCCCTGACGAGGGCCTATTCCATCACCCTGTGGCATAATTTTCTCCTTATTTTTTTGGGTTCACGTACTGTTTGCACCATCATGTTTACTATCAGAATGCAGTTTCGGATTGCTGATCTGTTGCCGTTCAGTATTGTTCGTCATGGATTTATGCGCTTGAACAAATCCGGCTATATGTTCTGTTACCCCCTGTATAAGTTTTCTTGTAAATCCATCAGGATTGGCGATATCATTGACAATCATACCTGCAATCACCAAGCCCAGGCCATCGCTTTTGCGAATTCTGAATGATCCGCTCTTTCCCCTTCGGCTGCCAAATATACAATTACCAAGTCCGCGCCCTGTCAATGGTCCTTTACCATCTGGCCCTGTACCATCTCGAAACGGCATTACTATCACTCCGTTGGTTTACCCGGCTGGGAAAGGCCTTTAACTTCACATAACTCAGGCAACATCTCAGCGATTGCAGTAAATACTTTTTTTGTTTCCGAATCCTGTTCCGCAAATACAACAGGTTTCCCATTATCGCATGCGTCCACGACACCCGGCTCGATGGGAATTCGTCCAAGCAGCAGCACGTTTTTTTCCACCGCAAGAGTCTTTCCTCCTCCCGACTTGAAGATATCGGTTGTTTTGCCACAATGAGGACAGACAAATCCGCTCATATTTTCGATGATTCCGAGCAACGGCATTTCTAGCTTTTCGCAGAATTGAACGCTTTTTCGCACATCATCTACTGAAACACGCTGTGGCGTCGTAACCACAATGGCTTTTTTTGCTGGACCAAGGAACTGCGCTACCGACAACGGCTCATCACCGGTTCCGGGAGGTGAATCGATAATCAGAAAATCCAAGTCTCCCCATTCCACCTCGCCAAGAAAATGCCTAATAACCTGGTATTTCATGGGGCCGCGCCATATCACCGCATCATCTTGATGCTGCAAAAGAAAGCCTATCGACATGACATGAAAGTTTATAAAGTATTCGATCGGTACGATCGTATTGTTATGTGAAAAAAGCCTTGCCTTGGCGAGCCCAAGCATACCGGGAATACTCGGTCCATGAATATCAACGTCAAGCAACCCAACCTGGAATCCCAACCGGGCCAGTTCCGCCGCCAGATTGACAGAAACCGTGCTTTTCCCAACACCGCCTTTTCCCGAGAGTATCATGATCGGCTGTTTAATCCGTGCCATGCGGAGTTCGACATCTCGCTTCTGGTGCTCGATATCCTTATTAGGAACTTGTTTTGTCATTCATTCCCTCTGTTTCTCGATGTAATTCTTCCGCCTTTGTATAAGCATTTCGTCCAAAACCATTTTTAATGACGAATGATCCAACCTCACATCCGATATCTCGTGCAATGACAGGACATTTCGCCATCAGAAGAAATGCTATTCGCGCGTCTGTATCACTGAGCGATTCATAATTACCCTGACCTTTGGCTATGATCAGGTCCGCCTCTTCAAATATCCTCTGAAACGTGATAGAGCATTCATTAAGCAGAATACCCGGTGTGGCAGACCCGCTTTCAATGACTTTAACAATTGAAACAATACCGGTACGATGAGCATCAGCCATTGTCACATCGTTAATAACGGGATTTCCCCGAACAGCAAATGTCACCCGTTCTGCTGGCAATTGCTCTATAAAGAGTCTGTCAAAAACGATTTCGCCGGCATTGTCGCCTATGTAGAGAATTGAATTGGCTTCCTGAACAGCTCTTTTCAGGCACTTGACTTCATCTTCCGGTAGAACAGCTTCTCGCGCATTTTGCAGTGTTTTATGAATGGTGTCATCCTCGACCGTGCTTGCCGCTCCAAAATCGATCACGTTTCCTGCCAGTGCGAATCGCAGTGCTGTAGTGAAAGGATCCGATGATGATTGGACTTCTTCTTTCAGCGCTGGTAAAAGGGTAATGGCATATGTGTTCGAACGATCCTTTACATGGGTATATGGATCGCCTTTATCCGATATTTCCCGAATAAACGCATGTATTTTAGCGCCTATTACCGGAGGAGAATCGGTAAATCGCATAACACTTATTTCCTGCAGGACGCGGCGAACCAGGTGTTCCTGCTGAATTTCCTCTAAGCGGGCATGACGGCCCGCATCAACCGCTTGACGAACAAAACATGGGATGCAATCGAGATACGTTTTCATTGTTAACCAATCAATAAAGTTGTTAGAAGTATTATTCTTTTATCTTTCTGCCCATCCTTTACGATGTCCGCGATGCCCTTCCCGCGTCGACGGCATTCCAGGCAATCTGAACTTTGGAAGGGATAATGTCCCAGCCCAATAAGCATTGAGAACTTCATGAACGTTACCCTGGATATAAGGGATTATCGTAATATTTTTCATTTGCAACAGCCTGAGAAGTTCATACGACAGAGCTCCGCATATTATTACCTCCACACCCAATTCGCTCATGCTATTCGCTAACCATATCGGCGGTGATGGAGAACACGAAAATGATTTTCTAGATTGTTCTTTTGCATCCGCCATATCGATAACCAATATCGAACGGGCGAAATCAAGAACCGGGCATATATAGTCAGCCCAAACAGGCAGTGCAATCCGTTGAGTTTTCATTGCTACCAGTTATATCGCTAAAACAATGCCATGTTAACTGATAATACATAAGACATTGATATAGATTGCTATAGAAGATATTCAACCAATAAGGAGGAAAGCGAGTGGTTGCAATTATGCAACCATTTTCTGAATGCGGGGTGCTGTTTTGCAACTAATGCATGGAGATGTAGGAAATTATTTGAGGGAAGAATTGTCTGGCAGGTTGTCTAATCCCAAAGACTTGAGTTTTCTATAGAGAGTGGTTTTATGCATGCCCAATTGGCGGGCTGTCTGTACTTTATTCCAATTGTTATTCCGGAGAGCATTCAGAAGGAATGATTTTTCGATTTGTTTAAAGGATATCGTTTCCTTTTTGGGACAATCGATGCATCTATTCTCCCGAATGATTTCGGGCAAAACGCGCATTTCAATCAATCCCTGTCGACACAGCACGAATGCACGTTCTATAATATTCTCAAGTTCTCTGATGTTACCAGGGAAGTCATACGACATCAGACAGGAAAGAGCATCATTACTGATACCCGCGACCTCTTTTCGTTGAATACTGTTAAATCGGGTAATAAAATAATCGACCAGGAGAGGGATATCTTCCAGCCTATCCCGCAATGGAGGCAGTAAAAGCTCAATTACATTCAATCGATAGTACAAATCATCGCGGAATGAGCCTTGTGCTACCATTTGTTTCAAATCCTGATTCGTGGCTGCAATAATTCTTACATTCGCTTTTTGAGTAATCGTTGCACCAAGTGGCTCATACGTTTTTTCCTGCAGGAAACGAAGTAATCGCACCTGAAGACCGGGAGAGATCGAAGCGATTTCATCAAGAAATAGCGTACCGCCCTCAGCTAATGCAATACGGCCCGGTTTATCTTTCACGGCATCAGTAAATGCTCCTTTCATATACCCAAACAACTCTGACTCAAGAAGAGTATCCGGAAGAGCGCCGCTGTTTACCGCTACAAATGGCTTTTTACGGCGGAGACTCAAATTATGGATAGCCCGAGCGAACAGTTCTTTTCCCGTTCCGCTTTCCCCCTCGATGATGACGGTACTAGGACTTTCAGAAATGTCAGGAAGAATGTTAAACAACTCCTGCATTCTGTGATTCCGGCTGATGATGTCCTGAAAACTGTATGTTTTTTTTATTTCTTTCCGAAGGCTTTCGACAAGACTGATATCACGGAATGTTTCAACTCCGCCGATGACCTTGCCATTTTTGTCTTTCAATACCGCCGTCGATATGCTTATGGGGCGAGCGTACCCACTGGCATCAAGTATTGTTGCCGTTATACCAATTTGAGGGATGCCGGAAGAAATCGTCTTCTTTAACGGGCATCTTTTTTCACATAGATCGGCTTTTAATATAGTATAACATTTCTGATTAACAGCTTCTTCACGAGATATTCCTGTAATTGTTTCTGCCGCATGGTTGAATGACATAATTCTCCAATCGTCATCAACAGTGAACACCCCTTCTGAAATTGAATCGAGTATGATGTCTCTAAAGTTTTCTTCCATTTCCAACCATATCTCCAAATCTATTGTCAAAGGCTAAGCGAATTAATTGATATCTTCTCATGCTACATAAGATAACAAAAAACTAATTCTCATGGAATTCATTCCTGATCACATTTGCAATTAAGCATTCACAGCACCTAAAATGAAATATATATCAGGCAATCCACCGCCTCCCGATATTACGGAGGCTGATCGCAAAGAGCCCAGCGCAAAACGCGGCCAAGAGAATCAGGTCGAGGATATACGGC
>CAZCDQ010000124.1:0-10794 GCA_964497605.1 uncultured bacterium
CTTTAATTCCATGCCATATATAGTGTTTACGAGAGTAAACCGTATAGCCCAATAAAATAATTTTCCCATGGTGAATACAGCCGCTGATAGTCTCGATAAAAAAATATGGGCATGAGTGTTTTCGATTTATTCCGGCAAATTTTTGAAAAACTGAGACGCAAAAGATCGAAACTATCACGATTTTGTTTATATCTTCATAAAATGAGGCATTAATTCAGTTGCATTTTTTTACCAAGCGATATACATTTTTATAAAATGATCTATCTGCTCAATATACTATTCAAACAGCAGCCTTTAAATGAACAAATCTTACTTTAAGGCAAATTATGAAACTATCGCTTTTTATTCTATGTGCTTGTTTGCTTATCTTCTCAGTGAATAGTTATGCTGAAAACGCTGTTCAATCGGGAGACATTTGGTATGAACAAAGAGGATCGAATTTTGACCCCACTAATTTGAATGTCGATCCGGTAATTATTAATAAAGCACTCGAATATTACCGGAAAGGTTTTGATGAAACAACCGGTAAAACAAAAGAAGAGGCATGTTGGAAATTAATACGGTCATGCTTTTTTATCGGACAGTATGCGGAAAAAGATAGCGAGGCAAAAAAAACCATATATGATATTGGGAAGAATATCGGTTCTGAAGGACTTAAATATTTCCCCGAATCGGTAGCGATACATACCTGGATGGCAATTATATGGGGCGTCTGGGGAGAAGAGTATGGTATTTTACGTTCTGCTCGAGAAGGTGTTGCGGGAAGAATCAGACAGCACTGTGAAAAAGTCATCGAAATCGATAATACGTTCCAGGATGCTGCGGGCTATCGGGTGCTCGGCAGACTACATTTCAAAGCTCCTAAAATACCAATAATACTAAGTTGGCCTTCAAAAGATAAATCGTTAGAATATCTTGAAAAAGCGCATCAAATGGCTCCAAATAATTTATACACAAAACAGTATCTTGCTGAGTCGCTCTATGATTCCGGCAAAATTGATCGCGCACAAAAACTCATAATAGAGATAATAGAATCCAATTATATAGATCAGGGAATTGTTGAAGACACATTTATAAAAAATAGGTCACAAGCAATTCTCGATAAGTGGGTAAACTGATTGTTGAATTCGATTAGAGAAATATCTTGCAAGATACATATTTGTCAGTCGGTTGCGTAAAAAATAGCAGAAACGTGAAAATTATTGGCGCTCTTCAGTAGGGCGCTCTTTTTGTATGATAATATAGCTTACATTAATTTGGCATAGTAAACCAATTATATCCATACAACTGTTTCAAGAAGAAGAATTAAAAAATATTTCTGATGCAATTTAAATTATGAATATAAATAATTGCAGAAAAAAAATGAAGAATATAGTAGCGAAATCAAAATGAAGAAATTGCTGTAATTTTAATGGTGGTGGGGGATGGATTTGAACCATCGAAGGCTAAGCCGACAGATTTACAGTCTGTTCCCTTTGACCACTCGGGAACCCCACCACACAAGATTAGTAATATAATTAATATTTCTAATATTTTCAAGATATTTTATGCTTTTTGAAATAATCATCGTCTTCTTTTCTGCCGAGAAGCATATACATACTCGGGACAACGATCAGCGTTAGTACCGTTGCGACTCCAAGACCATATATAATCGCAACAGCCATCGGCGCCCACCATTGCGAAGACGCCCCGTTTGAGGCAAATCGCATAGTATATATGTTAAACGACCAGCCTGTTGCCAGTGGAATGATACCGACAATCGTCGTGATTGCGGTGAGAAGAACCGGCCTGAAACGGGTTTTTCCGGCCTCGATAATCGCATCGATCTTCGACATACCCCGTTCACGGAGTTTCAGTGTATAATCGAGCAGCACAATGGCATTATTTACTACAACACCAGCAAGACTAATTACACCGACACCGGTCATCACTATGCTGAACGGCAGCCCCGAGATAATAAGGCCCCAGAAAACACCGATCAATGAAAGGATAACGCTGGTCATAATGATGAACGGAATGGTCACCGAATCGAACTGGCTGACCAGCACCATCGCAATCAGGAAAAGCGCAATTATGAACGCTTTCTGTAGAAATGCGGCCGCTTCTTCCGAATCCTGATTTTCTCCGCTATACGTTATCGCATATCCCGACGGCAGACTGTAATCGGCGAGCACATCTCTCACTTCATTGAGAATTTCGCTTGAGAGACGGTTATGGTTGTTGCCGGTAATGGTTACGACACGGTCGAGATCGATCCGTGTAATGGTACCAAATCCCGCAGCATTTTCGAAATGTCCGAGACTCGAGATCGGGATCTGACGCCCCTCGGAAAAAATATAGATGTTATCAAGGTCAGGAAGCGAATTCCGGTCCTGTTCGGCCAATCGGATAATGATTTCATATTCGTCCTCACCGTCGCGGAAATCACCGGCATCGAAACCGTTGATTGCGGTCCTCACCGTCGATGCGATATCGTATGTTGAGACATTTAGAATCTTCGCTTTTTCACGTTCGACTCGGAAAACAATTTCTGGTTTGGAGCTTACAAAATCGTCTTTCAGGTCAACAAGCCCCTGAATTGATCTGATGACGCCACGAATATCGCGGGCAATTTCACCAAGCCTCAGATAATCCTCACCGGAAACGCGTATTTCTATAGGTGCACCAACTGGGGGGCCCATCTCTTCATACGCGACTTCAACCTCGGCGCCAGTAATATACTTAACTTTTTCGACCGCTTCATTGACTGTTTTGAGCGAACGCTGTGAACGTTCCTCGAAATCAACGAAATCCATATATATGCGGGCTTCGTTCGATACACTTCCTACACTACCGGCCAGTGCGCCGGTCATGCCCGATCCGCTCGACGAAACGCCGACATTGGTTGTAATGCTTTTAACATCGGGAAATTTTGAGGCGGTCTGCTCAAGCTGTTTCACAATCTCGTCGGTCGCTTCAAGTCTCGCTCCGACCGGCGCCTGAACATTGATGTTGAAAGCATCCGGATCGCTATCTCCGAAAAGTACGACACCGTGCCCCAATATACCGTATGAGGTAATCGATACTATTAGCAAGAAAAATGCGACAAGAAGAGTTGTTTTGGGACTATGAACTGCTTTGTCGAGCAGCCATTCATATTTTACTAATACTTTCCCGAAAAAACCGCCTCCGCTAGTAAATCTGTCGTCCGCCCCCGGCTTCACTTTCATAAACCGATAGCAGAGAACGGGATTGATGGCTACCGCGACAAATAGTGAAGCAAGCAGCGTAATAATCACTGTCAGCGGCAGATAACCCATAAACTCTCCCATAATACCGGGCCAGAACATTATCGGCGCAAACGCGCATATTGTCGTCAGCGTAGAAGCCGCAATTGCAATCACAACTTCATTTGCGGCATTTTCAGTGGCTTTTGCAACGTCGTTTTCACTTTCTTTACTTCTATGTCGATAGATATTTTCTACAATTACAATCGCATTGTCTACAAGCATACCGAGTGAAAGGATCAGACTGAACAGCACGATCATGTTAAGCGTTATACCGAGAATGTTAAGCACCACAAACGTTATCAGCATACTGAGCGGAATACAGACCGCCACAAAAAATGAATTGGTCAGACCGAGGAACAGAAAAATACAAAGCATCACAAGCACGAAACCGTTTATAATGTTGTTTTCCAGTTCAGCTACCATGATTTTTATGAACTTCGACATATCTTGACTGATTCCGACCTGAGTGCCCGAGGGAAACAGCGGCTTGTTTTCATCGATGATTTCTTTAACCTGGTCGGCAATCGCAACGATATTTTCGCCCGTTCGTTTCTTGACTCCGATCGTTATACATGATTTCCCGTTAAAGCGTGAAAGGGTTTCCTGCTCCTTGAAACCGTACCTCACCTCGGCAAGATCTCGTATATACACCTGCCCGTTTTGTGTTGCGGTCACGACAAGATCGCGGAATCCATCCGGATCTCTGATCTCTCCAGGAACTCGGACCGAGTAAGTAAAATCACCGATATCCATCGTCCCGCCGGGGATGGTCAGATGCTCGTCCATAACAGCCACCGAAACATCGTTGAACTTAAGATTATATTCTTTCAGTCTGCTGGGGTCGACATCAATCTGAACTTCTCGTTCAAGCTGTCCTGTTATCTGGGCTTCGAGAACGCCGGTGATCGTTTCAAATTCCTCTGCGAGATCCTCAGCAACATTTTTCAGTTTCACAAGATCGTATTCTGCGGTGAGAATAACATTCATGATCGGCATATTCTCAAAATTAACCTCGGTCACGACCGGGTCCTCCGCATCCGCGGGAATTTCCGGTTTTGCAGCATCGACACGGTCTTTCACTTTCTGAAGCGCAAAATCGAGGTCGATACTCGGCTCAAATTCAACGGCAATAACTGAAAAACTCTCCGAAGAACTCGAAGTTATCTCCCTGACATCTGTTAGTGTCTTGAGTTCCTGTTCAATGGGGCGTGTGACAAGATTCTCAATGTCCGACGGCGACACACCGGGATAGATCGTTGATACAATCATATACGGAATATTTATATCAGGCGCCATCTCACGCGGCAACGTAAAATAACTCTGTAAGCCGAGTATGAAAAAGAACAGAATCAACACAAAAATTGTTGTCGATTTCCTTATTGCAAGTCCGGTTATACTCATTACGATTCCTCCTCAGCGCCGGCATATTCGTATTCTCCGGTCACATTCACTTTCTCGCCGTCAATGAGATCATAGTTACCCTTTGTAATAACTTTTTCTCCAGCAGAAATTCCTTCAACATGCGCCATAAGGTCGTTTCCGCCCAGGATAGATAGACTACGTTCTTCAACAATATCGCCGTCTTTCAATACGAAAATCACATGTCCTTTCTGAGTTTCGATAATGGCATTCACCGGTACCATAAGCGCTTCCTCATACACATTTCTGACGATTTCCGCATTACCCATGGTTCCCGCCTTGAACATCCCGTCTCGGTTGTCGATAGTGATCTCGGCAAGAAACGTTCGCACACTGGGGCTTGCCTCGGGAGATATATAACTTATCGTCCCATCGAATGTCCGTCCGGGAATCGCATCAATTGTAATCCGAACCTTGTCTCCTGTTTCAAAATCGCGAATATACCGCTCAGGGATTCCTGCCTGTACTTTCACCGTGCTCATATCGATCACCCGAAAGGCAGGAGCGCCGGGCGAGAGCATATCACCAACTTCCACATTTCGCGTGGTTACGATACCGTCGAAAGACGCCTCGAGCGTTGCATCGTCGAAATTCTTTTTTGCGATGGTATATGCCGATTCCGCCTGCCGCATCGCATGCTTTACCGCATCAAAATCAGCATCGGATATATTTTCTTCGCTATGAAGTTTATTATACCGCGCAAATTCTTTCTTCTGCAATTCGAGGGTTGCCTCGGCGTTATCAAGTGCAGCGCTGAGAATGGTTCTATCGGTTGCAAGAAGAACCTGGCCTTCTTTCACCCGATCACCTTTATCCACATTTATCCTCGTTACACGGCCGCCGTTTGGAACGCCAAGATTCACTTCCCTATTCGGGCTAATCACAATCGGCAGCTTAAGCATCTCCTCGAACCGGAGGGGGTTGACCTGATAGAATTCAACATTGGTAATTGAATCTACATACTCGTCTGAATCACCCACCTCGCCGCCGGAGCAGGAAAGGAATGTGAGCGGTATCAATAAAAGAGCGGTAAATTTCATACAATTCTTCATGATTCATTTCCTTTCTCAATTTCTGTATTAATGAGACCGAGACTCTGTTTCAGTGAAATCTCCGCTATTCCGGCTTCGAATATGGCATTAAGCATATTTGTTTTCGCCCGTTCAAGCGTAAGCTGCATATCAAATACTTCAAGTTGTGTTGCCTTACCGCTCTCATACAGAGATTCAGCCATTTCAAGAGCCATTTCCGCTTCCTCGACATTCATCCGCTGGCTCTCAATCGTTTTAATCGCATTTTGGAGAGTCAATACGCCCTGGCGGACCTGGATGACAACCTCGTCATAGGCCTTGTTGTAATTCGTTTTCGCTTTATAAAAATCAGTCTTTGCCTGTTTATAAAGTGCTGAGTTTTTAAAACCGCTGAATATGGGGAACGACAGGTTCACATTCGCTGTCCAGTTTCTGTTCCAGTCCTGGGCATCGTATTTAAACGCATCGAAATTACCCATATACATTAACGTTGTACCCGCTGTAAGCGTCGGTAGAAAATTGCCTCTCGCAATATTAACATTCTTATCATAGAGATCGATCGAGGATCTGCTCGCCTGAAGGTCCGGTCTGTTTTGAATCGCCGTTTCGAGCGATGCGATTTTAAAAATCGAAGAATCCGGTTCAGTAAGTGTACCCGACACAGACATTTTGCTGTCGGGTGAAATACCCAACGTTTCTTTCAGATTGAGATAAGCGACGATCAATTGATTTTCGGCATTCAGTAGGGCCGGTTTCGTGTTTGCGACCTGGACTTTTGCACGCATGAAATCGTATTTCGTCGCGGTACCTGCCTCGTATTTAGATGTGACGTTTTCGAGATTCCGTTCCGCCTGTTCAAGCGATTCCTGATTTATGGCAAGCATTTCTTTCGCAAGAATTACGCTGTTAAATGACATGACAACATTGGCTACTACACTCTGCTCAACCGATTCGAGCGAGTCTTCAGAAATGCTGCGATAAATTTTCGCCGCTTTCAGCGCGGTTCCAACTTTCCCACCAACATATAGTGGTTGGGTAAGCGTCGCGCCAAGATTCATAGTATGATCAGTACCGACTTTCAATCTGTTTTTTACCAGTTCACCGGTTTCAGGATCGGGAAACTGGATAACGAAAATCATAGGCTCGATAACCCGCTCCATATTAAAAGTTCCATCCAGAGTCGGATATGCCGCAGATGCAGCTTCTGTAATCTGAAATTTAGCTTTATTTAAATCTTGTTTTGCATTTATTAAATCCTTGTTTTTTTCCAGGGCAATTTTGATTGCCTGTTCTAATGTCAGGTCATAATAATCCTGCGCATTCACCGCGCCGATGTGCCCAAGCATTGTAACAAACATGAATATCGCCATATACAGCCGTTTGTTGCACACAGTCACGCCTCCTCCTTTTTATTTCCAATTCCGTTGAATAGTATTTCAATAAATAGATCAATAGCAATCCGCATGTCATCCATTGAATCGCAATCCCAGCGGCTCTGCACAAGTGAATCAAGCGCGCCGTGTATAACGCCGACAATTCCTTTAACAGGAAGATCTCTAACCTCTCCGTCATCAATCGCCTGTTGTACCCTTTCTCCGAAATCTATCCAGAATTGCCGGTGTTTTTTAATAAGAGATTTCTGTTTATCGTCGCAAACATTTCGAAAGAATATCGCATGCTGTGCAGCAATAACATTGAATATATCTGTCCGTTTAAAAACTTCATCGGAAACACTTTTGTATAAAAGAGTTATTTCCTCACGTAAACTTTTTTCCCCGGTTATAGTTGTAACTGCTAATTGCTCCAATCTTTCTGACACTTCATTGAGGATGCTGAATAATATATCCTCTTTATTCGAAAAATATAAATACAGCGCACCTTTCGAGAATTCGGCTTCCTGCGCTACTTCGTCGAGCGTCGCCACATGGTATCCTTTTTCCGCAAAGACTTTGATCGCAGCGTCCATAATATCCCTGCGGTGCTGTGCTTTTTCGCGTTCCCGGCGGGATAGATTTTCAGTGTTTTCAATATTATCGTTCATATGCATGTCCATTGAGTTAATGTTTACTTAAATTGAGCGATTTGTTATAATCATATTACATAACATATAGTTATTATTGATATTATCAAAATTTGAAGATACTCCAATGGGTTATACTCTTACCGTACGATCAGAGCTTACCCTACCCGCATATTAAAAGGTTTTGGTTAACCGCAAGGGTTGCCCCTAGCAAGAATCGCTCAATTTAGGTTTTAGCATTAATATAAATATGACCGTACATTTACATACTGACTGGTCAGTCATATTATACACAATCAATTCATTTTACGCAAGTGTTTTTTTCATACTCATGAAATTTTAATCTGTTTTGCACAATTGAGGGTATGAGGTTTCGCAGGTTTTTCTTTTTTGAAATGAGGCGCGGCTGCCATTCTGACCGGGTATACCGTTTGCGGCATCGTGGCGATAGTATTTCTGAAGATAGAAATACGTAAACAGCATGAGAATGATGACAGCTATATAAAACAAAATGAAAAATGTTTTTCTGCGGGTTGTCATTGGCTGAACCTTTATTCCTGTTCGAATGTTTCTGTCAATATAGTGATGTTGAATATATCATGTCAAGGTATGTCTCGTCTCAGACAGCTTCTACATGCACACTCGTAGAATTTTCGTATATTTGACTTTACACATCTTTGTTCTCGTGTTATATTTATCCAGTAATGATACAACCCTTTTACGGAAAGGTGCTTATGCCTGCTAATATAATTATTACAATCGGTGACGAGTCTGTTGACGCCGAACTGAACGATTCGCAGACATCAAAGCAAATACTTGAAAAATTGCCGATCGAATCTGATTTTTCGACATGGGGCGACGAAATTTATTTTTCTATCCCTATTATGGCCGGTTCCGAGAACGGTAAAGAAATTGTCGAATTGGGCGAGCTTGGATATTGGCCGCCAGGGAATGCGTTCTGCATTTTCTACGGCGCGACACCCGGATCATCCGAGGATGAAATTCGGCCGGCAAGCGCGGTCAATCCGCTGGGACAGATTCTCGACGATCCGAAAATATTTAAACGCCTTTCATCGCTTTCGAAACACATAATGATCGAGAAAGCATAACATTATAGCCTCGTGGGGCAGTAGCTCAGTCTGGGAGAGCGCATCCCTCGCACGGATGAGGCCGGCGGTTCGAGCCCGCTCTGCTCCACCAATAAAATTGAATAATAACTATTAATTAAGCTTCTGTTTTCATTGATTATTTTATTATATATGCAGTTTATATATCTTTTCGCTGTACTTTATAACCTAAATTGAGCGATAGGTTATAATTAAAACATATATCATATTGTTATTATTGATATTATCTGAATAAGAATATGAACCAAATGGTTTATGCCTTTTCTGTAGAGGTATGGCTTGCCCAAGACTACACAAGAATCGCTCAATTTAGGTTAAAGCGTCACTTTTTCCATTATTTCAATTTTTGATTCATCAAGTTCGATACCGAAACCGGGCGTATCGGGTAAAACAATACTGCCATGAACCGGAATCAATGGATTTTTTTCAAAATACCGTGCCCGGGGTTGTAAATTGACCTGATATTCCATAATCGGACAGGTACTTGGCGGTTGACTCGCGATAATATGAGCCAATGCCGATACACGTTGATTATGGGGGCTTACAATAAGGTCGTGGACTGAGGCAAGATGACATATTTTTATTACTTCGCTGATTCCACCGCACCATTCAGGATCGGCTTGAATAATATCGATAGCGCCCAATCTAATATATTCGTTAATAGCCCAGCGTCCATAGTCGTGTTCGCCGGTAGCAATAGGAATTGAGAACATCTGTCTGAGCCTTGTGAGTGATTCCTTCTTCTCGGTCATAACCGCTTCTTCAATCCACTCGGGATTGTAAGGTTCAAGTGCTCTGAACATTTTTATTGAATAATTAAGGTCCCAGCCCTCAAAACAATCGAACATAATCGGGTAATAATCACCGAGAGCATCGCGAAGAGTTTTCATCAATTCAACATTACGTTCAACTCCCCACTGTCCGGCCGAGGGGCCATACGCAAAAAACCATTTCTGAGCTTGATATCCCTTTTCTTTATACTCAAGGGCACGTTTCCTGACCAGATCGGGTTCCACAGAAAACAGAAGCATGCTCGCATAACAGTCAATGATTTCCCGTGAACCGCCGAGTAATCTATATACCGGCATATCGCAATACTTTCCTTTTAAATCCCAAAGGCAATTATCAACAACACTCATCCCCTCCATATAATCCCCGGCAAATCCATGTGTATCCCGACGATACATCTTGTCCCATATCGTATCGATGGCAAGCGGATTCATACCGATGAGAAACGGCCTCAAACGCCCAAGTACAACCGCAAGCTGGCTTCTGATAAGCGCCGGATTAATCCGGTTGAATCCACCGTAAAAACCTTCA
Source organism: uncultured bacterium (assembly GCA_964497605.1). Classification (GTDB taxonomy): domain Bacteria; phylum Latescibacterota; class Latescibacteria; order Latescibacterales; family Latescibacteraceae; genus Latescibacter. The sequence continues at coordinate 10,187 of CAZCDQ010000124.1, forward strand.
ATTCCTTGGTTGGTGAGAATTTTTAAAAAATAGGCCTGATTAGTGAATACTGCCGTTTCCTTTGAAGGATTTCGATTCTCTTTATAAGGTTTTGGTTGATGTTCAGGATAGATATGAAGAGGATTGATAATAAACTGGCGTGCAATATTTTCTTTCATCCGTTCCTCATTACCCTCGACACGCCAAACCTCAACATCAGTGATTTTGATATTTGAAGATCGTGTGAGAGCCTCAGATTCTGCTGAAATAAAAGGCGGGGAACTTAAAGCTGCAGCGCCTGCAAAAAACGATCGTCTGTTCATAGAACTCCCTCCTAATGACTTTGAAATGAGTAGTAAAGAAATCACTTAAATTTGACTATCCACCACCAGAGGTGGTGGCTTTAAGCCAAATTCATGGCTTCGCCACCGTGATTTCCAAAGTATTTTCAGGCAAAGCCTTCAGCACATTACCACATGCTGAGCATGTGGTTTTCTTAGATGTAATAAATAATTATATTTTGAAAACATTTTATAAAATAATTATAATATATAATACGCTTATCGAGTTTAAACAGCAAACAACAATATGCAGTATCATAATAACCCAAAATCAGGCTTATATCGTGT
>CAZCDQ010000125.1:0-10793 GCA_964497605.1 uncultured bacterium
GATTTTGGGCTGCCTCGAGCGCTTCCTGCGATTTTAATGTAAACTGATTCATATTCATAATAAGTACCCTTCTTTCTTTATAAATTTGTTATTGTACATTTATTACACATAAAGAGTGCTAAAAACGTTCCAATATTATCGAATGCGCATAAAAGCAATAATAACAGTATGTAATAAAAGATGTTAGGTGTGTGTCTATGGGGTGAAAACGAAATATGGCATATTATGATGCCATTATGGCATATTTTGTGTTGTGGATGGCATATTCGTAAAGATATGGGGTATAGGCGGACGGAGATATTTCCAGTGAACGGTTAGTGAGCCGGTGCGGCAACGATTTCAGGGGATGTTTCCGGAGTATATATAATGGTCGTATGGCACTCTATGCAAATATACAGTTTCAGATATACGCCCTCAACAGGCGTTTCCTGTTCGCCGAGATATTCGATATGTGTGTGTTTGCACTGAGGCATGGCAATCTCCTTTTCCTACAATAGTATATCGGCGAAACCGGAGATTTCTTTAATAATAACCAATAAGCCGATGTAACGTTCTTTAACAGTTGCCGGGGTGCGGCCGTTCAAGTATATTGTTTATTCTAAATAGACTGTACAAAAAACAATTCTCATATCAATCTCAACGGAGGTACTATGAACGCATCACGGATCGTTGTCATTGCAATACTCGTATCGCTTGCCGCGGTTACAGTACAAGCGCAGACCTATCCGCCGGTTACCATCCCCCGAAGCGAGGCGCGGTCGCTTCAGTCGGAAATTATGGACTACAATTACGGCGTGTTTGTGACACTGCCCGGTAGTTACGCCAAAAACCCCGACCGGGTGTATCCGACACTGTACATCATCGACGGCAACCAATATTTCGGGTATACCTCGGAGCCCTACGGATCGCTTATCTGGGGCAACATGGTCAAGGAGCATATTGCGATCTCGGTCGCCTATATGCCCGATCAGGGCAATATGCGGTCACGCGATTTTCAGGCAACAAACCGCGCCGCCGATTTTGTCCGGTTTTTCCGCGAGGAGCTCATCCCGTTTGTGGAGGACAACTACCGCACCTCGAAAGCCGACCGCACGCTGTTCGGGCATTCCCTCGGCGGACAGTTTACGCTGTTTACCATTCTCACCGCAACCGACCTGTTCGAGAACTATATCGCCTGCGCGCCTGCGGTCACCGACCGTATCATGGAACTCGAGGAGCAGTACGCGGCAAGCCACAACGATCTTCCCATCAAAATGTTCCTCGCATCGGGTGCGGACGACCATCTCACTATCGGCGCAAAGCGATTTGTCGCCAAGCTCGAATCGCGCAACTACCCTGGCCTGAAATTCGACAAACTGTACACAGTCAACGGCAATCACGGCACCATCCAGCCGAGCGCATACATCGAGGGACTGCGGTTTGTGCTCGACAAGGCAATTGAGCTTTCGCCCGCCCAGATGCGGCGCTGCGCTGGGACATACATTGATGGCGAAAATACCTATACGATCACCTACAACGGGGGGAAATATCTGTCGTTCGACGGTGCTCCGGGGAGTTACGATGCCCCGCAGGTTGAATGGCAGAAGCTCTATCCTGCCTCGGAGACGGAATTCTTCCCGAAAGGCTGGCCGGGGGATTTCACGTTCGGCGGCCCGACGAACGCGCCTGCCGAGACGTTCTCGTTCGGTTCGGGAAGGAATAGGGTGGAGGCGAAGCGGAAGTAGGGAGATACAATACGGTATTCCTTTCAATTATTATTTGAAATGGAAAAACGAAAGCCGCTTATTGAAGATCGGCTTTCGCGATTTTTTAATATTCTCTCATATTTGCTCGGTCACGTTTCGAAATACACGCCGCCGCGGTCGAGCGATTTCCGTAAATCTGAATAAGAGAGCGCACGAGAACCGATGTTCTTATCGGCACAGAGCGCCGCCGCAGTGCCAGCCGCCTGTCCCTGTCCCATACAGCTTACCGTATTCCGTGTCGACATGTGGGCGTTGTGGTCGGAGGTGATCATCATGCCCGCGGCATAGAGGTTATCGATGCCGTTCACACACAGCGCACGGTAGGGGATGCCGTATGTGCCGCCGTCTTTGATCTGAAACCGCGGCGCGAAATCATGAAATCCGTACACGAATACATCGTCGTCGAAATGACGGGCATTCAGGACATCGTCATGGGAGATGTCGTAATCGCAGACGATACACCGTCCCCGCCGGATAACCAGCGATGGGCTTGTCCGCGCGATGAATGCCTTGTCAAAGTTTGGGATGTGTTTGCGGCAGAGTTCCGCTCCCTGCTGCATACGCCGGCGGATTTCCACCTCCGCTTTCGCCATATCGTCGCGGTTCAGCACTGACCCGGGGACTTTGTAGTTGAGTTTCAGGAACATGAGATAGTTATCGTGAACCGTCGTGGAGATAAGCGATAGACCGATTTTACGGGCTTCACGGCCAAGTTCGGTTCTGTCGAGCCGTTCCGCGCCCATGCGGACAAACTTGTTTTCCTCGCCGCTCCGGGGGCCGCGGCATACCTGTCCCACGGCGTCCTCGGAGACGAGATAGGCGTGATAATCGTCGATGGACGCGTTGGCGAATCCGAAACTGTTTGCGCTTGCGTAATCATTCGGCACGGTAAATTCGGCCCCTGCATAGGCTGAGAGGTCGCCGTAGCCGGTGCTGTCGATAAAGCTTTTCGCCATGACCGCCTCACGGCCGGATCGGCTTTCGATGATCACGCCCGCGATCTTGGCGCTGTCCATAATTGCATCGACAAGAAGCGTATTGACCGCGATGAATACGCCCGCTTCCTCGAGCATGTCCATGGCAAGGAGTTTGTATATCTCGACATCAACGGCGGTGCAAACCGAGTCGTAATCGAAGCTCGTTTCCATTTCGGGGTAGCCGGTCGCTCCGCCCATTGTGGTGAGACGGTCGATGAATTCGGCGGGAATGCCGCGCACGACCTGCCGTTTTTCACAGCCCTCGAAGGCTTTATAAAGGTTGAAAAAACTGTGGATAGCGGTGCCGCCCTCGGTTGCGATGCCGCCGCAGTATCCTTTCGATTCGATGAGTATAGTGCGTGCGCCGTTACGGGCCGCCGCAAGCGCTGCGAATACTCCTGCAGTTCCGCCGCCTGCAACAACCACGTCGAAATTGCGGACTGGAATTTTTTTGGATGGCTCTACATAAACATCGTTGTCCTGTGCCGTGTGTTCACAGCCGGACGATGCGGCATGTGCGCCAACACCGAGCGCTATCATGCTTTTGGGGAATACTCTGCGTTTCATGGGTTTGACTCCTTGTATTAAAAATAGTGTATTGATTCAATCTCGTTTATCTTATCGTATGTGGAAAGTGTACTCGTATTTTGCTGCAATCGCAACATTTTTTTGTTGTTCAGATACGGATTAAACGCAATTTGCGAAGAAATCATTTGCATAAAGCCATTGTAATATAAATATTATTTCAATGATAAAAAATAGACCCATACATAGTAACACTTCGCCATTTGTTTGTGCGGAGGGTATAATTAATCCGGGAGGCAAAATATGAACACAACACGGCGCGAATTTCTGACAACAGCGGGTATGGCTTCGGGCGCAGCGGCGCTGACCGGCACGGTTCGGGCGCAGGAATCGAAAACATGGCCCGGTTTCATCGATACCGACGAGATGCATACAGTCAATTTCATGGATCAGTATTACGAGAACCTTCTGGGGATCACCCGCGGTATGCTCGATACGCAGGTGGACAATATCGCCGCGGCCATGGAACTGGCGTATGAATGCCGGGCGAAAGGGGGCAGGCTCTGTTCCGATTTCGTGTTCACCCATTCCCCCGAATTCGAGCTGAGTCCCGACCGTCCTGGACAGCCCTGGATTCTCCCGCTGCTCGACGGCGAGTATCAGATGAACAGCGAAAGCTACTCCCGGTTGAAAAAGGGCGATTTCGTGCTGGCGTGCCGGAACACGCTGGATAAAAGCGAGGTTAAGGCGCGGGAACGCGGCGTTCGTATCGCCAGTGTGACCAATCCGTTTTTTAAATTCTCACGGACGCCGGAGGGCGCGCTCAATCATGACCAGTCGTCAGTTGAGGATTTCGCCGAGGTCATTATCGATACGCAAACCACCTGGGAGGTTGGGTTGGTAAAATCGCCGAAACTGCATTTCAGTTTCTGTCCGGGCGGAGCCAGCGCGGTGTTTCTCGGATATTGGGCCTCGACCGCATCGCTTGCAAACCTTATCGCCACAAACGGCAGGGGATCAAGCGCCGGTCCGGCCCGTCGGTACCTTGAGGCGGCGGTCGAACGTATGGAAATGATAGGCGCTTCGCGTCCCAAGATCAGTGCGATCACCGAGGAATGGGCTGACCGGATGCTGTCGAAAAAAATACAAATCCTCATTTACGGGCGTCCCATGTCGAGCGCCTCGAAACAGACATCGCGGTTTAGCAATGTATTTACCGACGAGTCAACGGGCGCGGGAAGCTGCCAGATGGTCAATCCGCTCGGAAAAGTCATCGACGTAAATATTCCCAGTTCACGCGAAGGCTCCCATCCGGGATATCATCCCGATCCCGGCGATATTGTGATTATCGGCGGTCTTACATCCGATAACAAGCATGAGATTGACACCGCTCGAGCCGTGAAAGAGCAGGGTGCGCACACGGTGGCATTCTGTCCGTTCAAAACCGAGGGAGACAGTGCAAGCTACCGCCTGTTTAGAGAGGTCGACCATGCAATCGACACATACTGTCCGGAACGTGCGGGCGTTTTGCCAGTTGATGGTTTCAGGGAGGGCGTTGCACCGCTCAGCACGGTCTGTGGAAATCTTGCGAACTGGATGCTGACCGCGTCTTGGGCCGATCATATGGCACGCCGCGGCGAGCATCCCTATTTCCGTCAGCCCTACTGCTATGTAGGCGCCCCTGATTATAACCGGAATGTTGTTGTTCCGAATGCATTTAAACGGGGCTATTGAGCATAGTATGATTTCGTGAATGATATGTACTAAAAAGAGGATCATGGCATGCGTAAAAGACTATTAGCCGGTTTGTTTCTTCTCGAACTTATTGTATGTGCGTCGGGAGCTATATCGGAGCCGACGGTTAATGCCGGCCGGACAGTCACGTTCACACTTCGGGTGCCGACCGCATCGGAGGTGAGTGTCACTGTTGCAAATCTGGCGGAACCGGTTCCGATGACCCGCGGCGCAAACGGCATGTGGACTGCGACGGTGGTGCCGCTCAAGCCGAACGTGTGGGAATATGCGTTTATTGTGGACGGTATCCGAATGATAGACCGGAGTAACTCCTGGGTCGATGAGCGTATCAATCTCTCCACGAATTTGTTCGAGGTTGAGGGTACAGAGCCGTCGTTTTGGAGTGTTCGGGACGTTCCCCACGGGACTGTGTCGATGCACACGTATAAATCGCCTGCGCTCGGGGAGATGCGGACGTTCCATGTGTATACTCCCCCCGGATATAACCGCGGCGGTTCCGAAACCTATCCGGTATTTTATCTGTTCCACGGCTCCGGCAACGACGACCGCGGCTGGACAGTGATCGGCCGCGCACATTACATCATGGACAATTTCATCGCGGACGGCTCCGCAGTGCCGATGATCATTGTCATCCCGAACGGCCAGTACCCGCGCAACAGAAACGGGTATGATTTCGGCGCTTACGAACGAGACCTGCTCGACGCGATCATTCCGGCTGTCGAACGGGAATACCGTGTCAAAACCGATCGCGGAAGCCGTGCAATGGCGGGATTTTCCATGGGCGGATTTCAGACCTTGCACATCGGTGTGAAACATCAGGAAATGTTCGACTGGCTGGGAAGTTTCAGCGGCGGTGTTGAGGAAACGTATGAGAAAGAATACAGCCGTTATCTCGATACCCTGAACGACCGCGTTTCGCTTTTGTGGGTCGGAAACGGCGATAACGACGATGTTATCAGAACCCGTCACGATACCATGACAGAGATGTTTGACAGGAGGAAAGTGATATACACGTTCGAGCTTTATTCCGGCGGGCATACATGGGATGTCTGGCGGCAATGTTTCCGTGATTTTACGCCGCTCCTGTTTAAAAATGATTGTACCCGTTAGAGCAGCGGAACACCGGGTATGGATTGTATAAAACCCAATCATACGGAGAAAACATGACTGAAGAATGCATATGCGTCATCGATCAGGGAACGACCGGGACGCGGGTGATCATGTTGGGACGGAACGGTTCGGTCATGGGGCATGCCTATTCCGAATTCACGCAGTATTTCCCCCAGCCGGGATGGGTCGAGCACGATGCCGAGGAAATCTGGTCGGTTACACACACAATGATAGCAGAGGCTCTGAATAATGCAGGCGTATCTCCGGGCCAAGTCCGCGGAATCGGAATAACTAACCAGCGTGAAACGACGGTCATGTGGAACCGTGCGAAGAGTATTCCGGTGTCAAATGCAATTGTCTGGCAGGACCGGCGAACGTCCGTACTCTGCGAAGAATTGCAGAGAGAGGGGCTAGAGACGACGTGGCAGGAGAAAACCGGACTGGTGATCGATCCCTACTTTTCGGCGACAAAAGTCCGCTGGATGCTCGATAATGTCGAGGGGCTCCGCACCCGCGCAGAGGACGGCGGCATTGCATTCGGTACCATCGACTCCTGGCTGGTCTGGAAGCTGACTGGCGGGGCATGCCATTCGACCGATTATACCAATGCCTCCCGGACGCTCATGTACAATATTAGCGGGCTCGAATGGGACGAAGATATATTACACCGTCTCGATATCCCGCGGCAGATTCTTCCCGAAGTCAAACCCTCATCGTATATTTATGGTGAGACAGCCCCTGACATGTTTTTCGGATTGCGTGTGCCGATCGCAGGCATCGCAGGGGATCAGCAGGCCGCACTGTTCGGTCAGGTGTGTTTCAATGAGGGGCAGGCGAAAAACACCTACGGCACCGGATCGTTTGTGCTCATGAATACAGGTACCAAACCGGTTTTCAGCAGGGAACGGCTGCTGACAACTATCGCGTGGGGAATTGGCGGCGAGCCGGTTGAATATGCCCTCGAGGGAGCGATATTCGTTACAGGGGCGGCAATACAATGGCTGCGGGACGGCCTCGGTATCATTTCCGAAGCCGCCGAGACGGAACGGATGGCAGAGGCTGTAGCGGATACCGGCGACGTGTATTTCGTACCCGCGCTTGCCGGGCTCGGCGCCCCGCACTGGGACCCCTATGCCCGCGGAACTCTCGTGGGCCTCACCAGGGGAACAACCAGAGAACATATCGCTCGGGCTGCGCTTGAAAGCATCTGTTACCAGACACGCGATGTTGTCGATGCGATGGGTATGGAGGCGGATATTCCGCTGCAAGAAATCCGTGCCGACGGTGGTGCGGTGGCGAATGCATTCCTCATGCAGTTCCAGGCCGACATTCTCGGTGTGCCGATCGAGGTTGCCGGCGAAGCGGAAACCACTGCGCAGGGCGCCGCATATCTCGCCGGGCTTGCAACCGGATTCTGGGACAGCCGTGAGGAGCTTGCGTCGCTTCGCTCCGATTCACGGCGGTATCTTCCCCGAATGAGGAAAGAGGAACGCGACCGACTCTATGCGCGGTGGACCGATGCGGTTGGGCGATCACGCGGATGGGTGAAAAGCTGACACCGGCGTATAGTATGAAAAGAGGGGAATGACAGCTTAAAGCTGCTATTCCCCTTTTGTTTGTAAGCGCCAGACAATTGGTCGCTCTTTTGGGTCAGGCGTTTGATTTCAATTTTCTGCCGGGATTGAGACTCCACAATCGGTCGTGTGACCGTTCGTCGTTCCATTCGTCGGTGGGCTCGAACCAGCCTTCTTCTTCCCGCGACTGACGCCGTACTGCCTCCATATCCATCTCAACGCCGAGACCGGGACCGTTCGGCACCTCGATGTAGCCGTCCTTGACCAGCGGCTGTTGAATATTTGCATAAAGGCCGTCGTACCATTCATCATCCACATGATGATGTTCAAGGGCGGTGAAATTCTCGGTGGCGGCCGCGGTATGGACACATGCCATCATCATAGGCGGCAGACCGGCGTTGTGCAGCATCATACCGATACCGTGCTCCATGGCGAGGTCGCCGACCTTTTTCATCTCAAGACAGCCGCCGCACGGGCCGATATCCGGGTGACAGAGGGAAATCGCCTGTTTCTCGAACAGCGGTAAAAATCCCTCCTTGCCGTGGATATCCTCACCGGTCAGAATCGGCGTTTTGACCGCGTTTTTCAGCCGCACATACTGGTCGGTGAGCTGCCAGGGCAGCATATCCTCGAGATACGCCAGATTAAATTCCTCGAGAGCATTCGCGATTTTGATGCAGTCCTCGACAATAAAATGCCCGAAATGATCGGCGGCGAGCGGTATTTCGTATCCGATGATATCCCGTACGGCCGCGACATAATCGCGCACCATTCCGAGTCCTTTGTTTGTGATCCTAATGCCTTTGAACGGATGCATAAGCATATTGAACGGGACCCTCATATATTGATTATAGACCGCTCGGTCGTTTCCCGGCGGCCGGGTGAGTACGCCCGGTTCCCGTCCGAACAGGTTTGTTATCATCAAATCCATCTTGAGGAATTTGTAACCGTAATCCATCCGTTCTTTCAGGCGGTTTCCCTGTTCAACAGGGTCTCTGGAGGTTGTTGTGTCGCAATACATCAATACCTTGTCACGGAACTGCCCCCCGAGCATCTGCCATACCGGAACGCCCCAGGCTTTTCCGGCAAGGTCCCAGCATGCCATTTCAACGGCGGAAACGCCGGCTCCCTGACGGCCGTGGTGGGCGAACTGTTTGATTTTTCGAAAGATCTGGTCTACATTACATGGATTCATGCCGAGAATGCGGCTTTTCAGCATGAGCGCATAGGTCTTGCTCGAGCTGGCGTGAAGCTCACCCCAGCCGATAAGACCCTGGTTTGTATCGAGCCTGAGGATATACTGGTTTCCGATGAGTGCGAGACGCATGTCGGTGATTTTAAGATCTGATGGACTCGAATTTGCGTTTACCTGCGCCGAAACAGAATCGAGATCGGTATTGGTGACAAGGCTTCCTGCCGCAACGGCTGCTGTCGCGGCGGCTGATTTTCGAAAAAAATTCCTGCGTGCGATACGTGACGATGTGTTCCTCATTTTATGGCTCCTTTCGAAAGAGGGAATTGAAACAGGAATGAGGAAGTATATGGTATTTCCGATTTGTTCACAATTATTTTTCGTGCTGAGTATGTGAGGCGATTTTCATTCTCTCTGGTCGTTTGATTCCGGAAAATATATAACCGGATTGATGTACTTAGGCGGGCAGATGGTATGTCTCGCCGGGAGCTTGCCGACGTAATCGGGGTTAATTTTCAGACAATAGGATATATCGAGCGCGAGGAATACAATCCGAGTCTCGATCTCGCGTTCAGAACCAGCGAACATTTCGGGCTGCCGGTAGATACGGTTTTTTCGGTCAAGCCGATGAAATCCATCGCACAGCTTCTATTGGAAAAGGAGGCGAACGAACATGAATAATCCGCTCAGCAAATCGTACCGATATTTTTATGTCGTGTTCAATCTGACGATGCTGGTATGTAGGGTTGCGTTTCCTTGTTCGCGCTCGTTTTGTATTATGATGGATTGCTTTTTAACGGCTGCTATCTGCCTCTCATTTCCATGTCGAGTTCGACATGGTTGATAACGCCTTTTTCCATGGCAACTGCAACCGAAATTATTTCGAGATCCTCGTCCGAATTGTTCCAAACGCCGTGGGCGCCGTGCAGCACGCACGAACCGGCGTCGTCTTTTCTAACGTCTTTGGTGACACCGTCGATAGTCATCCGTCCGCTGCCCGAGAGAACGAAGTACACTTCCTCGACGTGATCGTGACGGTGATAGCCGATGGTTGCGCCGGGCGGAACCACGTAATGATTCACAAACAGCCAGTTAGTGCGGAAATCCTCGTCATCCCAAACTGAACGGTATAATATTTCTCCCTGCCCGCCCATGAAATTGCTTACTGGATTGCAGAGCCGTTTGTCGAGCACCGACCATTTGAACGGCGGCGGCGAATCGATGGGTACGCCCACGAGATCGTCCTTTTCGGCGAAATTGACCGCGTCATACTGGCGGTTGCGGAGAGTCACGCCCAGATTCATGAATTCGACGATCTCGTCCGAGTCGTTGTAGATACCGTGCGAATCTCCCATGGGACACAGCGCCATGCAGGGTCCGGGAAGCTCCGCGGTGCGGCCGTTCACTGTGAACTGCGCGGTGTGATCATCCAGCACGAAATACATCTCCTCCATCCAGCGGTGAACGTGTTCGCCGAGCCCGCTTTTCGGATATAGCCGTCCGCGGTGAACGAACAGGAACTGAGACTGGAATTCCTCGCGGGGTGTCAGCTCCACATGGGCGACCTGTCCGGGGCCGCCGTGGGGATAATTGCCCGGCCGGTACATGGCCGGATCGGTGCGGCCGAATTTCGTGTCACCGTCGATAGGATTGCTGTTACGCGTGTCCTGTGCGAAACAGGAAGCTGCTGCGATAAAAAAGAGCAACGCACCAAGTGCGGTAAACAGTGTTTTTTTCATGGGATGTTCCCTTTGTGTTAGTGATTTTTCGGTAGCGTTATATAACAAGATATGGCAATTTTCAGACAATATACAAGTATTAAAAATATGATTGGGCGGGGGTGATATATGTATTATTATTCAACTCAACTTTCCGAGTTGTTGTATAGTGTTAAGTTGCAATGAGATAAGGTTCG
>CAZCDQ010000126.1:0-10693 GCA_964497605.1 uncultured bacterium
ACGCTGGCCTCTCACGCCGGAAACAGGGGTTCGATTCCCCTATGAGCTACCATAATAATAATAAGGAGTTGGGCATAATGCTTGACTCCTTGTTTTGTTGTACTACCTTTTACCCCAACACTATTTCCAACATAATACTCAATTATCAAGGTATATTTAAGGACACATTAATAATTTGAGATTTGAAAAATACTTAGACTACCTTCGGGGTGATGCCAATCACTGATAATTATCCGTTTATGACCAATATTGTAAACAGCTCAATTATAATGTTATATTTTTCAAAACACTTATGGTCATCCTATGGACAATCGGTTCTTTTCACTTATTATTGTTCCTGATAGCGGAAACGAGGTTAAAAGCGGCAGTTTTAACCTCAAATTAATTCTGACATTTTTCGGTATTCTGATATCCGCATTTATCGTGTGCCTCTTTTTTATTGCCGGCTATCATATCAAACTGAGCCAGGAAAACGATTATAAAAACGCCAGATTGTCCATGAACGAAATGTTCGGTCATATCGAAACCTTGAAAGAACAACTTGCCACCCTTTCGGATTGTTTATACAAAATTCAGCGGAAAGACATTGCCTATCGTAAATATGTATATATGGACATACCGGATGCGAGTATGTATCAGGCTGGTATCGGTGGTCATGTCATAATGGACAATCAGATATTTGTCAGCATGAAAGACAACGTACGCGAGAAATTGGAGACACTATCGCACGAAATAGTATCTCTCGAAAGCCGCATCAACGTTCAGGAACAAAGTTTTGCAGAGATTGAAAATAAATATAAAGCAATTAACGAAGAATACAACAATACACCCTCGATCCTTCCCACATTTTCATACCGGATAACTTCAAGTTTCGGATACCGGATTCATCCAATAAAAAAAGTACGCGAGTTTCACGATGCGATCGATCTTGCCGGCAGGATCGGGAACGATATCTATGCCACTGCGGACGGTATAGTCGAGGCAACAAAAAGGGATCGATTTATCGGAAACCACATCATAATCCAACATAAGTATGGGTATAAGACCACTTACGGCCATCTATTGAAATTTTATGTTAAACCAGGCCAAGTGGTGAAAAAAGGAGATGTCATCGGCGCCATGGGTAATACCGGTAGAATTACCGGCGTCCACATCCATTACAAAATATCGCAGTTCGGAAAAGTACAGAATCCGATTCGATACTTCTGATATTTTATCCCAGTCGATTCTTCACCATTACACTTCACTATATTGCCATAAGTTGACATTTTTGCCGTTTTTTTCCACATTCTGTCCGCATTGCACTTCATTACTGACGTTGACGAGCATATTTCCCCATAAGCTGCCCCTGCGCAAGCACATGCCCATCCATCGCATCCAGGAGTTGTTGTTTCGTAATGCCCGGTTGGAGGTTCAGTTTGGTGTCGAGCGCATATACTTTGAAATAATACCGATGAGTATCCGAAGGAGGGCAGGGACCGCCGTATCCGATTGATCCGAAATCAGTCATCCCCTGGACTGTGCCGTTCGGGAGAGTCGCCGTCATTGGCACATCCTCCGGCAATCCATTTGATTCCGCGGGGATATCGTAGACGACCCAGTGTACCCACGTTCCCGCCGGCGCGTCGGGATCATCGCTAATCAGGGCAAAACTCATCGTATTTTCCGGCGCGTCACTCCACCGCAGAGGAGGTGAGATATTCCCACCATCACATGTATACCGAACCGGAATCATTTCTTCCTCATGGAATGCTGAACTTGTAACAGTTAAGTTTTTCATGATTCTTACCTCCGTTTTAAGGTGAGAACTATCAACAATTATAGTATAAAAGACTTTCATTAAATTCACAAAGGAAATTGTCTCTGAACGTATGAAGTAGTGATGTGTGTTGCGTCGAGAGTAGGTAAAAAGGGGAAACGATATGAGGTATGACGGGAACAATAAGGAAAATTTTGATGATCTACATTAATATTGAAGGACCCTTAAAAAAAGGTTCTTTCAATGTTTCGGAATAGAACCGTCTTCGGCAACCACCATCCTCCTATTTAGGATATCTGCCCCATGGTGTCCGTTCAGCTACAGGCAAACTCAGCCTCCTTTTCAGTGTCGTTGCCCCACATTAACGAATTCAGCCTATAGCCTATCTACTCCAGATTTATCAATACCTTATCAATATATCAAAATCCAGAGCCGTCGCCGAACTCTTTTCTCATAAGGATTTGTTGCGAAATATTAGCCTTATCGTAATATTGAACTGTTAAGCACTTTTTGCGTATTTCTCTGTTTTTTCGAACTATTGCTCTAATTGAACCCTATACTTAAATTTTTAACCGAAAATTACTGATCCGGAGTGAGTGAAAAACGTAACTGAAATCATTTTTTTATTATATCTGTTTTTCACGTTTTGTCAAGTACGTCTTACGCCTCAGAGAACAACCGGAATAACCGCACTCAGACCGATAACCAGCAATATTGAATAGGCGACCGTTCGAAGCCATTCGTTTCTCATACGGTTTCCGAGGGGGATACCGATGAGGGTGCTCCCATAAAGAATCGGCAGACAGAGGAGACCGAGAGCGGCGCTCCTGAATATCGGCGTCCCGAACGTTATTCCCAGTACAATTATCTGTACCGGAATTGTTTCGGCGAATACGGCGAACAGGAAACCGCGGATTTTCTGCGTCGACCAGTTATGGGATACTGCCCAGAGCACCAGCGGCGGCCCTCCCATCCCGCACAATCCTACCAAAACACCGCTGACGGTAAATGCTATTGCCGCCCAACCACGACGCGTCGTTTTTGCGGGTTCGGGTTTCATCAGCATCTGTGCAATGACAAGGACGCATATTACGATACCGATTACCATCCGAATATGCGCGATATCAATCATAACCAGTCGTTTCAGCAGGAAGATACCGAATGCCATTCCGCTCAGGCGTACTGCAGTTGCCACAAACGACAGACGCCACGGAACCGAGGCTTTGAGTCTTCCCGAACCGATAATTGCCTGGAGCATCGAGCATGTCGCAACGAGTGCGATGACATTCGGAAGCGGTATACCGATCCAGAGAAGAAGCGGCGTGGCAAAAAGCGCGAATCCGAATCCGACCGCACTCTGCAGAATTCCGGCCAGAAAAATAATGACTCCCGCCTCGATTACAACGATTAATGACATATAGCCTCTTTAGTGTGATAATACATAAAAATATAAGGAGTTATAAATCTATGCAACTCCTTATTTTTTAAACTTCAATTTATGTATTATTACGCAATATGCGCATTGTTATCGATCCTGGTGGATCAAGCTCCAGTCGACGGGAATATCCCATTCTTTCTGCCAGTCCGCCGTTTTATGGAGGCGGTAGGTTTTTACATGGTCGTCCGGGTTTTCTCCGATAATTCTTATTTTATCGGGATCGCCCTGTCCGAGTCCGCCCAGCGCGCAGTATTGGAGATATCCCATTTTTTCCCAGGGGATGCCCATGAGTTTGACCTCGATGCGGTCTACCGCCACAAAATCGGTTCCCGCAAGCGCAACACCGTGCTCTATCGGCGTGCAATTGGTCGGGCCGTTACCCTCGGCGCCAACTAAACCGTCCAGCACACACAGGTTGGGTTTCACGGTATGTGCGACTTTGAACATGTTGAAGTTAAGCAGTTTCGGGCTGCCTTCAAAATTCGGTGTTCCCGGCCGTCCGTAACCGTGCATCCGGCCTTTGTCGCTGTCCTTGGGGTTTTTCGGATTTCTCAGCGGCGCACCCATAACGACGTTTTTTAATGTGAGCGTGGCGATGACCACGTTATGCGTTTTGATCGGAGTTACCGAAATCACATAAACGTTGGGATCGACAAATGAATTGATAAGCCGAATCCGTTCGGGATATAAATCCCTGTCAAGAATCCAGAAATACGATACGGTATCCTCGTTCAGCTCGACCATTTTGACACGGTACTCATCCTCGAGTGCGTAGTACCCAAAATGTTTGTAATTCTCCTCGGTCGGAACATTGAACGCAGTCGATTCACCAACCATGATCGGCTCCTTGCCTGAATACATGGGACTTATGACATCGAGGACGCCGCGCACCGCGTCGGGATGTGTTTTTACAAGCTGGTCGGCGGGACGATTACAGTTGATTTTTATCATTATCCGTTTTCCCTCAATCGCGTTTGCGATCTCATCCTTAAACGGCTGAAGGGTATCGATAATCATCTGACGGCGGTCGGAACCTTTCAGGAGACACACCGTTGCGTTTTTTGGCTGCGGAATTTCTGATATCTGGGAGGATTTTGCACCGCTTAATCCAGCGGAACATCCTCCGAAGACGGTGCCTGCTGCTGTCGCAGCCGGAATACCATATCCGAGGCGTCGAAGGAAATCCCGACGATTTAATCCCATAATACTGTCAAATTTATCTGCCATTTTATTCTCCTGTGACTTTTTATTATTACCTGCTTGTACTCTTTAAACTATTCGTCGCTGAAATTCGTTCCACCTCAATACGGTACACATATACCGGCATCTTATTGACTGCCTTCACGAACTACACCGCTTGCGCTGCAAAACGCCGGTTTCGCTGTATGACATCGATAGGGATACCGAACGTATCGGTCATCGATGCCGAGGTCAATACCTCCGCTATAGGCCCCTGAAAGATCATTCTGCCGCCGCGCATCAGCGCCGCATGGGTGATACCGGGCGGCACCTCCTCGATCCGGTGTGTCACGAACAGCACTGTCGGCCCGCCAGAATCGGCGATAAGCGTATCAATACGTTCTATCAGATGCTCACGTGTCGGAAAATCGAGACCCTCGAACGGCTCGTCGAGAATGAGAATGGACGGCGACGCCATAAGCGCCCGACCGATGAGCGCACTCTGACGTTCCCCGAACGAAAGGACACGCCACGGCCGTTCAGTTACCGTTTCCCTGTCGAGAAATGCGATGATGTTCCGCGCACGGTTGCGGTCGCTATCATCAGGTTCATCGTAGATACCCATACTCGCGAACTGTCCAGACAGCACGATATCAAAAAACAACTCCCCCGGCGGTACCCGCTCGAAAAGCGCCGACGATACCATCCCGATATGACGGCGTTTTTCACGAAGATCGATCTGTCCGTAGCGGTCGCCCAGCACAGTCACCGATCCTTCTGACGGCCAGAGGTACCCGATCAGAATATTGAGGAATGTAGTTTTTCCGCTGCCGTTGGGTCCAAGAAATACCCAATGTTGTCCCGGATCGGCGGTAAATGAAACATGATCGAGAATCCGGTTATCATTTCTAAGCACGGTGATGGAATCGATATCGATGATTGGAGCCGGTGTCATGACTACTGCGTACGTACGGTACGCTTTTTTCTCCTTATGCTACATCGGGGTATGAATTTCCGCCTATTCGGCTTTCGAGAAACGGTATGTATATTTCCCTTTTTTCGAGAATTCGAATAAACCCGAGCCTGTCACGCCCGCAATGATTTCCCGTTCTTTCATATGATGATCGTTGAACGAAAGAATCCCCTCCGGTTTCAGCACCCTGTGCAGTTCGCGAAGGATTATTTCCGGACTTGCAAGATGATGAAACGTATCGTAGAGTAATATGGCATCAACGGTATTATCGTGAAGCCCGGTTCCGCAATCGGACTCGATTGTTTCGATATTTTTCAGCCCGTTCCGCTCAGCGATTGTTTTCGCCTCCCGCAATGCGAGCAGATTCTTATCGAGCGCATAGATTCTGCCGGACGGGCCGGTCAGTTGAGCTGCAACTTCTATATAGCCGCCGGGACCGCATCCGAAATCGAGAATGACAAATCCGGGTGAGATGCCGGCCTCTTTTAAAATCTTTCGCCGCGGACGGATGATATCGCGAATCTTAAAAAAGAATTTCATAAATCCGAAAGCGGAGGACGAATTTCGTTTGCGCATCGCAGCCTTTCCTTTCAGCCGACTCTTTTCAGACTTGAGAAACGGTTTTCTCACTGTATAGAGAGAAGAACAGTCCGGCATGCCACCCATTATAAAACGATTCTGATGTTTGTGCAATAATAAATACGCACTGAGAACAAGAAGTATACACACTCATTCAATCGTACCAGTGGATCGTCGCTTTTTGCCAAATCTTCTATGTGAAATCCAATATCAAATAACCCCTTTATATTGCTCATCCCTATTATTATCAATATATTATTAATGTACACTGTAATAAAGAATATGGCAAGTCTTTTCTTAACTTCTGTTCGTAATTTTTTGAGGAACCCTTAAGATAATAGAAAACGATTCATGATAGTCGACATCTTACCACTGATTCGAGCAGCCAGGTGGTACCTATATACTTTAAACGAGAAAGCATGTTCCTCGCATTCCCCATATCAAATCCGAAAAATGTTTGGGTATTTATGTGCTTGGAGCGCACACCGTAACATTGAATCATTTGAAATCAACGATCCGTGAAACGGTAGATACAAAATGCAAATATTTCTTGTATTACGCTTTGTCATGTTATATATATCGTGTGCGCGAAGAATCACCACGTCGTAAGGTCCGTCCAGCTTTATTTCATGTACCGTAACACTCTTTGCGCTCCCACACCATCCCCGTTTATCTTTCATGACCGTATAAAAAAAAGGATATCGTATGAGACTTTTCACACGAAGAACCATATTGAAATCAGGTGCGGCGTTTGCTGCCGGAACAACCGGCATAACAGGAAACGCATTTGATACCAAAGCCGCAAGCTCATCACCCGAAGAATACAACTGGGGACATACTATTCCGTTCGGCGATCAATACTATCTTAACATGAGAAACATCATAGAAAAGATCAGATCGACTGAGATGGAGCTGATTGGTGAGCTGTCGGACCGCATGGCAAAAGCACTCAAGAACGGCGGGAACGTATGGATGCAGGCGCAGGCGGGACACATGGGATATCATGAATTCGAGGAGTACCATAAAGGTAATCCCGGTATTCTTCGGAGCAGCACAGTATGGAACGGCGACGACTACGACAAAATGAAATCCGGCGATGTTCTCATGACAAACTATGTCAACGAGGAGGTACATGCCGCACACGAGCGGGGCGTGTATGTCATCGGCGTTCCGGTCTGTTATGTAGACAATGAATGGGCGCCGGAGGGATTTGTCGTGCCGAACGTGAACGACTGGCATTTGAAAGACGTATCGAATGTCATCCTGCAAAGCTATATCCCCTATTATCAGGGCATTGTCGACTGTCCGCAGATTCCCGAGATGAAAATCTGCCCCAGCGCGGCCAACTCGCTGAACTCGCTGTACTGGATGTTCCAGGCAGAAGTTACCTATAAACTGAAAAACGGTTCTGCGAATCATCAAGGATACGCACAACAGTATATCGATCTTCTTCTCGAACGAATCGAATCAGCGTACAAAAGCCAGCGGAACCTCATGTATGATGCCGCATTAAAAGCCGCGATGATGATCGGCGGCGGTGCCCATTATCATGTGCGAAGCGAGCATACAGGCGTCGAAAGCGAATCGAACGGTGTGGCGATGGGCCCAATGATGACCAATGCTTACCGGGACGACAAACGGAAGGGCGATGTCCATCTGTTTGCGACAATCGAGCCGGACGATCCAATCATTGTTTCCGAGGCCCGCGCGGCGAAAAAAACTGGCATGTATGTCATCACCATCGCGCCCGGCAATTCGCCATCGCTGAAATCGGTATCGGATATATTCATTGACAACCTGTGCCCCGAGGGCGGCGGACTGTTCGAGATCTACGGTTTCAGTGATAAGGTTGCAACCATGGGCGGCGTTATGAACAACTGGCTCATGTGGATATTCACCGCCCAGTTTGTGGATGAAATGGTGCGCCGGGGAAAAATCCCCTACTTCTGGATGGGCGGATACACTGTCGGCGGCAGCGACTACAATAACGCGATGCGGCTGTATTTCCGTCGGCAGGGATTTTAGAAAGCATTTTTTCCGACCGCCGCGGGTAAAATGAAAAAATGCGAGGAGAATATGAAACAACACCATCTTTAATAAAAAGAATTCATACTTGATTTCTTATTGGCACCACATAATCCAAATCCTAGTTTCTCAGTATCCGCAGTCAGATATTGCCGGCTGTTATGTAAGATTTTTATGACATCTTCATTTATTTAGTTGCCTCTTTCATTTTCCCTGCACATCATGGCATTCTACTATGTTCTGCAATTACAACATGTTATAAATTTATTTGAATTCCTCGTCCGGTTTGGTTCAATTATTGCAGATATACTCTATACATGTATCGGCAGTTTTCATCTGCCGTTTCACATCGCAGAATAATACACGTTACAAAAAAATGTAAGGGAATACCCATGTTTAATGCGCTAAAAAACATTTTTAACCTCCGCGAAGCCAATGAACCGATCGATACGGTGAAACTGACAAAAACGCTTGAACATACAATCGAAAAAAATACAACCGATCTTTTCAAAAAACATATGCAGTCGATTGTAAAAGAAGAGAATGATTATATCGTTTTCGGGGTATGGGGCGCAAAGAAAGACGGTTCACTCACAAGCGAACAGAAAGAAATCAACAAAACGTTTCTGGCCGTCTCAAATAAAATTCTATCGATTATCGAGGCGGAATCGTTAACCGAAACGCAGAAATATGCGGTCGAATATCTGATCCGCAGTCTGTTCATCGCCAAAATCATTTATATGAGAGCGTATGTGAAACAACTGATGTGTGAAAATGGCGCATCGAATCTCGGAATAAATCCGAAATCGCCCGTTGACGAATTAATCGAGAATATCTATAAAAACGAACCGCCGAACCGTAACGGTAATGACGAAAATAAACGATGGTAAAAACCCGATAGCGAAACAGAAACTAATATCGAACTGATACGTATAATAATTATACGTGTTCACCGATACCGCTCGGTGAATGTTAAAGCAGGATGCCGTCATTTAAACCCTTACCCGTTGACGGCATCTTGTTTTTTTTATAATTAATCCAATTTATTCACATAAGTCTCGAAACGGGCATTTCCCGCACCATTCGGACATCGCAGGTTTATAATCTCCTTCTGCCATCTTCTCCAACGCTTTATTTAGTTTCACCGCGGCCGAATCAAGCGTATCCTGTCCGCAGGGAAGTTCAACCGCCTTTTGAGCGCCAAGGTAATATAGTATCAGACCTGCAGGGACAGTATGACAAGCCCGTCCGAGAGCAAGGGCGTAAAGTTCGAGTTGGAGCCGGTATTCCTCGGGTATATCGGGTTCGGCGGGAGGTGCGGTTGTTTTGAAATCGACAATGAATGTATTTCCCCCCTCAGTGAAATACAGATCGATTACACCACGGACAAGAACATCATGTTCTATGAATGCAAACGGAGTTTCACGACACATTTTGGCGGCGTCGGCAATACGATTAAATAGACCGGATTCGCTGAATTTCCAGAGACTGTCGACAAGGCGTTCTCTCATGTTTTCGGGTATATCTTTTCCCGCACTTCCATACGCGAGACGTTCCCAAGCGCTCATGTCATGGTAATCCAATTTTTCAAGGACTGTATGGGCGTACGAACCGTAGGCCGCACCGAGGCCGCTGCCGGACGATTCAGCCTGTTCGAATTTCAGACCGTAGATATGACGGTATAGATACCGTGCCGGGCAAAGCATATAATCGATAATTTGATTCGGGGATATGTGGTATGGTATACCTGTTGACGGAACCGGTTTTATCGGCGCGGTCAGTGTTTCAAGCTGATACGTTGTATTCGGCTGCTTACCGGAAGTGGTCATGAGATTGCGCCAATACGCTGTTACAGATTCCTCAGCTCTGGAAATATCTTCCTCGATTCTGCAATAACTGACCGGGCCGGTATAAGTGTCTGCCTCTTTACCATCGGAGGATATATGCAGCGCCGTATGCAGCCAGCTCATCCAGTTGTCTTTTTCGAATGTCAGGTCCGGTTCTTTTGGCGGTGCGGCTCCTGAAAGAATCAGCCGGTCCTCAGCTCGCGTGCAGGCGACATAGAAAAGGCGTTTGCTTTCCGCAATCCGCTTCTTCCATTCGATATCCTCCAAACGGCGTTTGACAAACGTCTGCAGCCGTCCCCGGTGTGCATCGCGAATATCAAATCCCGGCCCGAGTATATCGTCAAATATCATATCCCCCGCATCTGTTCGTCCTCGACTCGAGATATCCGCTATGAATACGACCTTGAATTCGAGCCCTTTCGCCCCGTGAACGGTCATGATCGAGAGTGCGTCATCCTGTGATTCGACCTGCGCCGACTCGGCGGTGAACTGCTCGCCGCTCAATAGAAGTTCTGCAAATTCTTCGGCTGTGCCGCCGTTAAGCTCGAATGTATCGGCGGTTTCGAGAATAAGGTCGACCACAGCGAGCGACTGTTCCCCGACAATCCTGTCCGTTAGCAGTGTCAACGTATAACCTGTCTGTTCAAAAGCGTGTCCGAGTATCTCTCTCATCGAAATCCGTCCAGCCCGTGCAAGAAGTTCTCGCAGGATTTCCGCGGCTGAGATTATTTCTTTCGAAGGGTATTTGCCGCCGTTCAGAAGATAGTAGGGCATGTTCTCAGCCGATCCGGCAGCGGTTCTGACTGTAAACAGCAGATCAGCATCGAATCCGAAAAACGGCGATATCAGCACCGCGTTGAGCAACGCGGAATCCTTAGGTGCACACAGCCATG
>CAZCDQ010000127.1:0-10670 GCA_964497605.1 uncultured bacterium
GATTGATTCCCCGGGCGACGAAACTTTTTTCTTTTCTTGCCATCCCGTATGGCGTATATTGTTAATCTTCATCGCGGAGAGGTGTCCGAGCTGGCCGAAGGAGCACGACTGGAAATCGTGTACTGGCATCCCCAGTCGAGGGTTCGAATCCCTCCCTCTCCGCCATTAGATTACAATGGAAAATTCTGCTTATTATACTACAGTTCCTGCTGTCGCTCATTTATCCGTGCGTTAATTTGTAACAATGATTCAAATTGATATACCCTTTCCGGATCGCATTTTTGGAGTAATTCAGCAACATCCCCGAATTTTGAAATCGTATAGAACTTTTCCTCGGGTACGAAATATACCAGTGTGGTTTTATTCCGTTCACAGAGATTTATGATATTATTCAGCGTGCCTTTACTTTTGCCATCCCACACCATAAATCCGTAATCGGCATCCTCGCTCATGCGCAGATCTTTTAAGCTGAAATAGGCAAAATCCTTCGTTTTTCTGTCCGAAGAAACTCTTTTTATCATCCAGCTTCCAATGTTGTTACGGCAGTCATTTCCCATACAATAAATGGTGACACGGCCATATTTATGTTCATAAAGATAGTTTTGCATAGACTTGTCTGCTCCGTTTGCATCACCAATCAGCATGTGAAATCCCTGAGTAATGATTTTATCTGTGCGGTTTTTAATTTCGTTGTTCAAACGCCTAAGATTCCGCGATCCGCCGAAAAATACGTTTGTCATCTCCTGCTCCGGGTTTTTGTCAGTGTCAGGGTAAATATGTGTTTTGCATTACCATCTTGATGTAATATTCGTGCGATAGAATTGAGTGTTGCTCCCGAACGATAGAGATCATCGAAAAGGAGAATGTTCTTCCCATCCACAATATGTTTATGTTTTACTGAAAACGCATTATGCATTAAACTAATTCTATCTTTATATTTTTCTACATTTTTAAGTTCCGGAGTCTCATAAATTTTCTCTATGCATTCAGGAAAGCATTCAATATGTAAACCGGCAGAAATACATTCTGCGATTTCAATAACCGGCTGATATGATCGTGAAACATTAGACGGCGGGACCGGGATAATAACATCCGGCTGCCAGCGCTGTTTTCGAATAAATACTGTAGCTGTTTCTGAAATTGTCTTTATCAATATTCTGTCAGATTTGTATTTAATACGGTAGACCAATTCTCCCATTTCGCTTCGTGTATTGTCGAAATTAAATCCGCCATGGCTATTGCCGTAGATATATTCGCTTTGTACTGTATGATAATCGAGGGCATAGCCATAGAGCCATTCGCCGGCAATTCGTATAGGAGAGATGTTAACCATTTTATATTTATACAAGAAGCTGAGTAAATTGAAAGAAAAAGCAAATATTTTTGTACTTTTTATCTATTGACGTTATTTATTCAACAATAAAGAAATTCTTGGAAATTGACTATCCCCGCAGCAAGCTACGAGGTATTTCGCCAATTTCCTGGCACTTTGTGCCACCAGAATTTCTAACGGCACAAAGACTATACGGAAACCCCGGAGTGAACTCCGAGGAATTCATTCGATTAAAAGCCATATTGTTCCGGTGATTCACCCACAATTTTTACAATTTTTGGAAAATCTTTCTTTTCATCTGTTTCACACATTGATAATAGTGTTATCTCATGCCACCACGAATCTCCATAATCAAAGAGATAATACATTTTATCCTTTTCTTTCAATTCTAAAAAGTCAATTTGCGTTTCCAGGACATCATATCTATCTTTTCTGCGAAATAATAAAAAAAATTGAAAATCATCACTTTCACAGAATTCTGGGGCTTCGTATATTTTTCTTATACTCTTTTGGGGAGTTCGAGTAAGAAAGAAAGAATAAAGATGTTCCGCAAATCTATCGAAAGCATGAAAAATTATTTTATGAAAGTCTTCAAGTGTCTGATGTCCTAAAATATCAATTTGCCGATACGTTCTTTTATTGTAAAATAATGATACTTTAAATCTATAAACATTCAATTGTTTATCCTCTAATAATAATATAAATTATTCATATTATTGAAATACCGATGCACTGAATACAAAATAAAAGAAACCATTAATGCTCTTATCGTCATATCACCCTGATCGCGAATTTCGGGCAGTCGGCGGCGCAATATCCGCAGAGAATACAACGTTCCGGGTCAACCTCGGGCTTTTTTTCGCCGAGAGAGAGCGCGTTCTGGCCGCATGCCTCGACACATGAACCGCATAACTCGCACAAGAAATCGTATATAATAAGCTTTTTTCTTTTCGTGCGGTCTTTGCCCATTTCGAGCGCTCGTTCTATTGCAGCGCTGTCGCGTTTGAACACGCCGGCCATGACCTCTGCCTCCTCAGGGGTTCTCAGTCCCGCCGAGATAGAGGCAAACAAATTGAGTCCCCGCAGATACTCAATTGCCGCGGGGATATCGTCGATCAGATGTCCGCCGCCGAGTGGTTTCATGGCATACAGACCGCGGTTATCGTTGTGAAGCGCCTGTATCACGTCGATCATCTCCTTGACTGTACCGTCCATAATTCCGAGACCTTTGCTGTTCAGGAGTGGAAAAACCACATCGATCTCATTATAATCGAGTGCACATTTCGTACCTTGGATACCGTGCGCAGAAAGCCCGATTGCACGTATCATACCGGTGTTCCTGCATTTTTCCAGCACACCGAGAGCGTCCTCACGGGTGCGCATATCGTCTGCATTCCGGACAAAATGAAGATGAAAGATATCTATTGTGTCGCGACCGAGTTCACGGAGGGAGTGTTCGACATCCTCACGCATCTCTTTTGCGTTTTTAGCGGGCGATTTCGTTGCAATGACCGTATCCCGAAAGCCCTCTATTCCGAGCCGTACATGTTCATGTGTAATATATGTTTTCGCGGTATCGATGAAATTAACGCCGAGTTCGAGCGCACGCCTCACTGCTTTCGAACCCTCTGCCGGGCTGATATTCGCCTGAAGAGGACCGAGAATAAGTGTTCCGTAACAAAGTTCCGATACTTCAATACTTGTTCTGCCGAGAATTTTATGTTTCACTGTCGTTATCCTGTTTTTGTATGATTAATCGTCTTGACCGCTCCATTCACAAAGCGTGAATGTACCGTTTTCAAGTAAAACATATGTGCTGTTCTTTATCCAGTCGCCGAGAAGTATCAGTGTGCCCTTTTCGCGCTGTTCCATATGAGGAACATGACAGTGACCGTAAAGTACCGCATCGTAGCCGTCCGCAAGGCGCTCGTCACCAATGTTTCTGAACAACTTGATGCTTTTTTTATACACAACCGGTGGAGCGAGATACTGACGTGATGTCTTTGAAGTTATCTGGGCGATTCGCGAGGCAAGATCCGGATGAATGAGACTGAAAAGGCGGATTGAAAACCTGTTCCGCAGAACTTTCTTCAGCAAACGGTACCCGTGATCGCCGGGATATAAACCGTCACCGTGATGGATGTACAGTTTCAGCCCCTGATGTTCGGCTATAACTTCATTCAGCGCTATCGTTACCCCGACCGTTTCTTCGAGATACGGTCCGAGCCAGTAATCGTGATTTCCGGCAAGTATGGTAATCTCGATGCCTGAACGGACAAGATTGTATAGTTCGAACACAACTTTCGGCGCAGTATTCGGAACCACCGTTTTATATTCGAACCAGTAATCGAACAGATCACCGGCGATGTAAAGATGAGAAACGTTACCGTTCAGCCACCTGAGAAACGATACGATTTTTACTTCGTGACCGGGAAGGCTGCCGGGAAGTCCGAGATGCGCATCGGCAATAAAAGCAATTTTATCCGGGAGTTTTTCATGGTCTTCATTCATGACGACAATATAAAATTACGACAATTTATTATCAAGCCATTTAATGTTTATCGAGTTTGAGTGAAATAAAGAAATTCTTGGAAATTGACTATCCCCGCAGCAAGCTACGGGGTATTTCGCCAATTTCCTGGCACTTCGTGCCACCAGAATTTCTAACGGCACAAAGACTATACGGAAAAACCGGAGTGAACTCCAAGGAATTCTTTCGATTAAAATAGAATGAATACAGAAATAAATTGCAAAATATAGTAGTTTTGATAATATTATTTCTGATTACGAACGCGAATTGGTACACAACATGAATTTGATATAGGACATATCTCTTGTCTGGAGAAATAATGAGGGGCTGGATCATTTACGAAGACTCAGCGAATAGTGTCCATCCTGAAACTTACGAGATCGGCCGATTTCGGGATATTGCACGTCAGAAATGCATCGAATTGCATGTATATCACCCTGAGCAGTTTGATCTTACAGTGACCAGGGACGATAAAAAGAGTATTTTGGTAGACGGAAAATCGGTACCGCTGCCAGATTTTCTGTTACCGAGGATGGGGGCGGGTACAACTTATTTCGCCCTCGCGGTGATTAGGCATCTTGAACGACTTGGTGTTTACTGTGTCAACTCCTCGCACAGTATCGAGACGGTCAAGGATAAACTCTATACTCATCAGATACTTGCTGAAAACAATCTACCTGTTCCGAAAACCATGCTTGTTAAATTTCCTGTCAATGTCGATTTAGTTGATAAACACATCGGATTTCCCGTGGTTGTGAAAACGCTTTCCGGTTCACAGGGAAACGGCGTGTTTCTTTCCGAAACGAAATCGGGATTCCGCGACCTAATGCAACTGATTGAAGCGACAAATAAAACGGCGAACATTATCCTCCAGGAATTTGTTACCAGAAGCAAGGGTCAGGACCTGCGTGTGATGACCATTGGCGGGCGTGTGGTTGCCAGCATGAAACGGCTGGCGAAAGATGGTGACTTCAAAACAAATTTCTCCGCAGGTGGAAAAGTAGAGTATTACCCGATGACACCGGAGATCGAATGGCTAACAACACAAACAAGCCATCTTCTTGGTCTCGATATTGCGGGGATTGATCTCCTATTCGATGGAGATCATTTTAAAATCTGCGAGGCAAATTCTTCACCTGGTTTCGAGGGAATGGAACAATGTTGTGGGCTTGACATTCCTGATGAAATCTTTCAGTTTATCAGAATACGTGTAGGTCATTTCGATAACAAGAAACATAAGTAATCGCAGTAAAGTATAATGCTCTATTTTTTTATATTACCATCTTTTTGCGAATTCCTGCAGATTATTTCTTTATTCTAAAGCGGATACACAATTAATAAATTGCTTGCATAATTTCCAATATTTTATAATATTAAGTTCTGCATATAATAGTTATAAATGTATTCATTTATAGTTCACAATACACAAATCCTTATTCTGGAGGTTTACATGACCAGTTTCAGAAGTAAAAACCAGTTTATTATGGTTTTTGCGCTTATTACGGCACTTGCGTTCTTCACGTTCGCCGGTTGCGACCAGGGGCCTGAATGGAAGGCTCTGAACGATCAGCTCGTGGAACAGTACGGCGTTGAAGAACGAGAGCTCGACGTCGATCCCGAAACGAATATTGAATCAAATCTCGGCGACGGCGTAATCAAAGACAGAAGCCAGCTTGCAACAGTTCAGCTTGCCGAGGGTGTCACCGGTAATATGTATTGGGGCAGAGGAAATCTTGTCAACTTCGTGACAATGGCTCCGAATTCTGAAATACCGAGAGAAAGCCTTCAGAGCGAACGTATCATGATTATGCTCAAAGGTTCTGTCGAGCAACTCGTTAATGGATCTTTAGAAAAAATGGTCTGTACACCGCTTGAGCCTGCTTTCTATTACTCCCACGGCGATGTCGGCTACCAGCACTTCATCTACCTTGAAGCGGGTACAGCCAATATGGTGAAAGCCGGGCCCGAGGGCGCTGAATTCGTTGAGTTCTATGCCCCTGTTCGGACGGATTATCTTGAAAAAGCCGGTGTTACGGTTCCGAGCAATGTGAAATCCGCTGTGGCGACTGGTATGCCGAATTTCCCACCAAATCAGATTCTCGATTACAACGACATCCAGTATACGATGCTTGTTCCGGGCGCCTGGTCTAAAATCATCAACGGAAAAAGCATTCAGGTAAGCTGCCTGTTTATGGCTCCCAGTATTGAATTCGATTATCACAATCATCCCGAAGAGCAACTTATGACCGTTCTTCGCGGCCGGATTACCGAATATATTCTTGACAGAAAAGAGGATATGACAACCGGCAACACATTATTCCTTCCGGCTCAGATGATTCACGGCGGAAA
The DNA here is from genome assembly GCA_964497605.1 of uncultured bacterium. Classification (GTDB taxonomy): domain Bacteria; phylum Latescibacterota; class Latescibacteria; order Latescibacterales; family Latescibacteraceae; genus Latescibacter. Next base: position 6,213 of record CAZCDQ010000127.1, read on the forward strand.
GCTTTCACCCGAGGCCGCTCATGTAATCGATGTTTTCTATCCGCCCCGTGCCGATTATACCGCAAAAATGGAAGCTCGACGTGCAGCTTATCACGCTATCATTCCGGAGAGCGAGGAACCGAAACTGCTAGCTGAAGGGTTCAAATTCACAGAAGGGCCCGCATGGATGGACGGCACGCTGTATTTCTCAAGCATGTTTTTCGACATACCTGCAGGAACATGGGAAAGCGATCCCAGAAAAAGCGACCTTATCGCCATGAAATCCGACGGTTCATGGAAATATGTCCTTCAAGGCAAAATGCAGACGAATGGCCTGATGCCGAAAGGAAACGGCAATCTTGTTGCGATGGATATGGCTGGCCACAGAATAATTGAGCTTGCGCCGAACGGCAGAATTGTCAGAATTCTTGCAACGAAGGTTGTAGACGGAACCCGCCTCGACGGTCCGAATGATCTGGTGATTGATGCAAAAGGCGGTATCTATTTCACCGATCCTCAGTTCATTTTCGATACACCCGCCCGCCAGGGGAAAACGGTCAACTATCTAAAACCGAACGGCGACGTTATCGAAATCATTCCTCCGGGGGAACTCGGCATGGGTAACGGCGTTCTTCTCAGCCCCGACGGAAAGACGCTTTATGTCAACAACACCTATCATGACGAAAACCGTATGAGCGATGTTGAAAATTGGGTTGTTGCATATGATGTCAACGATGACGGAACTGTTTCGAACAAACGGAAATTCGCAGAACTCTTCCTGCCTCCCTCCGAATATGACATCGGCACCCGTTCCTCATGCGCCGACGGTATGACGATCGATACAATGGGCAACATTTATGTTGCGACTAATATCGGTCTTCAGATTTTCGATAAAAACGGCGAATTCATCGGCAATGTTCATACGCCAACTTTCCCGGTAAGTGTCTGTTTCGGCGGCGAGAATTACGATACGCTGTATATGACCTGCTGGGACAAGATTTATTCAATCAAAACCAATGTAAAAGGTCTTGAATATCCTCTTAAATAACAGTATTTTTGAATGTTGCGAAAAAGCCGGTCTTTATGAGACCGGCTTTTTTTGTGAGTGGAACTTTACAGTCTCATAAGAGTGTCAATTAGTAGATTCGACGAAAGATCCAAATTGACTTTATAAGGATATTTCGTTATTTTTATTAGTTATGTGTACATTTTCCAGAGGAATACATGCCTATTAAGCCAAATAATATACGAAATTTCTGCATCATTGCTCATATCGATCACGGGAAATCAACACTTGCTGACCGTCTCATCGAGGAATGCCGAACGCTTTCACCCAAGGAAATGAAAGAGCAGGTTCTCGACGATATGGACCTTGAGCGCGAACGCGGCATCACTATCAGAAGCCATGTCGTACGTCTCGAATATACCTACAAGGACGGCGAGAATTACATTTTGAATCTGATCGATACACCCGGCCATGTTGATTTCTCCTATGAGGTGTCTCGGAGTCTTACGGCATGTGAGGGAGCGCTTCTGCTTGTGGATTCGAGCCAGGGTATCGAAGCGCAAACGATTTCGAATTTCTGGCTTGCACTCGAGTCTGATTTATCCATCATTCCGGTCATTAATAAAATTGACCTTCCCGCCTCTGAAAAGGAGTCTTCGAAAAATCAGGTTGCAGAGCTTATCGGTGTCGGAAGCGAGGATGTTATTCCATGCTCTGCTAAATCGGGAACCGGTATTACGGAAATTCTCAATGCGGTCATCGAAAAAATTCCACCACCGGAAGGAAATGTTTCAGCGCCGCTCAAAGCGCTTATTTTTAATTCAGTTTATGATAATTACCGTGGTGCAATTGCCTATATACGCGTGTTTGAAGGAAATGTCAGAAAAGACGATAAAGTTTATATGTTCGGAACAGGACAGGAATGGGATGTTCTCGAGGTTGGCTATTTCATATTCGGTAATATTCCCGCCGATTCTCTCGAAGCGGGGGAAGCGGGCTATGTGATTTGCGGTATCAAGGATGTCCACGAAATCAAAATAGGGGATACTATAACAGGGTCTTCACGCCGAACCGATTCTCCATTATCAGGTTATAAAGAACCAAAACCGATGGTATTCAGCGGCATGTACCCTGAAAATCCTGAAGAATTCAATGATCTCAGAGACGCTCTCGACCGTCTAACATTGAATGATTCCTCAATTACATTTGAACCTGACACCTCTGTATCACTCGGATTCGGTTTTAGATGCGGTTTTCTCGGCATGCTTCACATGGAGATTGTACAGGAGCGGCTCGACCGTGAATACGGTCTCGATATCATTAATACCATGCCCTCGGTCGTGTACAAGATCGTTTTTACCGACGGTTCGGAACAATATGTGAACAATCCGGCGCATTTTCCTGAAATGACCCATGTCGACCATATCGAGGAACCGGTAGTGAAAGCCCAGATTGTAACGCCGAACGAGTATATCGGCGCTATCATGAAAATTTCACAGGAGCGCCGTGGAGAGTTTATCCGTACAGAATATCTCGATAAAACGCGTGTCAACATGGTTTATAAGCTTCCACTTTCAGAAATAGTATATGAATTCTACGATAAACTAAAAAGCATCACGCGCGGTTATGCTTCATTTGATTATGAGATCAGCGGTTATGAGCCCTCAGAAGTAAGAAAGCTTGACATCCTGATAAACGGCGAACCGGTTGACGCACTCTCGACTATCATTCACAGTGAAAAAGCAGAACATTCCGGTAGAATTCTTGCCTCGAAACTAAAAAAACTCATACCCCGCCAGATGTTTCAGGTAGCGATTCAGGCGGCGATCGGTTCGAAGATTGTTGCTCGGACGAATGTGAAAGCGCTTCGAAAAAACGTGACAGCTAAATGCTACGGCGGCGATATTACTCGAAAGCGCAAACTTCTAGAAAAACAAAAAGAAGGGAAAAAACGTATGAAAAAGGTTGGGCAGGTGCGCATCCCGCAGGAAGCGTTTCTTGCCATTCTTCAAAACGATGAATAATTGACGATATTAATATGAATAGTATAGGGAGATTAGGATGTCAGCAGAGAAAAAGAAAACACATACCGCAAAATATTCGCAGAAAAGAAAAAAATCAGCGTTTTCCGAACGTTTTTACCGGTTCAGAAAAGAATGGCTCGAACCGATCGTAATCGCTCTTGTCCTGGTCGTTTTTATAAAATCCTTTCTTATTCAGAATTTTAAAATCCCATCAAGCTCTATGGAGCAGACTCTGCTTATCGGTGATCGGCTATTTGCGGTAAAGTTTCTTTACGGTACACAAATACCATTCACCGAAAAAAGGATACTGAAAATCAGAGATCCCAAACCCAGCGATGTCATCATTTTTAAATATCCCATGGACCCATCAACGCCGTTTATCAAACGATGTGTCGCAGTAGGAGGGCAAACTATCGAGATAAGAGACAAAGTCGTCTATGTGGACGGAGAAAAGCAGGAATATCCTGAACATGTGCAGTTTATCGATTCGACTGTGCTGGACGGCCGTTACGGCCCACGTGATAATTATCCGCTCACAAAAATACCGGAGGGGCATTTCTTTGCCATGGGCGACAACCGTGATAATTCGAACGATTCACGTTTCTGGGGATTTGTACCGTACGAAAATATCAAAGGCAAGGCGATGTTCATATACTGGAGTCTCGATCCCGATTATCCATTTTTCAATATTTTTCACAAGGTGCGTTGGGGGCGGATTTTCGATGTTATTAAATGATGTTTTTTGAGTTTTTTTATGTCCGATACTGAAAATAAGAACGATAAAAAAATAAAACCACCCGGCTTGTTCACTCGATTCCGTAAAGAATGGCTTGAACCCATTGCCATCGCACTTGTACTTGTCGTCTTTATTAAAACATTCCTCATCCAGAATTACAGAATACCGTCAAGCTTGATGGAACAAATCCTGCTCATCGGCGACCGGTTTTTTGCAGTACAATTTCTTTACGGCACCAGAATTCCATTCACAAATAAAAAAATCTTAAGATTCGCGCTCAAAAACCCGGCGACATCATCGTTTTTATCCAGCCCCCGTGACGATTCAGAACCTTTTATTAAAGACTGTATCGCAGTGGAGGGACAGACTATTGTGATAAGAGACAAATTCGTCTATGTAAACGGTGTAAAGCCGGAATTGCCTCAAGAAGCGCAGTTTGTCGATCCAAGAATTCTTTACGGCCGTTACGGCATGTGAGACAATATGCCGCTGACGAAAATTCCCGACGGGCATCTATTTGCCATGGTAGATAACCGCGATCATTCACATGATTCCCGTTACTGAGGATTTGTGCCATATGAAAACATCCGGGGTATGGCGTTGTTTATATACTGGAGTATCGACGATGACAAGTCGATTCCCTTTTACGATATCATTCCAGTAGTGTCCCAACGTTGCAAAACAATATATGTATAACATATTGATAAATAATA
>CAZCDQ010000128.1:0-10562 GCA_964497605.1 uncultured bacterium
TTATCTCATTGCAACTTAACACTATACAACAACTCGGAAAGTTGAGTATTTAATAATACTTTCGATTTTATCTTCAAGAGTTAGACCACGCAATTTACTTATTTTTAAATGTTTACACGCAAATTCATTAATATATGATTTTTTTTCAGATAGTTTGGTTTCTTCTTTATAAATATCATTGATCAGAACATCCCTAAAGCTGATACCTTCATTAATAATGTCTTTAATTTTTACATACCTTGGATTTTTCCATTTAATATTATGATTTCGTGCTATCATGTTTAATTGAGGTTCTCTAAATTGTCTGAGGACTCTTCTAAAATATTTATCTGCAATTTCTTTTCCTCGCACTTTTCTTAATATTCGTACAATTTCATCCGCAACATAAATTGTTGGTTTTTTCTTTGAATAAAAAATTATACCTAAATTTTTAAGGTCATTAATTATCGTATCAATATCAAGTGTTTTAAAATCTATTGTTGAATATACTATTAATTTTATTTCTTCTTGCGACAAGCCAAGATTTTTTGATAATGTGTTTAAAATTGACTGCTCATCCGAAGTTACTTTACATTCTTGATTGTTACTCTCATCATTGTGATAAGCAACCCATAAACATTCACGATATATGTGATAATCCCGTTTTCTTCTATCTGAAATATCAGATTTCTCAGATTTCATATCATCATTAAACTGTTTAATTTTCTTTTTTAATTTTGAAATCTCTGATTTATATAGTTTGTCAAACCATTCTCTTGACATGATACAATTTCCGTCTCTTATCAGAATATCGATTAAAATATCAAGTTGAGACGTAGCCTTTGAAAGCTCAGATTGGATAAAATTGGCAAATTCATCCTTAACAAAATCAACAACTATGGCAATGTTTATATTGTCAGCATTTTTTAAATCGTTTTCAGACTTGCTTAAAATATTTTCAATATTCTTTTTTTGCGGCGATGCTTCGATAAGATTAGAAATAATTTTAAGAAAGGAATATTTTTCGAAAGAATTTAATTGATCTAATACTTTTTCAAGTTTCATAAGTATGCTCCAATCCCTATTATTCTGACATGAATCCTACAATCTTTAATTAACGCTTAACAATATATATAACGTTATTATACATGCAAGTATTTTCATATGCAACTATTTATTGAATCATATTATAAAAATCGGGCGGAATCTCTTCCGCCCGTTCCTCTGCGCTCTCTGCGTTGAAATAATATTTTTACCCTTTCCGTCCGACCTCGAACCGGAAAATCCACGGCGCGAAATATTCCCGTGATTTGAGTACCGGCAGCCCGTCGGTGTTGTGTGCGATACCCTCGAAAAAGAAGATGTGTGAGGAGGGATCGATCTCGAGTTTCTCTGCCACGCTCTGAACATTGTGAAGCGGGATAAGTGTTGATTTCGATTCTGCGAGGGTGATGCCGCAATAGGTGCCAAGATGGTCGATCAGCGAGAAATTTTCACCGTTCTTCGGTGCCGGATATTTTTTCATCGCCCATGACGGCACCGTTTCGATGGTATAGGCCACCGGTTGGCCGTTCGCCGTACGGATACGTTCGATGCGGAACACGTTCGAGCCGGGCGGGACATCAAGATACTCCACATCGTCCGGAAAAACTAATTCGTTTGTCACTTTCATGGCGCGTGTGCCGGGGTGAAGGCCGAGGGAATGTAGCATGGCGGTGATACTGCGTTCGATGGTCAGGTTGAGCGTGATTGCCGGCGTTTTCGATTTGATGAACGTGCCGATGCCGTGAAAGCGGTAGATGAGACCGTCCGATTCGAGTTTGTTAAGCGCCTCACGGAGCGTGGCTCGGGACACGCCGAGTTTGTTCGCCAGGGACGGTTCAGCCGGCAATTGGTCGTCCACCGCATAATCGTTCGAAAGGATCATGTCCCTGAGTTTGCCTGTGACTTCCGTATGCAGCGGCTTTTTCATTTTGCGATTCCATTATAATTTAAATATTTTTTCACCGCAGAGGAAGTAGAGAGTAAATATTTTATTGTTTCGGAATAATTATTCACAATTCTGCTAATTCCATTCTTTAATATATCAACATTAAAATTTATCAGAAAACCGACTTTGCAGCCTGAAAGTTTTAAATATGCGATTAATTGCGCTTTATGAATATGAAGGATTTTTTCAATGGATTTCAATTCAATAATAACTTTTTCGTCAATTAATAGGTCAATTCTATAGGCACTATCTATTTCTATATTTTTTTAAATAATAGGGAGAGATTTTTGACTTTCGACTTTCAAACCGTATGCTGCAAGTTCTTGTAATAAATATGCTTCATATGTTGATTCAAGCAGACCTGGTCCCAGTTCTCGATGAATATCAATCGCGATACCAATTACATTTTTAGTAATATCATTAAAATTCATCTCTGCGAACTCTGCGGTGAAAAAAGATTTCAAGTAATCTTTATAAGTTTCGGCGGTTCGATTAGCCCGTATGGGACAAAGCTGTACGAATCGGTCCAGTTTTCCTCGTTACGGAACGCCTCGGGGCCGATACGGTCGGGATATGCGTCCTCTTTTATATGATGCGGGCCGTATGCGTTTCTGAGCGATCCGGCGACCTCGATTTCGACCGTGTTCGCACCGGTTTTGAGCGCATCGGTGATATCGCCCCGGTAGGGCGGGAACGGAATAGAACCGATCTCTTCGTCGTTGACCTTGACAAAGAACACCGTGCCTTTCGCGCCGCTCAGATCGAGTTCATAGCGGTCGTTGCCGCCTTTCTCGATGTTGACACCGAGACGGTAGAGCATCGAACCGGCATAGAAAGGGTAGCCCTGCGCACACCAGTCGCCGGCAGCCATCGTCTCCGGTTCTTTAATGATCGGGAAACCGTCAGCCTCGGCCCCAAGCGCGAATTTTCCGAAAATATGGATATTTTCAAGCTCGGTATCCCAGAGATAATCGGCTGTGGCGGTTATGGTGTTGACACCCTCGACCACATGATCCTCGATATTGAGCACACGAGACCGGCGGTCGATAAACCACCGTCCCGGTGTGAAATCAATCTTGTTGCCGTTGATTTCAACATGATAACGGTCGGAATGTTCCATCGCGAGCGCGATGGTTTCAGGGATGTCTTTGATAGTGAACGTATAGGTGAGCACGGTTTTGTTGGTTTTCGAACGTACATTGTTCAGCGCGAGTACCCAGGGCTGTACCGCACAATATTCGTCAAGCCCCGTTTTCTGCCATACGGCGTCTTTCACTTTCCAGACCGGCGCATTTTCCATGACCATCTTACCGTTGATTTCGAGCGAGCAGCGATCGAGGGTGAGCGAATTTTCTTTGAGTTTTTTGAATGAGTAGGGGCCCTCGATAGTAAACACCTCTTTGTTATTGGGTGCTGTATCAAAATTCACTGCTGTTTGGGTCTGGTCGATAAGAAATAGCCTGCTGCCTGTCGGATACAGCGTCGTTTCGATGATTGTGCTGCCGTCCTTAATCGTTGAATTATAACGGTATGCCCGACCTGTCGCAGGATCGAGCTCCACAACGCCGCCAAGCGCTTTGACCATAACCGTCATTTCCGTTGTATCCGTCCGGGATGTGTTGGCAAGAAATACGATGTGTGTCCCGGTATCGACACGGTGATTCACAAAGACCTCGCGTGCCCTGGAACCGTCCTCACGCGCAACCGATATATCCCGCCCGAGTTTTGCAGCGATTGTTTCCACCGCCTCTGCCGGGTCGTCTTTAGTGTTTGTGACATTCTTTTTATTAATAAGTTCCGAGACTCTTCCGCTTTCGGCGCCGTCGGTACGGCCGGGCGCATCGCCCATAACGATGATTGTCCCGTTGAATTGCTCGAGTAAATCGAGCGTGGAGGATTTCCATGTCAGCGCGGCGGGAAGTACGACACAGGTATAGTTTCCTCGACCGACCTTAATTGTATTCCCTGAAACCGAACCGTGACGGGAAAGTAACCGTTCGTCACCAGTATCGAATGCGATATGTTCCGCAGTGAGTTCTCCGATCACTGCATCGTAGGACTTTTCGAGTGCTACGACCGTGTCCCCGCAGTTATCTGCGCGAATATCGTAGGCGCAGCTAGCGGACGATGACGGCGCCATAACAAGCACCGATGCCGTGCCGAATCCCTGTGCGGCCGCCCAAGAGCACCGTGCCATGTAATCGCCGATGACTTTGAGTTTTTCCCAGGACGGCTGATGATACGAGAACGAAGGAGGATTGTCTGTTTTGTTTTCACCGGTCATTGAATAAAGCACATGCTGCGGGCTGATATGATTCACTCCAAGAGCGCTGACGAGATCGATTTCCGCTTTCATGTCCTCGAACGTGATGCCGTGGCCTGCTGAACCAAACAACCGTCCGATTACGCGGGATTTATCGAGCTGGTTTGCGACGCTTGCCGCCTGTTTCACAGATTTTAAACCTGCCGGACCGTGGTCGCGGATATTAACCGCCGGCATGTCGAGCAGTTCGTAATGGGGCATCGCTGCGCCGCCGGACTCGATCATGACGGAAAAGCCGTTAGCGCCGGGGAAATTGCCTACATATTTTATCTCATGCTCGTTGTGCCACGCTGCCATAGTGGCAGTATACGCCCCCACAAACCGCTCGCTGATTGCCAGCCAGAAATCGTGCCGGAATTTAAATCCGTCCACGGCGCCGTTCAGCAGATAGTGAAGGTGTTCCAACGGAGAATACCCGTGAAGTTGTTCGAAATAGTCAGAGAAACCGGCTGTCCACGGGAACGACACCGATGTGTTTTTGTCACCGTCATTGAGCGCTGAACGGTCGACCGTGGGATCGTCGGTGAAAAATCCGGGCATATGTTCGCCGAAATCGTATTTGAACAGTTTCAGATATTTCTCGTGGATGTTTGTCAGGATCGTTTTTGCAGATTCGGGATTCATAAGGTCGGCGTAGCTATCAGCGTAATCTGATGCACCGCTGTCAACCGCCGTATGGGCATAAAACGCGCCGACACCTGTAAGATCGTCCGGTTTATCGGCGACCGATTCGAGAGAGCCGTTCTCCGTTTTGCGGGTGTATGCAAGGACATAGATATCGTCGCCGAGTTCAGCGGCGTTGGGAATCCAGGTGAGCGCAACGGGGAGATTTATGTCGGTTTCATCGTCGCTTTTCGATGCGGAGAAACCGCTTGGCTCTTTTTCCTCGTCATGAAGCCATGCCTCGATTTTAAGTTCGTTTGCGATCTCCATCGCCCGCCGGACCGCTTTCATCCAGTCGTCGCCCATATATGCCGTTTTGAGGCCGGCTCCCGCGTGGATAAAAAAACCGCCGGATCCCATTTTCTTCATGTCGCGGATTTGCGTTTCTATTTCCGCAGTCTCCATTTCGCTGTTCCATGTCCAGAACGGCGCTGGCCGGTATTGTTTCGGGGGATTGATGAACTCTTTCAGATTCATGGCTGTTCCTTATGTTCTATAATGGTTTCTTAACGTCACGGTTTATCAAAAGCGCCCTCAAAAATCGGCACAACAAGAAATATAAATATAATAAACGCCTAAGCAAATGTGAATTTAATTATCCGGCGATACAATCGTCTTTTTTAGTGAAAATGCAAGAATCAGCGCCAGCAATCCCATTGCCGCGAACGGGGCACGGAGTCCCATAAACGAGGCGAGATAGCCTCCGATCAGCGGTCCGGCGCCGATACCGAGGCAGATAACGCTTGCGGTAAGTCCGTAGGCGCCGCCGACACGTTCCGGCGATATGGTTTTCGAAACGAGTACATGCGTGGAGGGCAGCGCTCCGCCGATTGCCAGTCCGAGCAGACACCGCTCGATGAACAAAATAATGAGATTGTTCGCAAACGACTGCGGTATCGAAATGATTCCGGCGGCAAAAAGTGAGAAAAAAAGAATCTTCCCGGCGCCGATTCTATCGACAAGTCTTCCGAGGAGTGTCGCAGAGATTCCCGAAATAAAACCCATTGACGCGACAAAAAAACCGGTAAGCGAGGCTGCATTTTTGGTGGTTCCCGAAAGATGCTCGATGAACAGCGGAAGTATCGGAATGACCATAAAGTTAATGACATAGATAGAGAAGTATGTAAGAAGAAGTATCTTGAATCCCTTTGTATTCAATATATTCTTCAGAATGTTGAATCCGTTATTCTTTTTGTCTTTGCGGGGGCGGACAAACGTTTCAGAGACGCCGAACAGGACAAGCAGCATCCCGATGAACAGCGTTCCGAACGCGATAAAGCAGGGGATTCTGAAACCATACCGGTCTGAAATCATACCGCCGAAAAATGGGCCAATCGAGTTGCCGAGCAGAAGGGCGGTTTGAAGTAATCCGAGGCTGACACCGAGATTTGCCGGGGGTGTCACACTTGTTACAAGTGTGACCGATGCCGAAACAGTCCCGGTGAACAATCCCTGGAAGATGCGAAGTGCAAGCAGATGCCACGGTGCGGTCGCAAATCCCATCAGGCCGAGTACAATGGAACCACCGAGCATGGAACGTATGACCATCAATTTACGGCCGTAACGGTCGGCGACAAGCCCCCATAACGGCGCGGAAACCGCCATTGCTATACCGAATGCGGCGGACGACCACCCCACCCAGAGCAGATTTTCTCGCAGATCCACAACGCCAAGTGCGCGGAAATAAAACGGAAAAAAAGGAAGGACGAAATAAAATCCGACTCCGGATAAAAACTGGGCAATAAATATGAACGCGAATGTTACTTTCCAAGTACGTCCGCGCGGGGCCGCGTTGAGCTGGACTATGGGCGGGGCCATATGTGAGATTTCCTCGCAAATATTCTACAATATTAGAGTTAAAAGAAAATACAAATATATCTAATTCGCGACCGTATGTCAACAAGCCGCGTGTATTTTTCCGATTTTTACCGGGATTATCGTTACATATGTGATTTTTCGCAATCACATTTTTTCTCAAAAACACAAAAATATGTTGACTCAATAGCTATATTACTATATTATATAGGAAAAGGAGGGCTACACATATTGAGTTTAACAAACGTAAATCCGAAAAAAATCGAAAAAGCTGCGGAGATTTTTAAAGGTTTTGGCAATCCCATACGAATCAGGATTATCGATCTTCTGAAAGATAGGGGGAGTCTCCGTGTCAAAGAAATTTCGGAGGAGCTGAATTTTTCGCAGCCGATCATCAGCCAGCAACTTAAAATCCTTAAAGGAAACGGTATTGTCAGCAGGGTAAAAAAGAAACATAGCTATATGTATGAGCTTACCGATCCTCACTTTGCCGACATGATTAAGTGCATGAAAGGCTGTCTGGGATTATAAGGCCTTAAACCGATCTTTTCTATTAATGCTTTGTTTAAAGCGGCTTGCTGTCAGTAAATTATTACCGTTGCATAAATATGCGTACATGAATCAGGCGGATTCTTAGAACTTGGGTTATGTGTTATATCTCGAGTTCTTTTTTTAGATATTGGCCGGTGTAGGATTTCTTTACTTTCGCAACCTCCTCGGGCGTCCCTGTAGCAAGCACAGTACCGCCGCGGTCGCCGCCGTCCGGGCCGAGATCGATAATGTAATCGGCCGATTTTATCACATCCATGTTATGTTCGATTACCAGGACCGTGTTGCCGTTTTCTACCAGCCGTGCAAGTACATCGAGAAGCATGCTTACATCGGCGAAATGAAGGCCGGTGGTAGGTTCGTCGAGGATGTAGATGGTTTTGCCGGTGCTCGCGCGGGAAAGCTCGCTGGCGAGTTTGATGCGCTGCGCCTCGCCGCCGGAGAGCGTTGTTGCCTGCTGCCCGAGATGGATGTAGCCGAGCCCGACATCTTTTAGCGTTGTCAGCTTGCGGTTGAGGACGGGTATATGCTCGAATACGTCAAATGCCTCCTCGACCGTGAGGTCGAGTGCGTCCGAGATGGTGAGGCCTTTGAATTTGATGTCGAGCGTCTCGCGGTTATACCGTTTCCCGCCGCATTCCTCGCAGGGGACATACACATCGGGAAGAAAATGCATCTCGATTTTGATAATGCCCGCTCCCTGACACCGCTCGCACCGTCCGCCTTTCACATTAAACGAAAACCGACCCGGTTTGTATCCCCGTGCCCGGGCCTCGGGATGTTTGCTGAACAAGTCCCTCAGCGGTGTAAACAGTCCGGTGTAAGTCGCCGGATTCGACCGCGGCGTCCGCCCAATAGGCGACTGGTCGATGTTGATGACTTTGTCGAGGTTCCTGAGTCCGGCCAGTTTTTTGTATTCAAGCGGATCAGCTCCCGCACGCATCAGTTCTTTGGCCAGAGCGGGATATAATGTCATATTCACCAGTGTCGATTTTCCCGAGCCGGAAACACCTGTTACACAGATGAATTTACCCAACGGAATATTGACAGTGATCGATTTAAGATTGTTGCCGGCTGCACCGTCGATGCGTATGGATTTTCCGTTGCCGGTGCGCCGTTGTTCAGGCACTGCGATCTTTTTACGGCCGGAGAGAAATTTTCCGGTGAGCGAGGATGAGGCAGCGATCTTTTTCGGCGAGCCGTGCGCTACGACTTTGCCGCCGTGAAGTCCAGCGCCGGGGCCGAGATCGATAATGTGGTCGGCGTTCATCATAGTATCTCGGTCGTGTTCAACCACAAGAACCGTGTTTCCGAGGTCCCGCAGCGAAAGCAGCGTTTTAATGAGACGCATGTTGTCTTTCTGGTGAAGGCCGATCGAAGGTTCGTCGAGGATATACAGCACACCGACAAGTTGGCTTCCGATCTGTGTCGCAAGCCTAATTCGCTGAGCCTCGCCGCCGGCAAGCGTGCCCGATGTCCGGTCGATAGTCAGATAATCGAGCCCAACATTATTCATAAATCCGAGACGTTCGCGGATTTCTTTCAATATCTGTGCCGCGATCAGTTCCTCGTGTTCGGAGAGTTTCAGCGTATTAACATAGTCCAGCGCCGCGCCGATGGGCATACCGGTCATTTCGGCAATGTTCATATTGCGGAATGTGACCGCAAGCGCCTCTTTTTTCAGGCGCATACCGCCGCATCCGCTGCAGGGCAGCGCGTGCATGAACGTCTCGATCCACGACCGGACCGCCTGAGAATCGGTTTGTTTGAACCGCCGCTCGAGATTCGGGATAACGCCCTCGAACGGTCCGCGGTATTCGCCTTTCGTGCGGCCGTTGGAACTTTTATAGTTGAATTTTATATGTGTGCCACCGGAACCGTACAATATGATATCACGGTGCTTTTTCGAAAGCTTGTTCCAGGGTTTGGTCAAATCCATCCCGTAATGGTCGGCGACACTGAGTATCTGCATGTAGTACCAGTGACCGCGCGGCACTCCCCATGGTTTGATGGCGCCCCCGAGTACCGATTTGGAGGTATTGGGCACAATCCTTTCACGATCAAGACGAAGTTCCGTGCCGAGTCCCGAGCAGACTGGGCATGCGCCGTACGGGCTGTTGAAACTGAACAGCCGTGGCTCGATCTCCTCAAGGCTGATACCGCAGTCGTGACAGGCGAAATGCTCGCTGTAGAGATGATCCCCGTCGTCAGGAACATTGACCACCACCAGACCATTGGCGAGTTTCAGCGCTGTTTCCACCGAATCGGTCATCCGTGTCCGGATTTTATCGCGTACCACAAGACGGTCGACCACGACCTCGATGGTGTGTTTCACATATTTATCAAGCGATATCTCATCCTCAAGATTCCTGATCTCGCCGTCGATTCTCACCCGCACGAAACCGTCCGACTGCACCCGTTTCAGAAGTTCACGGTATTCACCTTTTCTGCCGCGGACAAGGGGTGCGAGTATCTGGATGCGCGTTTCCTCCGGCATGGCGAGGACGATGTCCACTATCTCCTGCGGTGTCTGCTGACTGATCTTTTTGCCGCAGTTCGGGCAGTGCGGTGTTCCGAGACGGGCGTATAGAAGCCGGAGATAATCGTAAATTTCGGTGATAGTTCCCACGGTCGACCGTGGATTCGAGGACGCGGCGCGCTGCTCGATGGAAATTGCCGGCGAGAGTCCCTCGATGTAATCCACATCAGGCTTTTCCATGAGGCCCAGGAACTGCCGGGCGTATGCAGACAGGCTCTCCACATACCGCCGCTGGCCCTCGGCATAGATTGTGTCGAACGCGAGCGAGGATTTCCCCGAACCGGACAGGCCGGTGATTACGGTGAACGAATTACGGGGAATATTCACATTGATATTCTTAAGATTATGTTCCCGCGCGCCTTTGATATAGATGCGGTTTTTTTTGTTCATGAGTTGCGACCGAATCGGATTAAAATTGTACCAGACGAATAGTACAATATAAAAGATTTACACCATGCTATGAAAGGTAAATTTCTTTGAAAACGGTTCTACAGTTGTGAACATGTTTAGCACAGTATCGCGAATACATCCGCAATATAATGAGCACCTGTAAAAAAATGCTTGACAAATCGGGGGGGGGTATTTTAGAGAAAGGATGTGTTATTAGTAATATAAATACAAACATAATATAATTATATATCATTAGTAGATTACTCGACAGTCAAAAGTTCTCAAATGTAAAATAAAAGTCAATTGAACACATC
>CAZCDQ010000129.1:0-10297 GCA_964497605.1 uncultured bacterium
TGCCCACACGGGTGGTGTAGGTTTTCATAATGCCGATGACTGTGTCGATATGGGTAGGGCCGATACCGGTGCCGATGCAAGCCGCGCCGGCGGTGGTGTTTGAGGATGTCACATAGGGATAGGTGCCGTGATCGATGTCCAACAGCGCGCCCTGAGCGCCCTCGAACAGCACGTTCTTGCCCGCTTTAATGGCATCGTTGAGCAGAACCGATATATCGGTGACATAGGGATCGATGATTCGGTCGAACTCGAGGAATTCATCCACTATCTCGTGTACATCGAGCGGCTCCTCGCCGTAAATTTTGGTCAGAACATCATTCGCTTCCTTGACATTACGCTCGAGTTTCATGACCAGTGTGTCGCGGTCGAGCAGGTCGATAATGCGGATGCCGACACGGGCGGCCTTGTCGCGGTATGCGGGGCCGATGCCGCGTCCGGTGGTGCCGATGGATTTCTTCCCTTTACTTTTCTCACCGGCCTGATCGAGCCATTTGTGATAGGGCATGACAAGATGCGCTTTCTGGCTGATAAACAGGCGGCTGTCCACCGAGATGCCTTTTTCCTTGAGTTCGTTTATCTCGGTAAGGAGCGCGGTCGGGTCGATCACCACGCCGTTCCCGATAACGCAGGTTTTTTCGGGATACATGATCCCGGACGGGACAAGGTGAAAGATGAATTCCTGTCCGTTCACAATGACCGTATGGCCGGCGTTCGCGCCGCCCTGGAACCGGACGACAAAATCTGAATCGACTGCGAGATAATCGACAATTTTCGCTTTCGCTTCGTCTCCCCACTGGGAACCGACAACAATTCTGACTGACATAGTGTATCCTCAAATATCCATATAAACTGAATTAAATGTTTCAACAAAAAAAAATTCGGGTAATTCACCCGAATTACTCTATAAAATATGTTAGATTTTGTTGCGTGTCAAGTGAAAAGTTCGGGCAGGCAATGTATTGAAATATACTGACAAAAAATTTAAAAACTATTAGTATTTCTACATTGATTGTTTTATTCTTTAAATGAATATACATTAAATCTGCCGTTTGTACTGATATAACCACAATACCCGCGATGGTGAAAAGCATCGAATATCGAAAGGTAGTTCTTCCTTTGAATCTGAAAACCAAACTGATACTCATACTTAGCCTCGTACTGATCGTTTCTTTCGTAGGCGAGAACCTTGTCAGCTATTATACCTCGAAAAAAGCGTTAAGCAATGATGCCGCAGAAGAAATCCTCCCGCTGATTGCGGACCGCATTCATAACGAGATGCGCCGTGAGGTTCTTCAGTATATCAAAATTTCCTCTGCCATGGCACACGACACATTCGTAAAGAACTGGATATTAAAGGGCGAAAAGAATACGGAAGAGATTGTCGAATACCTGCATTCGATTAATGAGAAATTCGGATTTTCGAGCACATTTCTGGTTTCTGACCGGACAAAGAAATACTACTATTATAACGGTGTATTCAAAGAGGTTAGCCCTGAGAATGCTCACGATGTTTGGTATTACGACTTTTTGGCGCTTAATACAGAATACGACCTCGATGTTGATCATGACGAAATATCGCAGGGAACGCTGACCGTATTCATCAATCACCGGCTTGAGGATGATAACGGGAATCTTCTTGGTGTTGTTGGAATCGGAATCGAAATGAAAAACGTCGGCGAAACAATGGCACGTTTCGAAAAAGAATATAACCGCAGTTTTTTCCTTGTCGATTTGAATGGAGTTGTTCAGATTCATTCAGACGAATCTAAAATCGAAACAAGTACGATCCATGACTTCCCGGAGTTGAGTCACCTTTCTGAAAGCATCCTATCAGGTAACAATGAAAAACAATTATTATTTTTTAAATCCAAATATAATGGTGAAAAACAATTTATATCCTCACGATATTTTCCCGATATCGACTGGTTTCTTATCGTTATCCAGAACGAGTCTTCTGTTTTAACGGATATCCGTACGGCATTGTTTTTTAGCCTTCTTGTCGGTTTCGCCGCAACCTTCTTTGTCGTATTAGTCACGGTTTGGACGGTGAACCGTTATCAGGGGCGGCTCGAGGTCATGGCAACCACGGACAGTTTGACCGGTCTTTTTAACCGGCGCTATTTTATGACACATGTCGAAAAAGAACTCTCCCGCGCTGAACGAACGGAACGTACGCTCAGTTTAGTCCTGCTCGATGTGGATCGCTTTAAACGAATCAACGACACGTTCGGTCATTCGGTCGGAGACAAAGTGCTCCGTGATATCGCAAAACTACTTTCCAAAGATCTGCGCAAAATGGATATCCTCAGCCGTGTCGGTGGCGAGGAATTTGCGATGCTTTTGCCCGAGACAACGGCTGAGGGCGCCCGCGAGGTTGCCGAAAGAATTAGGACTTCGGTGGAAAAAAACGGATTTAATCTGCCGAAAAGCGATTATTTGGTTACGATCAGTGCGGGAATTGCGGCCAACCATGAGCGAGCGACGAGTTTTAAAATGCTTTATAATCATGCCGATAAAGCTCTCTATGAGGCCAAAAAACGCGGTCGCAATAAAGTCTGTATTTTTAATAAAGATTAATATCGTTCTGCAATATGTTTTTGTTCCCGTTACTGTTTTTTTATACTCAATGTACTTCTGAACTATGCTTTCGGCTATTGAATTAACCGCCCATTTCATGTATATTATGCTTTCGCAATATCTCTCACTATCACAAATTGGATATAAATGAGTCATTCATATGTTTCACGTTCATTTACTGCGGCAGGCGGTATCGATGCGGTTCGAGACAGTATATCGGAATGTCTGCATGAAAATGGATTTATAAGAAAAAGTACGGATTCTGGCTTCGACTATTATATAAACCGCTCAATACTGTTCAACTCGAAACGGCCGCTTACTTGTATTTCGCGTCTCACTGTCGAAGTACAAGCAAGAAAATGTGAAAAAGAGAAAACTCTTGTAATAATTAGTGCAAATTTTGCAAAAATTCGTTATTTTAATATTGGCTTAATCACGATTCTCTGTTTTGTAATTCCTGCAATTCTGGGATATGTTCAAAACGGAATACCAGATATTCCGCCTATTTCATATGCGGGAATACCGGTGGGTATTATGCTTCATTATCATGTTCGTACGAGAGCTTTTCGAGCTTTAAAACGTTTGATCGAAAACCTAAATTGATAATTATAACCGTGTGGGGGTTATCAGTCATTGAGTTTCATCACTAAAATTACAAACGCGGCTGAAAGGGCAAAAAGTCTTGTGTGTGTTGGTCTTGATACCGATCCCATACATATTCCGCTTTCGATCAATCGAAAGGGCGATGCCATATTTGAATTCAACCGTGCAATCATTACCGCCACGAAAGACTATGTTTGCGCGTATAAACCGAATTCGGCGTTTTACGAGGCGCTGGGCGGCTCAGGCATTGAAACCCTTCGCAAAACATGCGCTGAAATCCCGAATGATATCCCGTTGATTCTCGATGTCAAACGGGGCGATATCAGCAACACCGCCGAAAAATATGCCGAATACGCATACGATTACATTGGGGCAGATGCGGTCACGGTCAATCCCTACATGGGTTATGATGCTGTTGCACCTTTCATACGCGAGGATAAATGTGTGTTTGTCCTGTGCCTGACCTCAAACGTTTCTGCAATTGATTTTCAGCTTCTCGATACAGGCGGCGGCATGTTGTATGAACGGGTTGCACAGGCCGCTGCCGAATGGGCAAAATACGGCGAGATCGGCCTCGTTGCGGGTGCGACAAAACCTGAGCACATGCGCCGTATTCGCGATATTGCGCCTGAGCTTCCCATACTTGTACCGGGTGTCGGCGCCCAGGGCGGCGATATCGAGGCGGTTGTCAAGGAATGCAGCGGCATTTCGGGGCGCACAATCATCAACAGTTCACGGGGAATTCTTTATGCCTCGGAAGGACCCGATTTCAGCGAAGCTGCTCAGCGGAATCTTATTGAATTACGCGATACCATAAACAGCTACAGAGAGTAACAAAACATTGAAAATATGTCTTCTCGCAAGCGGCTCAAAAGGAAACTCGATATATATCGAAAGCCGCGGTACCGCAATTATCATCGATCAAGGACTTTCTCATAAAGAACTGAACAAACGAATGTTGCTCAGGGACATCGATCCCGGCAAAATCAAAGCTATACTGGTAACCCACGAGCATAGCGATCATGTCACCGGAGTCGGTATCAGTGCACGCTTGCTTGGTGTCCCCGTTTATGCGACTGCCGGCTCGCTGTCACGGATGGGAAAACTGTTCAACGGCAGCGAGAAAATTGTTCCGATCGAGAGCGGCATTCCATTTGCAATCGGCCCGATGGACATACAGCCGTTCAGTATCTCTCATGATGCGGTAGACCCTGTACAGTACTGTATACATTCCGGAAAAAAAAAGATTTCGGTAGCTACCGATGTTGGTTTCATGTCGACACTGGTGATTGAGCGTATTAAAGGTTCCGATCTTGTGGTGATCGAGGCGAACCACGATGTGAATATGTTGGTGAACGGACCGTATACCTGGCAACTCAAACAGCGGGTAAAAGGGCGGACCGGCCATTTGTCGAACCGTAACGCCGCCGAGGTATTGTTTAATATTTCAAAAGACTTCGCACCGCACATTGTGCTTGCACATTTGTCTTGCGAGAATAACAGGGCCGATGTGGCCGAAAAGGAAATACGCGACCTGTTCGCGAAACACGAACGAAAACTCGGCTGTTTAGTAACTGCAACGCAGCTTGAACCGACACCGATCATTGAAATTTAGTTGTTTATTGCGTTAATCGGCGTATAATGGTTGATTTATATCGCTGTGATATTTATATTTACAGCAGATATTATTCTATGAGAGATGACGAGATTTGCAGAAATGGAATTGACTGAGTCACACGAATACTGGATGAAACAGGCGCTTACGGAGGCCGAAAAAGCGCTTGAATTCGGCGAAACACCTGTCGGTGCGGTCATTGTCAAGGACGGTAAAATCATCGGCCGGGGCGGCAATCGGGTCGAAACATTGAAAGACCCGACTGCACATGCTGAGATCATCGCAATCGGCGCGGCGTGCGAAACGACAGGCTATGAACGTCTTCTTGAAACGACAATGTATGTAACACTTGAACCGTGCGCAATGTGTGCCGGCGGTATTGTGCTTGCTCGGATTCCGGTGCTCGTGTACGGTGCTCCCGATCCTGAACGAGGCGCATGCGGCAGCCATTATAATATCTGCCGTGACAAATCACTGAATCATATGGCGGAGATTATTCCCGGTGTAATGGAATCGGAATGCACCGGAATTTTAAACGAGTTTTTCAAGTATATCAGAAAGAACAGGCGGTCACGGCCGTCGTTAAACATAGAATAAATTCTATGCGGAGAGGTGCCAGAGTGGTTGAATGGGGCGGTCTCGAAAACCGTTGATGGTGTAAACCATCCCAGGGTTCGAATCCCTGCCTCTCCGCCAGTATATTTTACGCGATATCCTCTGTAATTCCTCTGAATAGTTTCTTCGGTTCTTCATTTTTTTAAATCCATCCTTTTAAGTAATATTTATATTTCCTCATTGATTTATCTATTGTCTCGCATTATCATTCTTTTTAACAACATCTCAAATTACATATCCAGACCGGAGGAATTCGATGAAACAACTTGCTGTCTCCGTATTTCTTCTCATGTGTTTTAGCACCTTAACACAATGCCAATATATCCCGCGAAATCAACACCTGAACGGCTCCATATTCGAGGACATAACCGCGTCCTCGGGATTCGATCATATTGGTCACGGTAAATGCACCGCCATGGGCGATTTTGATCTTGACGGCGATCTCGATATCTATCTCAGCGTCGTTTTTTCAAAGAACCGTTTGTTTTTAAACGAGGGCGGCTTGAAATTTAAAAATATTACGCCCTATGTCAGTCTCGATTGTCCGTACGATACGCACGGCATCGTGTGGGCAGATTTTGACAATAACGGCTATCTGGATATATTTGCTGCAAACAACCTTGAGTCGCTCACGGAAAAGCGCGGAGATGTCCTCCAGCCGAACAAATTCTATCTTGGTGAGGACGAGGGCTATATTGAGTCATCTTTGAAAGCAGGATTGGCCGGCAATACGTTCAATTACTCCTGCGGAGTGACAACCGCCGATGTCAACGGCGACGGTCTTCTCGATTTATATGTTGCCGAAGGCGGATACCGCAGCGGCCCGGAGTGCGCCAATTCTCTCTATGTCAACAACGATGACGGAACATACCGCGATATCGCAGCCGTGGCCGGTGTTGCAGACGAGGGAAACGGCTATTGCTGTGCGTTTTCCGATTACGATAACGATGGCGATCCCGATCTGTGTGTGGGAAATCTCAACGCCTCAAAGGATGCGACTACATTTGTGCTATACCGTAACAACGGCGACCTTACATTCACCGATGTCACCACGGAACTGGGAATGACGCATCGCGGTAACGATGTATCGTGTTTCTGGGGCGATATAGATAATGACGGCGATCAGGACCTGTTTCTCGGGTGCAGCGTCGGGACGGCATATCCTGAGGAGAAATGGGGTGCCAATAAATTATACCGAAACAACGGCGACGGCACGTTTACCGATATATCGCATGCAGCGGGCGTCGATATTTTGACAAATACCCGAGGAAGCACGATGGGGGATATCGATAATGATGGCGATCTCGATATCATTGTTACCAACAGCTTTTTTGACTCGCTCGTATTTATTAATGATGGGCACGGACGGTTTACCGAATCACACACCACAACCGGCGGCTCATGTTTCTACGGACACGGAATTGCACTCGGCGATCTGGACAACGACGGCGATCTCGATTTGATCGGCGGAAACTGGCGCCGTCCCAGCGCAAGTAATCCGGGCAAATGGTTCATGTTCAGAAATATGACCGACAACGGAAATTTTATCAAAGTCAATCTCAAAGGCACCGAATCTAACCGTTCGGCGGTGATGAGCAAAATCCAGGTGTTCGATGCCGGAAAAGCGAACGATATGTCAGCGCTACGCGGATTCCGTGAGATCACCGCCGGTAACGGTACATTTCCCGGAAATCCGCTTCAGCAGCATTTTGGAGTACCGTCCACCGGAACATATGACATCGTGATTACATTCCCCTCGGGGATAAAGCGCACGGTGACAAATGCTCGTGCCGGAACGACATACGACATCTATGAAACAGATGTTGATAAAGCGCTTTATGAACCGGTGCTGCAGCGATAGAATCCGGCCTCACGTACGGAAATGAATTCAACCGCTCACATAGTCGGCCCCACTAGCGGCGTAAAGGTTGATTTGTTTCTGGATGTGCTGACATAATATAATTATGAAACTGTAATAATTTTAATTGTATGCAGTATAATAAGATTATAATCTAACATAATAAATAGTATCAAGCACAATGCATTTGTTCGCATGCTATAGGAGTGCTATTATGAACCGCAGGCATTTCATAATGAATTCAGCGTTGGGTTCGCTGACGTTTTCCGGCGCTGCTGCGGCGCTGGCAATCGGTCAGGATTCGGACAACGAGGATTACGGTACAGCGTCAGTAAGCCCGACAGTGGTCGACCATTTGGGAGAATTTTCACTTTACGAGTTACGCGATTATCATCAAAAAGAGCTTGATGAAAAGTTTATCGCTCTCTGGGACAAGAACGGTATTGACTGGGAATACGGCGGCGTTATTCCATACTGGGATGAAAACGGCGAATTCACCACCGATATAAAGGAAATGTACTATCTCGGCAGGGGACTATGGGTATTTTCATATCTATACAATCATTTCGGTAAAAACGAACGGCATCTTGAGGCCGCCCGAAAGACGAAAGGTTTTACATTCAAATACTGTCGCGATGAGGACAGGTACTGGATTTCAGAGGTCAAACGTGACGGAACATTTGTCCAAGGATCGTTCAATATTTACGGTGATATGTATATGGTGCTTGGCCTGACTGAGTATTATATCGCAACGGGAGATGAAGAAGCGCGCGATGTTGCGATTGAGACAGCACATGGTATCAATGAACGCATCGTTTCACTCGATTATCAGCATCTCGGTGGTCATGGTTCAGGCCATGAACCCGGGACAAAACGCCTCGGAACATGGCAGCATTTTCTGAGCACATTAACACCGCTTGCCCGTGAGACCAACGATTATGGCATATCCATGATTGCCCGCATGTGTGTCCGTAATATTATGGAACGCCATTACCGCCCGGAATACGGTGTGGCGCTTGAATATCTCGACAATATGTTTCAGCCTTTCGAGCGCAATACCCACCGCTCTGTCTCGGGGTGGCACAGCATTCAATCAGCCTGGATGTGTATGGACGAGGCAATGCGGATGGGTGACCGCCGGACATTTCTTGATGCCATGGAAATGGGACGTTTGACACTTGAAAAATGCTGGGCCGAGGGCGAAAAGGGCGGTCTTGTCTCGATCTCTAATCCCGAAGCGCGGGTGGTCGCCGGTAATAATCATGCGCCATCAGGCGCAACCGATGATGCTATCATATTTACACTGTTCTCGGTCGAACAAACCCATGCACCGTGGGCGATATACTGGTTCGACAAGGTGTTTCGTCACGGTCTGAAGCATTACGATCTCTGGAAACGCTCCTGCTTGCTTCATCACCCGCGACGGCTATTTCTTGTGATTGAAATACTTGATAGAATGATTGCACGAAAGGGGAGAGTGTCGAATTTTATTGAAAGATGAATGTTTTTTTACACAAAGAGCAGGACGGGATTATATCAATCTCGTCCTGTTAATTTGAAATGAAAAAGTGAAACTATCCCCGCGCGATCATCCTGTCAAGCGCCTGTATGTTGATCATCAGATGACGGGGATGGTGAAAATTACCGACACGGGTGGCTTTTTCCACAAACGTCATCTTGCGGTCACCATACAGGTTCCATATCGGATAGCCGTACTGTTTAAGCGGGAATTTATCCCTGACATACGTGTAGAGTTTCGAATACCATTCCTGTGCCCACTCTGCACCGGTATGCTCGAAGATACACATTGTGCCGATAAGTACTTCTTCCTGAAGCCAGAGAGATTTATTTGTATTCCAGATGTATTTATCCACATGGTCGAGTCCGGCCATCATCCCGCCGTAGACATCGTCCCAGAAAACCTCGAGGCTTTGTTTCAGACGTTCAGCCGCAGTATCAAACAGCGTTTTTTCACCGCGCCGAAGCACCTCGAACATGACCATCCACATCGTTTCGAGCCCGTGACCGGTAACCTCCTGTCCGTAATCGCTGTCTATCTGTGAGAGATCGTGATTGACATACTCGCAGAATAAACCGAAATCGGGATTATAATGGTGATTCATTACCGCGTCGATACAGCGGTCGTTGATAGCTCTCAGTTCGGGATCTTCACGATTCTCGAGCATTTGCGTTGTTGCTCGGAGAAGCACAAACCAGTGGCCGATCATGCGGGGACGTTCAACCGCCGGCGCTGTATCGGTTGCCGGCAGATTACCGTATTCGGGACGGTTATCATAGATATCGAGGCATTTGAGAAGGATCATTTTTGCTTCATCCCACCACTTGTCCTCGCCGGACGCCTCAGCATATTCCTGAAGACCGTTGGCGACAAACATATCGCCGTAAAAGATCGTATCGGGTCCGCCAAGCGGTTTGCCCTCACGCGATATGCTGGATGGCCAGAGTTCTCCCGGTGGTGGTTTTATTTTGTAAAGAAAATCGATAGATTTTCGGGCGATTTCAAGATGTTTCGGGTCATGATCAATCGTATTGTACAGATGCGAGGACACCCATATCCCACGACCCTCGTACCATGTACGTTTGTCGCCGGTGATGTTTGTTCCGTCCCGGTCGGTATTGCACATAAAACCACCGTATTCGTAGTCGACCACGTGTTCATAGAGGAACGGCATGAAATCATCGAAAAGATCATATCGGTAGAGTTCACGCAGCTCTTCGAGAGTGTATCCGGCAAGCGTTTCAGTTGTAGCCGATTTTGAGTTGTCTGTTGTTGTTCCGGTGCATCCGGCGAAAAAGGATGCCGCTGCGGCCGAACCGGCGGCAGTTTCGAGAAATCTACGCCGTTTCATTTTCTTCCCCATGATTGAAGTGTATGCCCGTAATTATTGCTCAATCTGAAAAACACCATAGTCGTGGGTCAACCGGTCACCATTCGTTCGTTTGGGGCATCCCATATCATCGTTTTGCTCTGACGGTACGCCTCGACACCCATCTTGATTGCAACCATC
>CAZCDQ010000130.1:0-10277 GCA_964497605.1 uncultured bacterium
GTTTGAAGTTACCGTAATTACGTTTGCAACCAGGCCAACGACTGCCCATGATGGAGAGCAAGCGCGAAACAAGATGGTGAAGGCGGGAGCAGAGCTTATATAGGCCACATGATTGATAGATATGAAGCCGCACCAATGGGGACAAGACATACCATTGACAGTTAACATCAATTGCATAAATGTATCTTTGAGAAAGACGATGATCACAAACACTGGAGCAGTTAATGAACACAAAAAGAAAAGTATTTTGAACAGTTCTATACATGTGAGCGAAGGTTACTGTTGCCCATTATGCCATGCCACGGAGTACACATCGTTCGGGATCGAGTTCAATCTATGTGAAACCTGCAAAGGAATCTATCGGCCGCCAAAGTATCGGCCGTCTGCTACAGAAGAAAAAGCACGATATGAAACGCATAATAATGATGTCGAAGATTTGAGATACCAGGCTTTTGTAACACCTGTTGTGTCGGCTGTGAATGAATATTTCACCCAAGAGCATTTGGGTCTTGATTTTGGGGCCGGCACCGGACCCGTAATATCTAAGTTACTACGCGACAGGGGATTCAACATCGTTCAGTACGATCCTTTTTTTGACAATAATGTCACGTTACTTGAAAACTTCTATGACTATATAATCTGCTGTGAAGTGATTGAACACTTTCATTCGCCTAACAAAGAATTTACATTATTAAAACGTCTTCTGAATCCGGGAGGCAGAATCTATTGTATGACACATCTCTATGATTCGCAAATTAATTTCGCCGGCTGGTATTATCGAAAAGATCCAACTCATGTATTTATATACCAGCAGGATACCATGCAATGGATAAAAACAGCGTATGATTTTTCTTCGTGTATCACAAATAACCGATTGACAACATTGGTGAATTGAAAAGTATAGCATGCTAATACTCATCCTCCTCCTCCTATGATAAAAGCCTACTCCAAAATGATATTGGAATGATTTATGTTGTTCTAATTACACCATTTGTGAAATCTTAATAAATTATATTTTCTTTGAGTATATTGTAAATGATAAATAACAGTTTTTTGCCGTAGCAATAATAGCTTTAACATTTTCTCTTTTTACTTTGATACATTTGTAAAATGTTCTCAGATACGGAGAATACCTTATTCCTAAATTAAGCGAGAACCTGAGCCACCTCGACAGTGAGTATATAGTAATAGTATGAGGTGATATCGCTGAAGTCAATGATGCAAAACCGTTTCTCCCGGAATGCCGCAGGTTTTTCTCTGCGTTCGTTTCCAGCATTCGTCGCCCTATCTCTTCCCGCCTCAGCGTGCCACTTCAACATCCAACTCAGCAGCATTCCCACATTCTTGACCTCAGGACGGCTAAATTCCTGCCTTGATAAATAATTGACGAACCCGCTCATTCTTTGCTGGATTCCCAACGTACAGCCTGGTATATCTTGGCTCATCTGGGGTTTTGAGGAGGCGCCAGGAAAGATATCTGAGCCGACTTGGAATATTGGCATAGAAACTGGCGCATTGATAGGTTTTTTATATTCGTGACGCTGCTTATGGTGAATTAGGAGTAAGATAGGAATTCACAGTCGCAAGAAGTTTTTCAAGGTTTAACGGCTTTAACAAATAGTCAACGACTCCGAGTGCAACCCCTTCCTGTTTGATACTGTTGTCGACCATTTCACCGGAAACAAGAATGACCGGAATATCCGCGGTATGCTCGATCGAGCGGAGATACCTGATGAACGCAAGCCCGTTGATTTTCGGGAGAACCACATCAAGTATGATAAAATCGGGGGGATCGTTCTTCACCATATCCAGTGCAACTTCACCGTCCTCAGCAGTATACACTTTATAGGACGTGTTCCTTATAAATAATTCCGATAGTAGCTTTTGAACGTCAAGATCGTCATCGACTAAAAGGATTTTTTTCACGCTGGGTCTCCTTTGCGTATGCGTTCACAATTACCGACCGAACATGCTATTTGTCCGTATCTATTTCTTTTTTGATTTCTTTGTAATGCTTTTTATAGAACGTAAACAGTTTGGGTGTAAGAAGCAAACACCGGTGGTATTTCCCTTTTTTCAGTATACCCACATCCTGCACAAGGCTGATCGCTTTGAACGATGCCTCGATATACGGGCATTCACCAACCGTTTTGCTACAGATAAAAAGCGTCGGACTTTTATATCCGGTAACAGGATACGGAACCGCGGAATCGTCGTACGGGCATTCTGCCATAAGATTCTGAAGTTCCTCGTAGAAATCGAATATGTCCTCAAGTTGAAGCTCCAAGGTCAACGTCTGCACCGCATGATCATTCATCATCTTATCCATCATTTTTACATTCAGACCGTCCACAACGTCGCGCATACTCTGGGGCAAACCGAACAGTCCGTTCTCCTCGCGGAGGAACGATTCGACAACCAAAACCAGGTTTGCGATTGTTTCAGGCCACCCCTCACGCTGGACAAATTCACAGCGGTCCATATTGTATTCACAAAGATAACGGATTGCATCCATAATATCGAAACTGAATCTGAGCAGCCCGAGATAGTAATACCCGTTCCGGTTTTCATCCCAGTATACGCCCAGCATTTTTTCCTCTTTTATTTTGAGAATCTTTTCGATCCATATAATAGCGCCGTAATTATGAAGAACGCCGACAATAAACATGTCTTTGAGTTTCTTTTTATCGTTTTGGACGAAGTTTTTGTAATTGTCGGTTGATGCCAGCGCAAGGGTAAAAATCGCCACATTCAGAGAATGGGTAAAATAGAGCGACGCCTTTTTCGATGTGGATGTTTCACATATGAATTTCATTTTATAAATCAAAAGCATTATTTTATCGTCTTTAAGAACATCGTCTATAAAACCGGTCAACGTTTTTGTTATACCTGAAAGGAGCAGCCGGAACGCTTTATTTTTTGAGTTGCGTTCCATGAGTACTTGAATAAAATCCTTGACCTCCTTGCGGAAGTTGTTCAGGAGTTTCGGACTCCGTTTGAACTTGAATGTCAATATCAGTTCTGGGCTCGATTCTCTGAGCTTTATAAGCCGCTCGATGCGCGACTGGGTCATAACTGTACCTTTTGGATATAGCGTTGCCCCGGATTTTATATTTAGATCCATCGCAAGTTCGAGATCCTGCAGAAAATCACCCGGTGAATGAGGATTGTAACGGGTGAATTCAACCAGACGCTCGACACCTGTGACATCGATCGTATGATGTTCGATGGAAAGAAAATCCGCTTTATCTAACATCTATATTCCTTTTTTACGGCGAGAAATGGCAAACTGATTTTTAAAATCCGCAGAACAGGTTTATATCCCTACCAAGATGCAGATACATAATATCATCAAACTTTCCTGCATTTTACAAATAAAATTTTTTATTTTGCTAAAAAAATACCGGGTCTGATACGAGAGGGTTCAGACCCGGTATTGTTACTTACAGTTTTCTTTTATATTACCTCATAAATACCATTCTGCGTGTCTCGCTGTATATACCAGCCTCGAGACGATAAAAATAGATACCGCTCGTGACCATCATACCGGCGTCGTTTTTGCCGTCCCATACTACGGAATACGATCCCGCAGGCCTGACACTGTCGGTCAGAGTGGTCACATACTGCCCGAGAAGGTTATACACTTTAATAGTTACATTCAAGCGATCCGGTACCGCAAACGGTATAGTCGTCGACGGATTGAACGGATTCGGATAATTCGTCGAAAGTGAAAATCCATCAGGTCCGCCATCCGCAACACCGACTGTCATGTCTTGACTCGTGGCAAGCACAACATCGGAGAAATGTTCGACCTTGCCGGTGATAAGTTTATTCTCCTTATCCAGCACAATGTCAGTGATTCCCTCGGCAACCAGTTCGCCTGCCTCGTTCATGTAATACATGCTGATTTGATCGGGAGTGATGCCGATTTTGTCAAGTAACGCCTGTCTGTAAGGAATCGTTACTTCGAGCGGCTCGTTGAAATGGTACGGATGCACAACGCTGTCGTTCACCGAAACCTCGAATGTAACACCGCCCATAATCGAATCGGGGAAATCGACATGCATTGTCGACAGATTTATTTTCCCTATTTTCTGAATTTTCATCGTGATAGTAATATCCTCGCCAAGACAACTGTCGGGGAAAACAATCTTCGTTCCATTTATAAAATTGAGCGGACTTGCAAATCCTGCAATTTGAATAGTATCGCCTTCCTGATCCTTTCCGCTCCGGAACTGGGTCTTAATTCCTTGAAACTCTCTCATAATTCTGATAGTGTTTCTTACCTGACCGCCGTTTCCGGGATCGACCGGTTTATCCGAAATAGTAACCTCAGCCTCACCGACGGTATCCTCAAACGATACGGTCACCGTAAGCTCGCCATCCGCCAAGGCGATAAACGTACCATCCGGATTGATCGACCCGAGTGTGGAATCACTGACACTCCAGGAGACAACGACTTCCAGCTCGTCGCCGTTGGCGTCGAGAATCTCGGATTCAAAAGAAATGCTGTCGCCAACTGCGATCGTGGAATTCTGAGGCTTTACATTGATCTCAGCAGCGATCGGGTCAAGGGCTTCCTCGACTACCACTGTGATGCTGTCTGAGAGATCGCCGATGCTCGCGAGGATAAGTCCAGTCCCGACTGCCGCGGCAGTAAATATACCCTCATCGTCGATGGTTCCGATATCTGTCTCGGCAGCCACCGACCATGTCACAGAGGTATCCGCCTGCGAATCGCTGCTGTCCCGCACAACTGCCGTAAGTTCAACCGATTCTCCCACACGTGTTTCGACTGAATCCTCGACAATTTCGACTGCTTCGATGACAACCTCATCCGCAGGCGGAGCCGGTTCATCGCCCTCAACTTTCACAAATGCACTGTCAGCAAACGCATTGAATGAGGCGACGATAACTCCATTCCCTGCGTTTTCGGCAATAAACAGTCCGGCATCGTCAACTGTTCCCACATTTTCAAGCGAAATAATATTCCATACAATTGTGGTATCGACAGCCGCGCCGGATGTGTCGAATAGTGCCGCCTCGAATTGTAGGCTGTCACCAATCGCAAGTTCGGCATCCTCAGTCGTAATAACCAGCGAGTCGATCTCCTGCGTATGCACGGAAACTGTCAGAACCGTAAATACAAATATTGCTGTAAAAAACACACGTTGCATATAAAAATACTCCTTTAAAAATTTTTAGACATTTTTCTTGCAAATAACCTCTCCATTCACTATTATATCAAAAAGGGTGACGGGAAAACGGTGAAAGACCGTTGCGGACCCGCCGCTGTAACCGATGACGAAAACCGTGACACAGCCACTGTTTCCAGCAGGAAACGGGAAGGTGCGGCGAGTAGGATGAAACGGAAGCCAGAAGACCGGCCCTTTGAACATAGCATGAGTGCTTTCGGGAAATGAAGCAAATCATGGAACGAGGTGAAAAACGTCGCCCCTGTCATATTGATGACCGGGGTTTTTTTTATTGGATATACTGTGAAACAATTCTTTATATCAGTTTTCATCGCTGCGGCGGTTTTATGTTTGATACCTGCCGTCATATTCTCAGCCGAAGATATGTATACATTATCAGGAACGGTCACACAATCCGGTGAAGGCCCGGCCGAAACAGCTTACATAGCATTGTTTTCCACTGATTTTGCCGATACGACTGATACAAACGGAAGGTTCAAAATCGGAGACATTCCGGCAGGCACATATCTATTGACCGTATCAAACGCAGTGCCAGGCTGGAAATACTACCAAACAAGGCTAACCGTTCCGGATGATTCCACCAGCAATCTTCTTATCACACTCCATCCTCTCACCTACCGGGTCGATGAGGTTGTCGTGCGAAGTTTATCCGGCGATGACAGCGGCACAGAAGAGCTTCCCTCCCATGTTACTGTCGTATCCCGCAGCGATTTCGAGCGCAATTCCTCAACCGTGGCGGATGTCATCGCCCAAACACCCGGCGCGTATATCAGTTCAACAGGCGGATTGGGCGATTACACCGAAATATCGCTGAGAGGATCGTATTCGAATCAGGTCAATGTCTTTCTTGACGGTATGCTGCTTAACGAGGCGCTCGGCGGTACGGTCGATCTCAGCACTATTCCACTTGGACAAGTCGAGCAGATCGAAATATGGCGAAGCGGCGCACCGGCCGAATTCGGCGGTGACTCTGCAGGGGGCGTTGTTAATATAAAAACCCGGGGCATGTCATCCGGCATTAATACGGTCTCGCTGGGATACGGCTCGTTCAACACATTCACCGCAGGCAGCGTGCTGAATGTCCCGCTCGGAATGTCGAAAATACAGTTGACTGTCGATCACTCCGCCTCGGACAACGATTTCGAGTATTCGAGCGATAACGGCACCATGTACAATTCGGAAGACGATTACACGGCACGCCGTAATAATGACGAGTACCGTTCGACAAATCTCTTAAGCAAATACAGCCGCGTGTTCGAAAACGGGATGCTTCTCGAACTATCCGACCATATTCTAACCGGTAACAAGAATATCCCCGGCAAGGACAACAAACGTTATTCGAACGCATCGCTTTCGACCCGGAAGAATCTCTTTCAGGCAAAACTGACATTCAATCCGCTCTTTGAAGACCAGTTATCGTTCGAGCCGCGATTTCATCACATTTACAACCGCGAGCATTACCGCGATACAAGCGGCACAGTCGGCTGGGGATTTCAGGATAATATTTATAATACAAATACATTCAACGTCGTAGCGCCGCTCTCCCTCATGCTCGGTAGCAGCGTTCGGTTCACCACAAGCGTGCAGGCAAAACATGAATCGTTCAGCCCCGATTTCAAGCTTGAAAATTTTGCACCGCTTGCCTCCTCGCGCGAACAGCTTGGGATGATGATCGACGCCGTATACACCGCTTCCGGCAAACGGCTGACTGTCACCGCGAATGCCCGGCGTGAGCGCCTGTTCAGTTCGTTCGAGGGCCAGCCCTCCTCATTCAACCGGACAACGCCAGAGGCTGCGTTTCACCACCATACCAATGCCCAAACCGGTGTCAAATACACGGTCGCCCGGTCTCTTTCGCTGAAAGCCAATTATGGCGATATCACACGGGTGCCCAGC
The DNA here is from genome assembly GCA_964497605.1 of uncultured bacterium. Classification (GTDB taxonomy): domain Bacteria; phylum Latescibacterota; class Latescibacteria; order Latescibacterales; family Latescibacteraceae; genus Latescibacter. The sequence continues at coordinate 7,113 of CAZCDQ010000130.1, forward strand.
CTGTATGAGCTGTTCGGCGACAGAGGTACAACGCTTTCCAACGCGGAACTGAAACCGGAGCGTACCCGGCGATGGGACGCCGGTATTGCAACGCGATTCGGTTCGGGACAACAACCGGTATCAGGAACAGTCGCGGCGGCATATTTCGAAAACCGTTACACCGATCTCATACAGTGGTATACCGACGACGGCGGATTTGTCACACCCGACAATGTGGGCGGCTCGTATGTGAAAGGTATCGAAACGGTCTGGAGTTCGCGATTGTTCGGCCGTGTGCTGTTCAGCGGCAACTGGTCGCTTCAAACATCGAAAGTCACCACTGAAAACCGGATATTCTTCCGCGGCAAATGTCTGCCGAACAGACCGCGTCATTACGGCAACCTGAAAGCGGAATACTCGGCCGGCAATATTTCGGTTTTCTGGATGCTGAATGCGAAAAGCGCCTACTATCTCGACCGAACCAATCAGTCCCATAAACGGTATCCCGGCCGGACGCTGAACGATATTGGCCTGACCGTACGGCTGAAAGAATGCGCATTAGTGGTGACCGCACTGACTAAAAACATTGCCGATGTGCGGACATTCGATATCCAGGGCCTGCCGAAACCAGGGCGGTCGTTTATGTTGATATGCACATATATGCTAAAATAACAGAATTACAATAGATTCAAAAATACACACGTTTATCTGAGAGGAGAAACATGAAAACAACACACGTACAAAAACTGCTCGCGTTCGCACTAACCGCACTCATGACGTTCACCGCCGGATGCATATTCGACGACGATGACAACAAGAATTCAAACAATTCCGGCAATAACAAGGTACCCTCCGATGGGATGGTCGTCGTTACAACTTCCGTCTGGGGCGAATCCGGCAATACCGCGGTCTACGACACCGAATCGGAAACATTCACCGACAATATACTGCCCATATCCCAGGATAATGCCGCGAAGACGGACGGTACCTACCTGTATATTCTCGAGCGTTCGGGCGCCGATGCGGTCAGTAAATACGATCCGGCGGTTCTCGTACCGGGCAGCCATATCTTCCAGTTCAGCACCGGCGAGGGCTCAAATCCGCACGATATCGTTTTCAGCGGTTCCAAAGCGTATCTGCTTCTGTATGGTTCGACAGACATCTGGGTTGTCGATCCCTCGGCAACTGACGAAGCATCGTTTAAAACCGGCGAAATCGACGTTTCAGCATGGGCGGATGCAGATGGTTTCCCGGAAGCGCATATTGGATTCTCCTATAACGGTATGATCTATGTCGTGCTGCAGCGGTATGACCTCACGTCTTATTCCGCAGGTACATCCGTCTTGATCGTTATCGATCCGTCTACCGATACTATTATTGATATGGATGCCGAAACTGAAGGTATTCAGGGAATCGACCTAATCGTAAAAAACATTTCCACCGGTGCGCTTTACGAAAATATGCTCTATCTTGCCGGCTCGACCTACGATAAGTCAAGCGGGGGTGTACAAACAGTTGACCTCGATGATCCGCTTACTTCGCAGAGAAAAATTATATCAGAATCCAATGATCTGGGAAATATGGCCGATATTTTCATATTCAAAGACGGAACCGGCTGCATATCTTCCTACGATGAATTATTCAATAAAATACCGCGATATTTTAATTTAACGACCGGATCGCTCGGCAGTAAACTCCCCGTGCCCGATGCCGGCGGCGGTATTGCGATGGGCGGCAATTATCTTTTTATCGGGTCCACGGAATACGGCAATCCGGGGATGTATATTGTCGATGTTTCATCGAATGAAGCTGTCGGCGATATGTTTCCGACCGAGCTTCAGCCGAGTTCGGTTGTGTTTATCGGTATTGAATAATATATTCACAGTGTGATAGAACGAAATCGATATTTCGGGGATAACGGTTTGAATAAACGCGTCATTATCATAACGGCAATCCTGCTCGCCGCCATCACCATTATCGCGCAGCTCTGTACATTCACAAACAGGGGCAGCACAGACAGCGCAACCAATACTGCAGCGGATAAGCTCGTGCCGGGAAAATACGAACGTATCGTATCCCTGGCGCCCAATATCACCGAAACCCTGTTCACGCTTGGGCTCGGCAATCGGCTGGTCGGTGTGTCGAGATTCTGCAAATATCCTCCTGAAGCGCAGGACATCCACAATGTCGGCGGTTTCATCGATCCCAATTACGAGGCGATTGTACGATTAAAACCCGATCTGGTCATTCTTCTGCCGGAGCACGAGAATATCCGCAGATATCTCGATGAATTGGGACTTGAAACCGCAGTTGTTCATAACCGGCTGGTCCGGGAAATTCTCGACACGATCACCGCTATCGGCGAATTATGTTCGGTCCCTGACCGTGCGCAGGTATTGGTTGACGGGATAGAAACGAGGATGAACCGTATCCGTGAGAAAACGTCGAATTCGCACCGTCCGCGTGTAATGATATCGCTGGGGCGGACTTTCGGATCCACTTCGGTGTCGGATGTATCGATCGCGGGGAAAAACACGTTTTACAATGAGCTGATAGCCTATGCCGGCGGTGTGAATGTATACCAGAAGAACGATATTCCCTTTCCGGTTCTCTCAAAAGAGAGTATATTATATCTTAATCCGGAATACATCATCGAAATGATCCCGTCCACCTCAGAAATCAAGGTCGACGCAGACACGATCGTAAAAGAATGGGACAGCATACCCAATGTGGACGCAGTCAAACATAATCGCGTGTATGCGTTTGAACAGGATTACGCGGTCATTCCTGGTCCGCGGTTTATATTGTTTCTCGAGGACCTCGCACGGACGCTTCATCACGAATTAGACTGGGATGATTAACCGAAACGCAAACGAAAATCCAAAGGAGGAGCGGATATGCCGAAAAGCATTCCCAGCGGTGGTCGGAACGATGAAAAAGGATATGTTCAGGTTTATACAGGCAACGGCAAGGGAAAAACAACCGCAGCGCTCGGGCTCGCAATCAGGGCCGCCGGCGCAGGCATGAGTGTGTTCATAGCACAATTTGCCAAGTCGGGACCGTTCAGCGAGCTTGTTTCCCTGAAAAACCTTGGCGATTCAGTCGTTATAAGGCAGTACGGCGGCAATGACCGCCAGCAGGTCTCGCGCCCGCCACTGCTGGTCAATGCCGTCAAGGTCCGTTACG
>CAZCDQ010000131.1:0-2755 GCA_964497605.1 uncultured bacterium
GACGCGGAACAAAACGGCGGTGCAGGTTAAAACCGGATCGCCGGGTGACGCGCCGTTGGCGGAACCCCTGTCGAATCTGACAAAAATCGGCGGCGGAACGATTACCGGCACATTGCACGATCAGACGTCGCAGTACATATACCTCTCCGGAAACATCGGCGTAAACGAAACCACCGGGGAGAAAACGGGACCGAAACTAACCATTAAATTCGATTACCACTGATACGAAAGGAACAAGTATGCGCAGACTGATTCCGTTTATTGCACTGTCGCTGCTCAGTGCGCTCCTTGCGCTTTACGCAACGGCACAGGAACCGGCCGCAGTAGAGCCGGAGGCAGTGTCGCCGAACGAGCTGATTTCACTTCGAACCGCTCGTTCGGAAACGTTCGACAATCATGACGGCACCCGCACAATGAAAGTCTATGCGGGGAAAAAATACTCCGGAAACCGCGAAACGATGAAAGAAATCACGCTCGCGGCGGTCGAGGAAACGAGCGGCGAATTCACCCGGGCTGTGCGGTCAGGCGAATATATTTACCGGTACGATCCGGCTGACCGCGCCAATGGATATAGCTTTTCGAGAGGATCGTACTATGTCAAATACATTCCGCTCGACAGCCGGACAGGCATAACCGAAATCGTAACACCCACAGAATACGGGGTCAAGGAAGAGCTTATATTCACTCAACATGCCGATTCATCCGTTCGCTGGCAGCTCATAACCAACGCGGCGGTCTCGTTCGACGGCGACGCGCTGAGCTTTTATGATGCCGGTGATAGATTCCTGTTCAGAATTCCCCCGGCATGGGCAGTCGATGCCGATATGCGGGAAATACCTGTTACCGCATCTTTCAGCGGTGATGTGCTGTCATACGCGCTTACAATCCCGGAGGATGTATCGTGGCCGGTCACGCTCGATCCCTCGACTGAGATCACCGCGCATCGGGACGGCCGTATCCACCGGTATGCAAACGACACTTATGCGAATGTCCGCGATTATAACGGCGGCGGACTGTTGGGAACGAATGTCATCGCGTCAGGGCAATGGTACAATACCTCGAATACAAGCTATTATGTCTTCAGGGGATTTGTCTCGTTTCCGATTCCCGAGATCGAAACGGTCGAAGCATGTACACTCTATGTATATGGTAACTCCGACCAATCGGATGATGATTTTGGTATCTATCTTGTCGGCGCCTCCGCATACGGGCCGGAATTGGACACGGGCGACTATACCAAATTCGACGGCCGAGAGACCGGGACATCCCATACCGGAACCGTACTCAACAACGCCTGGAATTCATCGTCCTATTCGCCGTCATGGAATACAATCGTATTCAACGCCGCAGGACTTGATTCAGTCGCTGCCGCATCGGGAGACACACTTCGGATTGCGCTCATATCACAAAACGATTACGACAATACTGCCCCCACACAGGCCGAGTATCTCTATTTTGAATCCTCAGAGAATCCCGATTATAAGCCGTATGTATCCATCACTTTCACGCCCGCGAATGAACCTTACAATTTCACCATGACTGCACTCGATTTTGAGACGGTCGCATGCTCCTGGGATTATGACGGCGACAATGCGGATATGCTTTACATACTCAATCACGCCGACTCGACAGTGATCGATTCGGTTTCGGTCGATGCGCGTGCCGATACGCTCGGGGGACTCGATTGGAACATGAAATATATATGGGCCGCCGCGGCCGATTCGGCGGGCACGAAATGGATTTCCGATCCCGACAGCACTTACACGTTAACCGGAGCACCCGGTAATGTTACTTTCTTCGATTACACATCCTCACATTTCAACATGTCGTTCGAAAACGGGCAGAATCCGGACAGCACGGCATTCTCAGCCGCCATTGTCATCGGTGCGGATACACTCTACTGGAGCGATGCTGCCGGAGACACAACCTCGGCCTCCTACACGAAAACCGCCGCCGCATGGGGAGACACGATTGCGGTTGGCACACGCGGATTTCTCGACTCCGATACGGTGTATGCGGTCGGCATTCACGGCTACAATGAAGACGGTGTTTTGAGCGAAAACTGGTATACAGTCAAAACCTCCGAACCGCCGGTTACGGTGACGATCCCGCTTGACAGCGTTCCCGGCAATTTGTACGGTTTCGAAAATACCGGCGGACTGACCTCGTATGCCGATGCACGAAGTGTTGCGGGAAGCGACAGCATCGAGACCGAACGCGCCGCTCCCGATCTGGGGCAGCGTTTGGACAGCGCCGATTATTATGTAAAACGGCTCGGGATCGAGACGGCTCTTCCTGCCGGATACGAAACCTATGCGGGCAGTCTGCATGTATATATCTCAGCCGATTCCACCGATGCCAATTTCACGGTCAACGCGTTTACGGGCGAATGGACAGGCAGCGCATTCGACGACGAAGCGTATTGGAATTTCGGCGGCCGCGAAACCGGATCGACGGCACATACCGGCGCCGGCCTTTTCAACCCCGACAGCACCGCCGCGATCGCAGGAGGCAGCCTGCACACATTGACATTCAACGCGGATGGCCTCGACAATCTCACCAACGCACTCGGCGACACGCTGCGGGCGACGATAGTCAGTTCCCGTGATTCAAGCGCCGCTGTTCCCGCCGGAAATGAGTTTTTCACTGTCAATCCTGACAGTTCGTATCTCACGTTCAGCATCGATCCGCCCGATACGCTTCCCGGGGATTTCACGCTAACCGCCGTTTCACCCGACAGCATTCTTGCCGAGTG
>CAZCDQ010000131.1:2765-10112 GCA_964497605.1 uncultured bacterium
GAGTGGTCAGACAGAAGCTATTCGGAAGAACAATTCCAAATTGTCAATCGCACCGATTCCACTGCGGTCTCGGATACACTTACCGCCGGAACTGAAAGCGTGACAATCGATGGACTCAGCCCAAACACGCAGTACCATTTCATGGTGGAAGTACTCGGCGGTAATTTGAACGGGCAATATTCCGATCCCGATTCGGTCTATACGCATTCTAATGTTCCCGGCAAGCCCTCACTCTTTTATGCAAGCGGTGATGTTATCGACGAATCGGGGAACGGCAACCACGGTACCGTATTCGCTACAGCTTTCCTTAAAGACGATCCATCAGCGGGCAATCATTCGTATGGGTTTAACGGCATAAGCAGTTATATCGCCGCGGACGATACGGTGGATTTCGATTTCACCGATTCGTTCACTCTATCCTGCCGGATAAAACTGACCGGCGCGGATACGACTTATAACCGTGTTATCACCTATGAGAATGCCTCCGGGAAATCATCCTACAGGCTTCTTTTCAACGACAATAACCAGTTGCATTTCCAAGTCGACAACGGCGATACGGTTTCGAGCGGGTATACGTCTGCTCTCGGGGATAACATATGGCACAATGTCGCGGGAACCTATAACGGCGCGACAGTTAACATTTACGTGGACGGTGAGTTGTCAAACGATTCGGCGCCGACAGCCGGAGATATCGTGCTGTATGAGGACAGGATACTGTCAATCGGACGATCTTCCGGCGACAGCGTATCATATTTTAAAGGATATCTGGATGATATACGAATTTACAATCGGGCACACACCGCCGATCAGGTTGACTCGCTTCATACTTTCGGCACGTTTGACGATTACGAACTCGGGCCGGAGATCGTTGTAAATGGGAATATGGAACTGGATACCGGCTGGAGCGATTATCAGAGCCCCACAGCCAATGAACAAAGCCCGGAACAATCCAGAAGCGGAACATACTCGCGAAAAGTGACACTGAACGGTTCCGGAGCGTATGGGGGAATCAGCGGCGCTATCGCGGGACTAACTGCGGGCGAAACATATACGGCCGAGGCATGGCTTTACAATCTCGATATGCTCGAGCCGCAGCGGCTGGTATTAGACTGTGACGATTTCTCATCCGGCGGCAGCGGCTATTCCTATACAAGCATATACATCGACAGGAGCGAATGGAGCCTATGCAGATTAACGTTCACCGCGGACGACAGTACAGGATATCTCAGACTATACGCCTATCCGACCGACGGGTCGAATGCGGGGAAAACATTTTATGTTGACGATGTTTCCATCAAACGGTTCGACGGCACAGGAATATCTCTCAAACTGCATTACACATTCGACTTTCCCGACAGCCTGATGTTTTTTACACTCGATCCGAACGGCAATCCGGCATATACGCAATATGCGGTTCAGGACAGCGTCTCCGGATATTATATCGACGCCACTGCTGAGCCGGAATCGCTCCGGGCCGAACCTCTCGGAGAATGGGGATGGCGGACTTACGCAGAATGGGGCGCAGCGCTCGGAGATACCCTTTCCGGGATCAATCCCGGCAATCTCTATGTCCTGAGAGCCAAAGCACGCAACGGAGAATAATACGAAAAATAATTTGCGAAAACGCACGCTATCAACGTCTGCTCATCACGGTACAGCCGCGATGACGGCAAACCGGAGGTAATGATTATGACAGAGACCGGATTCGGGCCGGGAAGTTACGCATACACATTTCCCCATTCACCCGCCGCACCGGAATTTTCGGATATTCAGTCCGAATCAGTCGTCGTCGTCATGGGCGATGACGGCAACGAGGCATTTGCCGAGTACGCGGTCTACAATGTAACGGACGGAACATATATAGGTTTGGTCGGCAATCCCTCGCTCATCGAGGCATGGCACACCGCGGCTGAATGGCAGTCGGTAAGCGCCGCCGGACTTTTACCGGCAACCGCCTACACGTTTAAAGTGAAAGCCCGCACCCCGGAGGGCGCCGAAACCGCGTTCGGGCCGACTGCCGAGGTAACCACTTATAACTATTCTTTCCTTGAGCTGACGGCTGCGGTAACTGTGCGTAAAGCGTCCTCGACTGTCACGGCGCCCTCGTTCATGAGCGGACTCTCCGCCGGCATCCGCATCGCCGGTAAATGCCTGAACGAACTCGGATTCCATGCAGATACCGTCAGCGGTCTCGATGTCCCCACTGTGGTTTCCGACGAGGAGCTTGTTCCCGGAAACCATGCATGGCACATCCGGGACGAGTATTTCGAGCCGAAACGGATTCTTCTCGAGGGCTATGTCCACGGTTCCTCGGCCGAGGATCTGCGGATGCGGCTGGCTTACCTGAAAGGATTTCTCGCGACGTTCGAGGGAAATCCCTGGCGTTCGACCGCACCGGTCCGGCTTGAACGGAGCGACCTCCCCGACCGTCACTGGATCGCCTACTATCATTCGATCGATACGGTTGAAATGGTCGGCAAGCGCGATCTGTCTTCAAGCGCCCGGGTTCGTGTGACGATGAAATGCCCGCTGCCGTTCGCAATTTCGAACGATGTCATTCGCACTGTTTTCACTCCTGCGGTGAATTCTTTTACAACCATCGATCTCGGAAACGCGCCGTCCGATGCGGTCTATGTCATAAAAGGGCCGGCAGAGAATCCGTCGTTTACAGTCGGCGACATGGTGTTCGCCTGCGATTTCTCGGACAACCTCGCATACACCGATGCCGAATGCGCGGAAAGTTCAGGCGTGTACGCTCCATCTGAGAATGAAGCGGGCGCATACTGTACGACCGAAACGGGCACCGGCCTTCTTGTCATCGGAACGGATATGGTGACGTTCACCGTTCCCGGGAATCCGAATGACGGCTCATGGATTGCGGTCGTCGAGCCTGAGTGGAAAAGCACTCAACAAACCACAGATGTGACTGTGCTCCAACATACCGCTGACGATGATAACTATATCAGGCTTTACTGGGACGCCTCCGAAGACGTCTGGGTATTCAGAAAACGCGCAGGCGGCGTCGACTACGAGGTCGCCTCGGCGCCGCATGCCTTTGTCGCCGGAACCCGCATCATCCTTGGCATCTCCTACGACAGCACAAACGCCGGCGGCATGAAAATATTCGTAGACGGCGTACAGTCCGGCCTTGACGGCGATACGGCGGCGCTGACATCACCGCCCTCGACTCTCACGCTCCATAGCGGCGGAGGAACGATGCAGCCGAATGCAGTGTTCGATATGGTTTCCGGCTGGTCACGGATGCTTTCGGCGGACGAAATGCTGAAAATCGCGACCGATCCTGCGACAGTATCCAATCTCAATACGAGAGTGACATACGGCGGCTCGCTCGATACGGACGACCTGCTCACCCTAAATTCGGAAGCCAAGACAGCCGTTTTGTTCGACATTTCCGCCGGCACGAAAATTAATGTCATCAACTTAGTCGAGGGAACGATCCCCGCGCTTGTTCCGGGCCGCCGCAGAACGGCCTCCGATCGCACCCAGACGGTGATATACGCGAAAACGGCCTGCGCGGAGATGGAAGCACGGTATGTCCGGCGGTATTTATAAATACAGCCATTATTCGACACAATGAAATGGAGATTTTAATTCGATGAGATATTTTGTAGATGTTCTGGACGCCGCACGACAAAAAACAGCCGAACTCACCGGTATGACCGTTGCGAAGTTTCACGAAAAAGTAAATGGCAACCGCATGGTAACGGTTGAGACGGTCGACCGTGACAAATGGGAATACATTTCCGCAGGGACGAGTTTTCTCCGCCTGAGAACCTCCGACTGCGATAACGCCGGAACATTCAGGGTGATCGAGGCGGCGAAAGCGCGCCGAAACGAACGGACGTACCTCAGCATAACCGCCCGCCATATCATTCACGACACCATACGCGAGATTTTTGCCGACGCGGTTAGCTGTCTGAATTATACTCCCGCGGAACTCGCTGCAATCGTCCTCGGATATTCGGTGTTCGAGGCAGGCGCTATCGAGCCCGAGACGGCTGCGCCTTATGTGCGGTTTGAATACGAACCGGTTTTGAATTGTCTGCTCAGAATCTGCTCGCTTACAGGCGGAGAACTCTCGCTTGACGAAGAAAACAACAAGATCAACATCCTCAACCGTATCGGCGGCGCAAACGGTGCGGCTATCCGGTACGGTGTCAATCTGAAAGGCGTATCCCGCACAGTAAACACAAGCGCCATGGCAAACCGTGTCTACGGTGTCGGCGGCGGCGATCCTCCCCTGCTCCTCACCGGAGCAACCGAAAGCGGCGGGAGTCCTTATGTGGAGGACGCAGCCTCGATCGCGCTCTACGGTATCTATGAGGGAGTTTACCACGAACCGACTATCGAGGAGGCGGTCAACTTGGTATCCACACCCGCATTTGACGGTATCTACAACGAAGGACTCTGCGAGAACTGGACAAAACTTGGCAGCCCGACCGTTTCGAAAAACACCGGCGCCGAACATTATCTCTACGGCAAAACCTCACAGCGGATTCAAAGCACGTCGGACGGCGACGGCATCGCACAGTCGGTCACAGTCGTTCCCGGCACTGTCTACAGCCTCTCGGCATCGGTCATTCTGGCATCCGGCACCGTGCGGGTCGAAGTTGCCGACGGCGCCTCGACATACAAGCGCGAGAATGCGGTCACCGGAACCGGCCTCGCGACTGTCCGCATCGAGAACTGGAAAGCCAATAATTCAGCCGTTACGGTGAACATCTTTCAGGAGGGCGCGGGCGCCGCCGACTATTATGTCGACAGCGTGCAGATTACCGAGGGCGCCGCCGCAAAACCTTTCTATCGCGGCAGAAGCGCCGATATTCTCTGGGTTCGTTCAGCCGATTATCTCAACGCTCACAAGAATCCCGAGGTATCCTATGAGGTCGATCTGGTCGATCTCTATGGCGATATTCGGGCAAAACACGAAACGGACAAATTCGTGCTCGGCGACACAATTCGAGTGATCGATCCGGCGATGGGATTTGATATCGAAACCCGTGTTATGGAACGCGAAGTTGATATTCTGCGGCCCTGGCGGGTAAATGTCAAGCTTGATAATCCGTCCCGCACTCTCGCCGATGTGTTCTCCGCACTCCGCGAGGCGCAGGAACTTGCGGTCAGACATCAACGTGAAACGCTCGCGGAAAGTTCGAAAGCCGCCGAGACCGGTTCCATCCGCCTGGGATTCAGTAATCTGGCGTTCAGATTTTTTAGCACAGTCACCGTGACCGGTTGGAACAGCTTTTCCTGGAATGCCGGTAAGCTTCGTGTTGGAAACGGATATTATGCCATTTCGGCTGGAAGCATTTCGGGTCTTTCGGCGTCGTCCACCACATACTGCTATTTCGACCGTACCGCACCGTCATCGATCGGTTCTACAAACTTGCCCGAAACCGCCGAAAGCGAGGATAGAATCCTGCTGTTCGCGGTCACCGTAACTGCAAATCCCAACCCGTGCGTCATACATCCGCTTGGTGTTATTCACCTCTAACCGCAAAAGGAGGACTGCGTGCCAGATCAACTTCCCTCGCTTCGAAACGCCCCCAACTACTATGCAACCGATCATTTCATGTACAGCGATTTTATCTGTCCGTGCTGCGACTCGCTTAAAATTGTTCCGGGATTCTATACCCATCTTGAAAGGCTCGAGGAGCTTCGAAACCGATTCGACAAGGAGATCATCGTCCATTCAGGCTACCGCTGCCGCAGCCATAACACCGAGGTCGGGGGCTCACCGCGGTCGTGGCATCTTTTGTTCGCGACCGACGTCGGCCCGTCTGAACCTAATCCGGAAACGCTGAAAGAACTATACAATCTGGCGGTTGAGCTGGAATTCGGGGGTATCGGACTGTATGAAAAACATATTCATCTCGACATTCGGCCGAACGCGGCCAGATGGCGGGGATGATCAGCGGTGTCACGTTTGTGATTTACCGTCCCTGATGTTTTTCATGAGCATGCGAAAATGTTCGCGGAGTTTGAAAAAGATGAATGTGAACCAACCCGCCGAAAAAACAAACATTGCGCCGAGAAAAATTCTGAACGTGGCATCATCCATGCGGCTTCTGAAAAAGAACATGAATCTGAAAAAATAAATAATCCCGGTAAACAGCACGGCCGCGCTGAAAAATTCGATCACAAGATTCATGATGAGGGTTGTGCGGGAACGGCTGATCGAGTCAGTTACTCTGGGCAGGCGTATGGATCGGCTTTGTTCTGAGGATTCGTGCTGTTCCATTGTTGGGAAAGATCCTTTCAGTTCGGTTCGCGTATGGTTCTTCGGTCTGTATTGAACTACCCCGGAGCAGAGCTCCGAGGTATCAAAGTTAAAAATAACCCCTCTGTCACTTCGTGACATCTCCCCTATTAGGGGAGAATATTTATATCGACTCATCAATAGCCCCCCCTAATAGGGGGGAAAACCGGCGAAGCCGGAGGGGGGTCTAAGACAGAGCTTTACCCCGGAGTAAACTCCGAGGAATTCTTTTGATTAAAGGAAATAAAAATACAATAAAAAATCAATGCAAAATCTTCATACCGCAAAGGAGGTGATCATTATTGTACAATGAAGAGTATTGGGAAATAACCGGCCGTGAAAAACGGTATCAATGGGGTATTAAAGTCATGTTTGTCGCATTTTTTTTCCTTGCCGGCGTGTTCTTTGAATCTGAACGGATGAAAGCGCAGGTCGTAACAAACACGGTCGAAATACGTTTGCTCAAAGAATCTCTCCGCGACATACAGGACAAACTCAATGTCATTATCGAACACCGCGGAGTGAACAAGGATTAACTGTCATTCCACAGCTCATTCACTATCAGATGTACCGCCTTCGGTATATCATTCAAAAGGAGATCGGCATGATTAAACGTTTCAATACTGCCACCGTTACCGCTGCCGCCATGATTATGTTCGCCATTTTTTCCGCAACCGCTGTTTCAGCCGGTATATTCGGAACGGTTACAACATGGCTCACCGGCGAGGCGCTGGCGCTGTTTGTGTCCGGGATTGCAGCGCTTCTTTTCGGCGCTTTCGGCGTTATGTTCAAAAAGATCGTCCGCACATTCAAAGAGACCGGCGAATTTCTGACCGTGCTTGGCGAGGCCCTTGACGACCATCGGCTGAACCGTGAGGAACTCGCGGAAATCATCCGTGAGGGCCGCGAAATTTTTGAAATTTGGTGAGAATATAATGGGGAAAGGATCCTGCCGTAAAGGCGGGATCCTTTTTGATTGGAAAGCATGAATTAACAGTTTCCTAAATTGATTGATATGTTATAATTAAAACATATATCATATTGTTATTATTGATATTATCCGAATA
>CAZCDQ010000132.1:0-9934 GCA_964497605.1 uncultured bacterium
TGAGATTTTTGAAGAGCGTCGCTTCGCTCCGATTACAAAGTGCCGGATAGAATCAGAATGAAGTGCCGGATAGATCAGAATACGCAAGACTGGTCAGAGAAGCCGTCTTTCCCGTGATCAAAACGATGGATACTTACGACTTCAAGGCTCAACCTTCTGTCAATGAGCGGTTGATTCGGGAACTCATGCGGGGAGAGTACATCGACAAAAAAGAAAACGTTCTATTCATTAGAAATCCCGGTACCGGCAAAACACATCTGGCATGTGCTTTAGCATTCGATGCTTGCGCGCAAGGACGGAGAGTACGCTTTTATACTGTCACAAAGCTGGTCACTGAGTTAATTGAATACCTGGAAGAAAGGAGGTTGCAAAGACTTCAGAAACAATTGCAGCGACTTCAGGTACTTGTTCTCGATGAACTGGGATATGTACCTTTTACAAAAACGGGAGCAGAACTCCTATTCGAAGCCACCCCCTCCAGAGGGGGTGAAATGATAACACTATTAACCTTGAAAAAGAAGTATTTGACATGACTTGGTTTCAAGTCTAACTTATTAATCAGGTGTTACGCTATTCGACCGCCACCCGTCACACTTTTAAACCGCCCTTTGCAAATCCCGTCGGTAATTATTGAAATTAACTCGGGGGAAACCTCAACACCCTAGATTTCCTCTGAATGCCCCTGAATATCTCGTGTCGTCATCCCACGAACATACATCGATAGTATCTTGTCATCAAAGTCGGTAAACCTGCGCTGCCACTTCCTGGCTATCAGGGGTTCAAATTCACTGATTCTGTCACGGGGTACTGATAGATTCATATCACCGTGATCGGTTTTCAATGTCTTTGAACTCTTGCCGTTGCGCGAGTTACCGTTGGAATATTCTGTGTGGGAATGCTATTCGTAGCCTAACTGGTGGTTCAATTCTGATTCAAGCGCTCGTTCAAGAATGGCTTTTGTCAACTGTTTTAACTGACCATCATTGCCGAGTACGTCCTCAGGTTTTTGGTAGTCCTTCAACAGTTCATCAATCAATTCAGGGCGAATATTGCTCATGTAAATCCTCCTCGGTAAATGGTGGTTGGTTAGTATAACTCTTTTTCCCATTTACACAAAATTTCTTACACGCTCACTTTCTTCATGGGTCAAGGTATGTATTAATTTGATAAACCTCTTTTCTTTAAGCATCGCATATATTCTCTCGATTTTTCATCAAAAATCACTCCTGCCTAATGAGTAAAAAACCTACTCAATAGATATACACTACCATCCATATCATTTCTATGCGGTATATGTTTTATTGTTTAAAAAGGTAAACGCAAATAGTAAATAAGAAAACAGAAGCGCAGGAAACGTGAATGAATAACTTACTTATTGAAAATGGGATGTATTATGCAAAGTTTTATAACACCATCGTCATGTTTCTTTATAAGGAATTACGTGACAAATTTGTGGAGCATAACAATGACAACGCTATTACGGAAAAGAAAATCATCGAGAAAGATGAGAGTCGCCCAATCGTTTTGTTTTCATGTTTGAATTGCGCAAACTGCATTCAGGATGACGGCATCCTGAGCCGTTCCATTGTCTGCAGATTAAATAATAAAGAGATCGTCTGGGTTGGATTTGAAAGCCATGAATATGCCAGCATATTCGATCATGATATGCACAATGGTTTTTGTATTAACAATTATTGCATGGATTTTATTCCGAAAAAATAATGTTTTCGTTTTATATGGTAAAAGAATGACATAATGACAACCGCCAAACTGAAATCAACCAAGAATAATTCACTGAATATCATTTTGACCGTGCCGTCTCCGGATCTCGCATATTTTTATGCGCGGATGCTGAGTAATTATCAGGTACATGTATCAGGTTCTTTTCATGAAGTATTAATGGAATTAGGCGATGATGTCACTGAAGAACTCGCGACAAATGTAGATAATCAAATGGGCGCCATTTATAATTACATCGAAAAGAGCAAACAATTGAAAAGGACAATAAAGTTTTATATCACTGTTAATGATGTGAATACCGCTATAGATTAAATATTCTCTAATTTTATGAATGTGTTCCAATGCTTAGATCAACCATGTAACAAAAGTTTGGACAACAAAAAATATGAAATCAAAGCCGGTATGGAAAACCGCGATATCTGTGAAACCGCCGAGGTTTTTGAAATAACGTTTGTAGGCGGAAAAGATTATATAGTAAATAGATTACCTCCGGATAAATTCCGGATGCCTTAAAGACATTTGAATCAGTTTAAAAAAGGGTTGTAAATAACAACTCGATATCAAACTCAACATTGTTAACACAAACCACAGGAGGATTTATTATGGCAAAACTCAATGAACACATTCAGACTGCCGATTGGAAAGAAGAAAAGCATGTGCCCGTTATCGATTGTCCGGTTCAGGTCAAAGCGAAAGAATTGTTTAATGTGAAAGTTACTTTGGGAAAAGAAATTGCGCATCCGAATACAACAGAACATCACATCCGGTGGATAAGCCTTTTTTATCACGCTCAAGGTGCAAAATTCAATTATCATGTCGGACATATTGGATTTAATGCTCACGGCGAATCAGCTGATGGTGCAAATGAAGGGCCGGTATATACAAATCATGAGGGCACATTCTCATTGAAAATCGCCAAATCCGGTACTCTTCATGCGTTGGCATTCTGTAATATTCACGGTCTTTGGGAATCATCGCAAGAAATCAACCTCATGTAAAATCGATAACGTATGAGTGGTCTGTTATACTAGACTATTGTTTTCTCCGGTTAGGGGCTGATGTTGCCGGAAACCAATGTATCTTCTGTATTACTCACGTAAGAAAACTAAGGTGTAATTATGTATATAATATTGTTACTGCTATTGATGACTGGATCAACGGGAATTCTTGTTTATGGTCTCAAACAGCATAACCGTTTCATACTGACACTCGGCATTTTCCTTATCGTTGTAACCATCGGCATTTTCTGGTTTCTTGGGTTCTGGGGGGAATACCTGTGGTTTGCGGCACTCGGTTTCAGGGAACGCTTCTTTACCGAGTTATTTGCAAAGATAATATTTGCAGTGGCCGGGGCTTTGTTTTCCTGCGCCATTGTTTGTAGCCTTACCGCATCTTCTTTGCAGAAAAGTAAATCAATCCGGTATGCGACCGTTGTCATTTCACTTTTTATCGGCGGGAACTGGGGGATTGAAAATTGGGATATACTGCTTCGTTTCTTGAACCGTGTCATGACTGATGTTTCTGATCCAATACTTGGAAAGAATGTCGGATTCTATCTTTTTTCCCTGCCTTTTTATGATGTGCTTTATCAATTTCTCTTGTTCATTCTCATTATATCATTAGGTATTGTGATTTTATCTGAGTTGTTCAGAGTACGGGGCGATCATGTTGAGCTCATCTATCAAACTGAAAGAGATAGCGGCGAAAAAACACAAAAAACGAGGTTATATCTTTCTGCAGCACTGCTTTTGTTTGTTGTAGCCTGGGGAAAATATCTGAGCCGCTTTCACCTCATGTATTCGGAATGGGGAGCAGTGACCGGTGCCGGATGGACCGATGTCCATATCCGGCTACCTGCATATCTTTTGATGGTTGTGGTAAGCGCGGTTCTGGGCATTATGTTGCTGACTCCATGGTTCAGAAATCCAATCTATAATAAGATAAAAAAGTATTCTGTTCCCGATAATCTTTCACACGTGTTTGTCGTTGGCATTCATATCGCTGTAATGCTTCTGTTCTGGTTTGTGGCGCTTGTTTCGATTCCTGGCATCTTTCAGTGGTTACGGGTTGAACCGAACGAGATTACATTCGAAAATGAATATATAGCCAATAATATCGAATATACCAGATATGGATTTAATCTCCATGAAATTGAAGAGAGAGAATTTCCGGTTTCCGGAACATTTACTCGGTCAATGATCGAGGAAAATCGCACTATTTTCGATAATATACGTCTTTGGGACTGGCGTGCATTGGATATGGTATATCAACAATTCCAGGAAATTCGGTTGTATTATGAATTTGAAGATGTCGATATCGACCGGTATTACATTGGAGACGATTATCGTCAGGTTATGGTCTCCGCCCGAGAGCTTGAACTTGATAATCTTCCGGCGCAAAGCCAAACGTTTGTCAACAGACGGTTCAAATATACGCACGGGTATGGTATTACCTTAACGACGGTCAATGAATTCACGCCCGACGGCCAGCCGCATTTACTGGTCAAAGATATTCCGCCGAAAAGCGAATATCCGGAACTCGAAGTTGAACGTCCCCAGATTTATTATGGTATGCTGACCGACACCCCTGTTATTGTCAATACAAAGGAAGGTGAATTCGATTATCCAAGCGGCGAGGAAAACATCTATATAAACTATCCCGGCACAGGGGGAGTCCGGCTCAGCGGATTATGGCGCAAATTCCTGTTCGGATGGAAATTTGACGGTACAAAGTTTTTTCTGTCCGGGTATCCTGACTCAGACAGCCGCATTATGTTCAATCGCCAGATATACGATCGTATAAATAAAATCGCGCCATTCATTACATTGGACAGAGATCCGTATATTGTTCTCCATGAAGGCAAATTGTTTTGGATAATCGACGGTTTTACGACCTCGAACTATTATCCGTACAGTGAACCCATTTCTCTGCGTAACACAACCGGATCAAGTATTTATCGTTCACAATATGTATCTCAGACACCCCTTAATGGTATTGATGATATAAACTATATCAGAAATTCAATTAAAATTGTTGTAGATGCATTCAACGGGTCAGTTGATTATTATGTATTTGAGCCTGATGATCCGGTTGTTCAGGTCTGGCAGAATATATTCCCCGGCCTTTTCAAAAACAAGGAGGACATGCCGCGGGGTTTGTTGGAACATGTACGATATCCGGTCGATATGCTTCTTGTCCAGGGGCTGGTATATACCAAATATCATATGAATGATCCAACTGTTTTTTATAATCAGGAGGACCTCTGGATTCGTGCAACAGAAAAATATTACAACAATGTTCAGACAGTGGAACCATACTATCTGATATGGGAGCCGCCTTTCTCAAACAAACCGGAATTTGTTCTCATGATGCCGTTTACACCGAAAAACAGACAGGTCTTAATCGGTTGGATCGCGGGTATGTGTGATCCTGAAAATTATGGTACTTTTCTGGCATACAAATTTCCAAAAGAAAAACGTGTGCTCGGTACTCAGCAGGTTGAGACAAAAATCGACCAGGACAGCTATCTTTCCGGCCAATTGAGCCTCTGGGATCAGCGGGGTTCACAGGTCATCCGGGGTAATGTGCTGGCAATACCTGTCGAAGAAACAATGATCTATGTTGAGCCGATCTACCTTCAAGCTGAAAGCGCGGCATATCCCGAATTACGGCTTGTCGCGGTTATGCATGACGATAACCTGAGTTATGCCGAATCATTCGAAGAAGCTCTTGAGGGATTGTTTGATGATGAACATATACAATCAAAACAAAGAATATCAGAGCAGCCTGAAGCTGTCGAGATAACTTCTCAAAGACTGATAGACAGGGCAGCAGAGGCATTTGGCCGGTATATTCGCGCATTTGGTGAAAAACAGTACTCTGATGCGGCGGACGCTCTTGAAGACCTCGAGCAGTTTTTGCAGAGACTTCAGCAAAATACAGATACTCAATAAGGAGACAAAACGCTCGAGAATGTTCTGTCTTTTAAACGAAATAAGAAAGAATAATCATAAAGCAAATTTCAAATGAACGGGAAAATTAATTTTCTTGTGTGTAAGAATAGAAAATCATTTAATACGAAAGAGGTATTAAAAATGGCAAAAGTTGCAATAAATGGCATGGGACGTATTGGCCGTGCAGCATTTAAAATTATTGAAGATACACCCGGACTTGAGCTTGTTGCAGTCAATGACCTTATTGATCCGGATAATATCGCATATTTATTAAATTTTGACAGCGTATATGGTCTTGGTAGAAAGCAGGTTATAGCTGAAAACGGGAACCTTGGTATAGGAGATAAGAAAATTCCGATATTCAGTGAAAAAAATCCTGAACAACTGCCATGGAAGAAATATGAAGTAGAACTTGTGTTTGAATGCAGCGGTGTTTTTACAAAACAGCCTGACCTCGAAAAGCATATTCAGGCCGGTGCAAAACATGTAATTCTTTCAGCTCCTTCAAAAAGCCCGGAGACGGCCACAATCGTTCATGGTACCAATAAATTGGACGATGAGGCGAATATTATTTCATGTGCAAGCTGTACAACAAATTGCATAACGCCGGTTATGGAAGTAATGGACAGATATTTCAGCGTGTTGAAAGCTGTTATGACAACGATTCATGCATATACGTCATCCCAGGCGCTGGTAGACGGTCCGGCATCCAAATATCGCAGAGGTCGTGCTGCGGCGTTGAATTTCGTCCCCACATCCACCGGTGCGGCAAAAGCTACGACGAAAGTGCTTACAAACCTGGAAGGTAAATTCGATGGTGTTGCTGTTCGTGGCCCCATTCCAGTCGGTTCTCTGGCCGATATTGTCATTGTAACTGAAAAGAATGTTACCGTTGATGAAATAAATAATGCTTTCCGAACTGAAGCTGACAGCGAAAGATATAAAGGCATTATCGGAGTGGCCGATGTGCCAATCGTTTCATCCGACATCATAGGTGATCCGCGGGCTTCCATTGTTGATTTAACTATGACACAGGTAGTCGACGGAAACCTGGTAAAAATTATGAGTTGGTATGATAATGAGTGGGGATATGCAAACCAAATGGTGAAACAGGGTTTGTCAATGGTCTCAGAGTAAGCAATTTGTAAGAAATCTTAACACAAACAAGAAAGGAATAATCATGTCAGTATTAAAAGTTATTGAAATCATGGCGCAATCTGAAGAAAGCTGGGAGGATGCGGCCCGTAATGCAGTAAAAGAAGTATCGAAGTCAGTCAAGAATATTAGTTCAGTGTATGTCCGAGAATTCAAAGCGGATGTTGATCAAGGGAACATCACCAATTTTATCGTCGATACGAAAATAACGTTTATGGTCGAGGACCATAACCATTAAGATTAACTCTGAGATTGCTTATCAAATATTGAAATGTAAAATATCAAATATTTCAATTCCGGAAGTTATACCGACTACATATTTAGTATTACTTTCGTGGAAACAATAATATTGGTTAAACCAGTAAGAACTAAAAAAAGGAGATAACATGAAAACGAAAATTGATCCTGAACTTTGTACTGCGTGTGGAATTTGTGTCGATACATGTCCGGATCTTTACGAAATGGGAACCGAAGTCGCCGAGGTTATCGTGGATACTGTTCCCCCGGATAAAGAGGATTGTGCATTAGACGCGGAAGAAAATTGTCCGGTTGAAGCAATTTCACATGAATGACGTGTAAGCGTACGAACAATTTTTTTTACAGCAATATCAATTCGTTGGAATCTAAAGTTTCTTAATGTATAGAATCTTTGGTTTCTAATGAACATAACCATAAAAAGGCGAAATAATGGCGAATTCATATTTAGATAGCCTTGAATGAGTGAAATTATATGACGATACAATCTGAATACAATCGTAAAGTTGTCGTTGTTGGGGCAGGTGATGTGGGATCAACATATGCTTATGCACTTGCTCAAAGCGGCATAGCTGACGAGATCGTTCTCATAGACAAAAATAATGATTTGGTTCGGGGACAGGTTCTTGATCTTGTTCATGGGCAAATGTTTTTTCCGACTGTGTCAATACGTGATGGCGATGTTTCCGATTACACAGACGCACATCTGATTGTACTAACTGCCGGTGCGTCGCAGAATCCTGGTGAAACGAGGCTGGATCTGCTTCGAAAAAATGCCTCTGTTGTAAGCTCAATAGCACAGGATATTAAAGCCAGTAATTCTATGGCCGTGTTGGTTGTCGTTACGAATCCTGTCGATATTATGACCTATGTGGCTCTTAAGAATACTGGTTGGAACAGGACGAGAGTTATCGGATCGGGAACTGTTTTAGATACAGCCCGCTTTCGGCATTTAATAAGCACTCACTGCAGTATTGATGTTCAAAATATTCACGGTTATATCCTTGGCGAGCACGGAGACAGCGAATTCG
Organism: uncultured bacterium; assembly: GCA_964497605.1. Classification (GTDB taxonomy): domain Bacteria; phylum Latescibacterota; class Latescibacteria; order Latescibacterales; family Latescibacteraceae; genus Latescibacter. The sequence goes on from CAZCDQ010000132.1 coordinate 8,135, forward strand.
CAGCGTGGTCGATGACTCATATCGCCGGAACGCATTTTGACAAATACTGTCCAATCTGCGGAAAGTGTAGTAATTGGAAAAAAGAAAAGGACCGCATTGAAAGCAGGGTGCGTGATTCTGCCTACCATATTATCGATTATAAAGGAGCCACAAATTATGCAGTTGGTCTTTCTCTTGTAAAAATAACAAGTGCGGTTCTTCGCAATCAATACAGCGTTCTTTCGATTTCCGCATTACTTGATGGTGAGTACGGTCTTCGTAATGTCTGTCTCAGTATTCCATGTGTTTTATCAAAAAATGGTATCGAACTAATAATTTCAAATCAAATACCGAAACATGAATACGAAAAATTAACCGCATCGGCGTCGACTTTACGAAAAGCGATTATGCAGCTTAATGATGAAGAATAAATAAATCAATATTAATGGAGGTATTAGAAATGCCGTTACGCACTGCAATGGCTTTATGGGAAGGTGATTTAATTCATGGTAAAGGCAAGATGTCACTGGGGAGTGGTACATTCGAGGGATCGTATTCATTTCGTACTCGTTTTGAAGACGAACCAGGAACAAATCCTGAGGAATTAATCGGCGCTGCACATGCAGGATGTTTTTCAATGGAACTTGCGAACGAACTCAGCCAGACTGGTTTCACACCGGACAGTATTAACACAACAGCAAAAGTTAATCTGATAAAAAAACCAGATGGATTTGAGATTGAGTTGATAGAACTCGTTACGGAAGGGATTGTACCCGGTATCGACGAAGAGAAATTCATTGATATTGCAGAAAGTGCTAAAACAAATTGTCCCGTTTCGCAGGCTTTAAAAGGTGTACAAATCAATCTTTTGGCTGTGTTATTATCTGAATAATCCGGGTATCTAGTTAAATAAGCTTGTAACCCTGGAAGCCACAGAAGACCTCACCCTTTCATTCCCTCTCCTTAAAAGGAGAGGGGCAGATTGTGAGTATGAAAGCTCCCTCTCGTCCGCTGGAGGGAGGAGGTGGAATAACAGCCGTTGCTGACTTAACTTGATAACCGAACTGAATAATATTTTGTGAGCAGACCGGAAAAGCATTTTAAATAGAGCCAATTTCAAAAGTCGGAATATTGCCCGAAAGAGAGCCTTGACATGCTCCCTTCGATAAAGAGATATCTTCGTAAGTCATTGATGCATATAATCCCCCTGTCTTTCGGACATCCCCCCAGTAAAGGGGAATATATTTAGAAATCAGTCGAAGTTTGACTTTTGCAATTGGCTCAATATACTAAATATAAAATATTAACAAGGATGGTAATATGTCGCTCTCAAATAAAAAAATTGCTTTTTTTGTCGCGGATTTGTACAACGCATTTGAGTTCTGGTATCCGTATTACCGCATGAAAGAAGAAGAGGCGGATGTCGTAGCAATTGGGCCTGAAAAAAATATATATACGGGTAAATATGGAATTCCAGTCACAGTCGATGAAGGAATATCTGATGTGGGCTCGAAAGACTTTGATGCGGTTATTATACCCGGAGGATATGCGCCGGACTATATGAGGCGAAAAAAAGAAATGGTTGATTTTGTGAAAGAAATGTATGATCAGGATAAAGTAATTGCAGCAATCTGTCATGCCGGATGGATGCTTGTTTCTGCAGATATTGTACGAGATAAAACGGTTACAAGTTTTTTTTCCATCAGAGATGACTTGACAAATGCGGGTGCGCGATGGATTGACAAGGACATAGTTATTGACGGAACGTTAATCAAAAGAATTCCTCGGACTTAAGTCCGGGGTTATATTGTGAGGATGAGC
>CAZCDQ010000133.1:0-9933 GCA_964497605.1 uncultured bacterium
GATGTGTTCAATTGACTTTTATTTTACATTTGAGAACTTTTGACTGTCGAGTTAATAAAATCAGATAATAAAAAAATTTGAGCTTGATTCAGTCTATCATCAGTATTTGTATTTAATTGGACAAATTCATTTCCAAGATCAGTTAAAAAAAATCCATGCTTGAATTTAACTACTAGAGTTAGCAATATTGCAACTGATATTCTATTTCTTATAGTTTTTTCTGACCGTTTTTCTTTTTCGCAAATGTCATATAAACTCAATCCTTCGCTTAATAACTGCAAAGTAGTATTCATTAATCCTAATCTTACCATACCATAGTCTGCTGATTTAATTTTCAAAAAAGTTGATAATTCTTTGAAATTTTCATAAAATTTTAATAGTATGTTTTCAGGCTTATAGATAATCAATTTTATTTCATTTTCTTCACAAACTTTATAATCTTCTAAAGTAGCTTCTGTTACAATTATTATTTTTCTAATGTTACATTTTATCAACTTATTCTGTTCTTGGAGATTAAGTAAATCGTAATAGTAATTGTTTATTTGAGAAATGATTGCTTTATAGAAGATAGTTACTTTTAATTCGATTAAAATCAGTTCATTATTATATAAATATAGCAAATCCAATATGCCGGATATTAGGATTTTTTGTCGTGCAATAAGGCTTAAATTCGATGAATTAATAGATAAAATTTCAGATAAAATCGATTTATCAGCTACTAAAACATCCTCAATTACTTTTTCTGAAATGTTATTGCTCATTTAAATCTCTTCATTTTGAGTATCGCATTGGATACATACAAAATCACCCAAATAGTACAGAAGACCATTGGCAATTCTTGTTTCATGGTCATTAAAATCAGGTATTCTATTGACGAATAAACCCGATCCAAATGTAACATTCCTTCCGCAATGGTTACAAATCTCAATTAATTTACTTTCCACTTGTTTTTTTTCCAATCGATTATGAATATTTTTTACTTTCTTGCCCAAACTCCCAAATATCACCATATGAATTTGCACCTTTTGCAAGTTTGAATTTTGGTTTTGCAATTAAATAAATTACTTCATACGTCGGCAAAAAATATCCAGGATTAAAATTAATTCCACCTTTTCGTTTCCATATTATTATCTGCCTAACAGGGAAACCAGAAATAATATCATTTCTATCTTGTAATATACCTGCTTGAACACGCCATTTATGATTATAAAATACTGCACCATTCTCAGGTATAATTCTTAACATTTCTTTAAGACATTCTCTTTGCCATTTTACATACTTCTCATGAGGCATATTATCATTGTAATGAGTATATCCCTTGATTAATGCTGCATTAGCCCACTTACCACCTCTTCCATCTTTCATTCCATTACCTGTTGAATTCTTTAGGTTATATGGTGGTGATGTGACAACCAAATCAACGCTACCATCTGGTATTTTTTTCATAATATCAACTGTATTTCCACAAATAAATTTATTAATAAAATCTTTAGGAAAATGTAATTCTTTATTCCGCATAAATTCCTCAATATGTTAATTTATATAAAAATATTCGGTTATCCCGTTAGCTAAGCATATTACAATATGATGTATGAATTTCCTGAAAAGTATACTTATTCTTGTATCTTGCTTATTAAAGAGGATAAACGGATAAAAATATAACAAGAATATGTTGGCAATAGAATAAATATTTTTTTAAATACTGAATCATCATATCTAATATAAACAAATTTTCAATTATGTCCACTAAAACTATCCCACCCCCACAAACCGGTTGTCTTTCCCCGCCCGAATCTGTATTTTTATATATGACCGATAAAGAAAAATAACCTCACCCTTTCATTCCCTCTCCTTGAAAGGAGAGGGTGCGGTACGGTCAGCGTGCTTAACGTGTGAGCGATCTCAGTTCTCCGGCTCTCCCTCGCCCGCCTGCGTGTGCGGAAGCAGGGAGGGTGAGGATAAACTCATTATTATCATATTCAGAAAGTATATTACCGTTTCAATGATTAATCAATCATTTTTACAAAAAAATGTGAAAAAATCACCTCACCCTTTCGTTCCTTTTCCCGACGATTCGGGAGAGGGTGCGGTACGGTCAAAGTAGGGGTGGTTCGCGAACCACCCCTACAGGGAGGGTGAGGGTAATTCGTGGAGGGGTAAACCCTTGCGGTTACCCAAAACCTTAAATAAGCGGACAGAGGCAAGCCCTGAACCTACAGTAATGGCATACACATTGCGATTTTATATATGACCGATTCGAACAACACACCCGTCCGTTATGTGCTGCTTGACCGTGACGGTGTCATCAATGTCGATCCCGGGGATTACACGACGACCATCGAGCAGTGGCAGTGGGCGCCCGGCGCGCTGGAGGGCATCAAGAAGCTGACCGACGCCGGTTTCGGCATTCTGATTATCACCAATCAGGCCTGCATCGCGAAAGGAATTCAGACCGAGGAGGGGCTGGCAAAGCTGCACGGTTGGATGCGCGACACGATCCACGCGCACGGCGGCGCAATCGAGCGGATTTATCACTGCCCGCACCAGACCGCGGACGGCTGCTCCTACAGAAAGCCTGAGCCGGGCATGATCTTTCAGGCGATGGCGGATTACGGATTCGACCCGCGGGAGACATTTTTTATCGGCGACACGCCCCGCGACATGGAGGCGGCGCGCCGTGCCGGTGTGCGCGGGATTATGGTTACGGACGGTTCGGCGATTGACAACGAACAGACCGGCGAATTTATCGCCCAAACCCTGCTCGATGCCGCAGAGATTGTTATCCGGGAGACGGGGTGACAAAAGATTTTAATAGACAGAATTTACAGAATTTACATATTGAACTACCCCGGACTGAAGTTCGGGGTAGCAAAAATAGACCCCTCTGTCACTTCGTGACATCTCCCCTGTCAGGGGAGATTTTGCTATTCTGATGTCTTAAGCATCCCCCCTAACAGGGGGGAAACCGGCATAGCCGGAGGGGGGTCTTAGCCAGGAGTAAACTCCGGGGAATTCTGTCTATTGGTTTTTCTTTTCAATCTTGTTAATTCTTAATCATGTCTATTGTAAATCATGTCTCTAATATTCATCTAAAGGAACGTCAACATGGTAAACACACCCTACAACAAAGTCGACACACGCATCATCGAAAAACTGAACGCCATTCTTGGCGACCAGTTCGTCATTACCGACCCCGAAAAGCTCGAACCGTACTCGCACGACGAGGTCGCTGAGGAAACATACGCCCACATGCCCGAGGTGGTGGTGAAACCCGCAACCGCTGAGGAGATCGCCGAAATTGTCAAACTGGCGAACGAGGAGCGCATTCCGGTCACGCCGCGCGGCGCGGGCAGCGGACTTTCCTGCGGCGCGGTGCCGATGTACGGCGGCATACTGCTGTCGGTCGAGCGGATGAACCGGATACTCGAGATCGACGAGGAAAACATGATGGTCGTGGTCGAGCCCGGCGTGGTCACCAACGAAATTAACGAGAAGATTCAGGACCTCGGCCTGTTCTTCGCGGGCTATCCTATGAGCTTAGAGACCTGCTATGTCGCGGGCAATGTCGCGGAGAACGCCGGCGGCGGGAAAGCCGTCAAGTACGGTGTCACCGAGCGGTATATCATGGGCCTCGAATTTGTCACCCCTACCGGCGATATCATCGAGGTCGGCGGGAAACGTATGAAAGATGTGACAGGCTACAATCTGCGGATGCTGCTGGTCGGTTCGGAGGGCACTCTTGGTATTATCACTAAAGTCATCATCAAGCTGTTGCCGCTGCCGAAAGCGACAGTCGATCTGCTTGCGCTGTTCCCCGATGTTCAGACCGCCATTGCGATGGTGCCGAAAATCATGACCGAGGGCGGCATCATTCCGACCGCCATCGAGTTTATGGATCAGTTATCGGTCCATACCTCCTGCGATTATCTGAACGAGCAGATACCCTACAAAGAGTCCGGCGCAATGCTGCTCATAGAGGTGGACGGTACCGACGAAAATGTGGTGGAGAAAGAATACGACACTATCGGGAATCTTATTATGGACGGCGGCGCGCAGGAGGTGTATGTGGCGGATAACTACACCACACAGGAGCGTCTCTGGAGCGTCCGGCGCAACATCGCCGAGGCGTTTAAAGTCGTGAGTCCGCACCAGAGTCTCGAGGACATCGTGGTCCCGACCGCGCAGATACCCAACCTCATGCCGGAGATCGCCGCGATCTCGGAGAAATACGGCATCATCATCCCCTGCTACGGTCATGCCGGCGACGGCAACCTTCACGCCACGCTGATAAAGAATCCGGACGATACCATGGAGGAATGGATGCGCAAACAGCCTCTCGCGCTCGAGGAACTGTATAAAGCCACACAAAAACTCGGCGGCACGATTTCGGGCGAGCACGGTATCGGCATAAAACGCAAGAAATTCATGAACCTCGCGGTCAGCGAACCGGCGCTCGAATACATGCGGGCAATCAAACGCGCGGTGGACCCGAACAACATCATGAATCCCGGCAAAATTTTCGATGTATAGCCGCAGACGCGGCGAAAGGCTGCGTCCCATGACGCTTCGCACCATAATCGTTCTGACAGCTGCGGCGCTGATAGTGTCGTGTCCCGCCGTAATACCCGCCGAGGAGCGGATCGGCGGCGATCATTTCGATATCCTTTATGACGGCCTGAACGAGGGCTATGCCCGTGATGTGCTTGCCGATGCCGAAAACAGCCTCGACGCCATCGCCGGTCTGCTCGGTCATACTCCTGGTGAAAAGATAACAATCACCCTGACAACCTCTGCGGACCAATACCGCCGTCTCACTAACGGCGTTGTGCCCGAATGGAGCGCGGCAGTTGCCATCGACAACCGCACTATTGTCGCGGCGCCCATGCAGGGACGGCAGCATACCCTTCCCCGAATCATGGCTCATGAAATCGTACATATTGTCATCAACGACGCTGCCGGGGGGACGTTTGTCCCGCGGTGGTTTCACGAGGGCTGTGCACAGAATCTATCGGGCGAATGGCGTATCCGCGACCGTCTGTATATGTTCTGGCATGCCGCGCGGGGGAATCTGCTGAGTTTCTCCGATATTCAGGATGTGTTCTCCGCGCACCGCGCCGACGCCGATCTGGCTTACGACCAATCCATACTCGCGATAGGCCGTCTTATGAGCGTATACGGCAAAACCGCCCTTCCGGCAATTATCGAGGGGCTGAAAGACGGGCAGGATTTTCCGACCGCATTCTATCGGGCAATCGGCATATGGCCCAGCGATTTCGAAAAGAATTATCTCGCCTATATCCGCAAAACCTACGGCATCGGCTCACTGTATGCGGTTATCCCCGGCACATGGACCATCATCATGATTATCGCGTTCGTGGCGTATTTCGTGAAAAAGCGGCGTAACAAACGGCTCATGCAGCAGTGGGAAATCGTCGAGGCCGCCGAAAAAATCATCAATTTCGAGGATTATACCGGCCCGCAGGAATGACAGTGTCATCCCGATATATTCATACGGCCGGGAAATCCTTGACAAACAAAACCATTTATATTACTATATCATTAACAGGCGAGCTCTTCGGCCCCCGCATTCGGGGGCTTTTTTTTGGCGGTAAAGCGTGATTCGGAGGTGTAAGGCGGGAGGCATTGTCATAACACCGCGCAGGTGCGCACTGTCCGTTATTCGAGCGGCGCAAACAGTTCGCCGTAAAACGGCCGTGTTTTTTTGGCATAGGCAGGATTAATACCGATTGCGGTTTTGAAACTGTCCATGGCGTCGCTCAGTCTCCCCTCGCGGAAATAAACATCGCCCAGATTATAATGAGCGTCGGCAAATTCCGGGTCTATCGCGATGGCGGTTTTCAAAAACATCTTCGCTTTTTCGTTTTCGGAGGTATAGTAATACACCTTTCCGAGAAGATTGTAGACCTCGGGATTGTCCGGTTCCATGCCGAGGGCTTTGTGATAAATGTCCCGTGCCTGAAAATACTGGCCTTTTTCCATAAGGGCGGTCCCGGCTTTTATTCTGGCTGTATACGTTTTCAGCCTGTCGATATTGTATTTCGTCGTGTCAGCCGGATATTCAGACTGCTCATCAGTAAGGAATTCATCGTCCCCGGAGGCGGTTGCCTCTGTTTCGACTGCCGAGCTGTCCGCATCGGTAGTCCCGGCGTCTTCCTCCGCGCACCATCCCTTCCCTGCAAAGCATATCATCAATGCAAGTAGAACTGTAAACGTTTTCATGTAAGAATCCTCATTCGCGGCCGCATCGATTAACGTACACATATATTGTTCCTTATTATTGTATACGATGCGTAATATAATCGGTTCCTGCAGAATTGAAAGTACTTTTCACGAAATTGTGCGCGGGGGAATGGAAACCGAGGATATCTCAGTGATGCAGTCCGTCGAATTCACATACTAAAATGTAAAATCTGCACTATCGGAAATTCACCGGATCGTTGCCAAAAACCATATCTTAATCGTTTTGTCTGTTTAATTCGGAGCTTGCGCCGATAAAATCGAGATCGGTCAGCGGATTGACAACCGAGGATGCAATATTTACCAGATGAAGCGCGATCCGTTTCATATAACGGGCGCCGAGCGATACCACAACGGCTTCACGGTATGAACTGCTTGCTTCGATGGATTCAGCAATAAGATTTTCGCAACTTTCAGAAATTTTTCTCCCGCTCGCAACCGCCTTTTCCGCAAGTTCCTGATCGGAATCTTGAAACGCAGAGGAAACAGTCTTAAACAATCTGATAAGTTCGCCGCCGATTTCTGTGAACAGTTGTTTGAACTGGTCGCAATCGACCGGAGAATCTCCAAGCAGATTTTTCAGCTCAAAAAGGTTTTTTACATAATCACCGAGCCGTTCGGCATCTTTAATCACACTGAACAGAGCGAGACATGCGGAAATATCGCCGTTTGTATTGGTCGAAAGATGTAATAGTATCTGTTTACGGATGTCTTTTTCAGTTTCATTAATGCTCTGGTCTTTGAAATAAATATTTTCCTGCACATCGGCGTTTGCCATGGGGGTCGAAAATGATTTAAGCGCATATTTAAACATTTCTTCCGACCTGCTGAGCATGAACAAAAATTCATCCACAACTTTCGTTAAAAACGACCGCTCTCTCCATATTTTCATAATTTCTCTAAACATGGCGATTCACTCCTAATCGGTGAAAACTGCAAAGACAATCGGTACTATATGTAAAAGAATATATATCACGGCGAAAATTAAAAAATTCTTTTTGGATTTCGACACGTATGACGCAATCGCGGTCGCCGTCCGGATCGGGATGAATTTTACCGGATAAATTGTTGCTATACCGAGAATATTGAAAACCAGATGCGCGAATGCAACCGTTACCGCCGCCTCGTTCCCGACTGTCAGCGCCGCAAGCATCGCGGTGATTGTTGTGCCGATATTCGCGCCAAGCGTATATGGGAAAATCTGTTCCATTGTCAGCATCCCGGCGCCGACAATCGGAATAATGACCGATGTTGCGATGGAACTGGACTGGACGATTGAGGTCAGCACCATGCCGAAAAGAAGGCTGATAATCGCATTTTTAAAAAGATACTGGTTGAGCACCTTTTCAACCTTATCCATGACAATGCCTCTCATCACGCTGGTAATTTTCGACATGGAGAAAAAGAGGCCCGCAAGCGAAATAATAAGCATTATAAAGAAATTATGCCCAACTATTTCCGCAACCGGTTCGGTTACCGGATTCAGTATAAGTTTTATTGGATTGACCAGTTCCAAACCGCCCATGCCGACCAGAATTTTATCAAAAAACACGGCTATTTTATAGATAACACCGGTGTACATTTCCAGTGGAAACAGAATGAGAGTCGCATAGATATTGAACATGTCGTGCACGATTGCCGCACCGAACGACCGCTCGAACTCGATTCGGCGCCCGACATATCCGAATGATACGATGGTATTTGTGACCGTTGTACCGATATTCGCGCCCATAACCATCGGAATCGCATTTACAAGCGGCAACGTTCCGGCGCCGACCATCACAACGATCATCGAGGTTGTTGTCGAGGAACTTTGTATGATACTGGTGACCACAATTCCGGCCACAAGGCCGATGAACGGATTGGAGGTCGCAATCATGAACGATTCAGCGAATTCCTTATGGGCTTTAAACGCCAAACCCATAAGATCGATGCTCAGAAGGAAGCAATAGAGGAAAAAGAAAATTTTCAGTATTTCGACATATATAACATAACCGGGAACAGGTTTGCTCGGTTTGTTCATAGATTTCAAACTCTATTAAAATATTAAAAGAATTTTATGATTATGTTCATGTTTTTTGTCGGGCGTAAAATAACGCTTTTCGAGAACGTATCCAAGCAATATTTCCATTTCATTTATGAAAAAATAAAATCATTCCGCAAAGACAATCTCTGCGGTATCCGTTGAAAAAAAATATGGTTATCCAGTTAAGTCAGCAACAGCCTTGTATCACCCTCACCCCCCTTATCCCCGCTCCCGCCAGCAAGCGAGAAAAAGCTGCAATACTAACTCCTTGAAAGTAGCGGAAATAAAGGGTGCGGTCGTTTAAAAAATTTTGAGATTTCTCGGATATTAAGCTTATTTAACTGGATAACCGGAAAAAATATCCTCGCTCATTACCCGAACATGCTCTCCTCCAGCCAATCGGGATACGGGCATGGCGCCTCCCAATTGTCGGGCAGCGTGTCCACATCAAGCATGGCGCCTTCATGCTCGAGATGGGATTTGAACGCGGTTAGAAATATCCGCGTTTTTTTGAGAATATAATCGTAACTCCATCGCATTTTCCGGGTTTCAAACAGCTCCTGCATGGCAAGCACGGTTGGGAAAAAAAGATAGAACCTCCGCTCCCAGCCTGTCGTCCAGGGGTGCTCAATATCCCAATATCCCCGGTATGGTCCGTCGTGATATACCCGCATGCTCGCATCGCCCGAGGAACCCGTCTGAAGCTGCGACGCCACAAACGGCCGTGTCTGCGTACCAACACCATCGATATCGATGCCGCGGTACTGAAGGGTAATCTGCGACCATGTTTGTTTTGTTTTCGCCGCTTTCGTGACCTCGCGCCACCAGCCGTCGGCCTGATAACTTGCTTTGGCGACATCGAGCCCGAGGATTGCAAGCATGAAATAGAGCCCGTGAACGCCGTGCTGAGGATATTCGTTCCCGGCCGAATTGTCGCCGTTTGCGCCTGATATGGTAAAACCGTTGCGAAGCATTTCGGCGATTTTCTTCCGGCCGATATTTGTCTGCTGAATAAACTCGCGTTCATCGGTACAGAGAATGGGCGTATTGAACTGCCGCGACCGAGCGACGATCTCTTGCGCGTCTTTCATGCTGTATGCGAACGGACGGTTCAGAAAACAGGGAATACCATCCTCGAGATACGGTCTCGAAAGCTGCGGCCACCATTTCACCTCGTTGAATCCCGCGAATATCATACCGTCCACTTTACCGACCATCCCGTCATACTCTTTCACCGCCTCACAGCCGTATTCTTGCGCGAACTGACGGGCACGGTCAAAATCGCGGTCCCAGCAATGTGTGATTCTCATTCGCGTTGTCCTGCCCATCGGCCACTGCTCGCGATCGGTCTGATTGATCATAGGCGCCCATATCCGGTAATTCATGTGGCTGTTGTCCCCGAGGCATGCAGCTCCGACGTTTAAGAGTTCAAGCGGTGAGGACGCTCTGCGGATTTGTGAGCGGACCTTGCCGGCGGAAAACGCCGAACCGCCTGCAGCAGCAGCCGCTTTTCCGAAAAAACTTCGCCGCGATGAAGCATTCATACTTCCTCCTTGTTTAGACATATTACTTATTCACGATTCATCTTTGTTATACCTAAATTGAGCGATATGTTATAATTAAAACATATATAATATTGTTATTATTGA
>CAZCDQ010000134.1:0-9915 GCA_964497605.1 uncultured bacterium
CTACATCGGTCAGTTTCCCGACCGGATCGGGGAACATCGCAAGCTCGCGAAGGCCGCCTGCCATGCTGTCGATTCGGGCGTCGGTGAGAGTCAGACGGTCGATCATGGCGGTGGTAAGTCCGTAGCTCTCAGCGTTTGCAAGGTCTTTTTCGTTCTCGGCTTTAATCGCCGCGCGTTGGTCGAGCAGCGCATCAGCCATGGCGAGGAGACTTTTATTCTTGACCGCCGTCTCAAGTCCCGCCATCTTTACTGCGGCCTGTTTTGCCTTTTTGGCTTTTTCCATTACATGTTCGTGAATATCCATATCATATCCCTTCGGTTGTTTGAGCCGTCATTGCGGCCTCGTTCCGAATTATCCTTTAATCGCCGCTGACAAGATTGTCGCGGTGGATGACTGTCGCGCCGTTATCGTAACCTAATATTCCATCGATTTCATTTGAGTGATGCCCCATGATCTTTGCGATCTCCGCGCTGTCATAGAACGCAACCCCGCGGGCGATCTCATTGCCGTCCGGATCTTTCACAGTAACCACGTCGCCGATCTCAAACGTGCCCTCTACGCCGGTGATGCCTTTCGGCAGAAGGCTTGCGTTTTTGGAGAAAACCGCATGTGCCGCGCCGCTGTCCACCATAATATTGCCTCGGACTTTTGCGGTCATTTTGATCCAGTGACGGCGCGCAGTGAGGCCGTTCGTTTCCGGCACGAACAGCGTTCCAGCCTGCGAACCCGTGACAAGATCATACAGACTGTTGGTCCTGCCGTGGGCGATGAGCATTTTTCCGCCCGCGCTGAGCACATGTTTCGCCGCCTCGATCTTTGTCTTCATCCCGCCGACCGCGGCTTTGTCGCCTGAGCCACCGCAGAGTTCCTCGATGCCTGCCGTGATCTCCCGGACAAGCGGAATGACTGAGCCGCCGCAGCCTTTGCCCGGGTCTACATCGCAAAGCCCCTCCACATCGGTCAGGAGAATCAGCAGATCGGCATTGACAAGCCCTGCCACATATGCCGACAGATTGTCGTTGTCGCCGACTTTCACCTCTTCGGTCCCAACCGAATCGTTTTCGTTGATGATCGGCACAACACCCATAGAAATCAGCTCTTTCAGCGCGTTCTGTACATTCACATACCGTTTACGGTCGTGGATGTCGTCGATGGTCAAAAGCACCTGAGCTATTGATATATCCAGCTCGCGAAACACTTTGTCGTAGGCGTCGATAAGCAGATTCTGACCGATGGCGGCGAGCGCCTGAAGCTGCGGTATCGATTTCGGCCGCGCATGTATTCCCATGCGTCCCATACCGGCGGCGATGGAGCCGGAGGTCACAATCACTACCTGCATGTTCTTCTCGTCGCGCAGCCGTTTGATATCCGCGGCAAATCGTTTGATCGAATCCATGTCCAACGTATAAGGCCCGCGTGTGATCATTTTGGTGCCCAGTTTGACAACGATCCGATGGATGCCGCTCAGGTTCCGTGTCGTATCTTCGGTGCTCAGAGCTTCTTCCCCTCGAGTTTCAGGTATTTGGTTAGGTCGCGCACAAGCATATCGAATTCATCAGGCAGGAGACTTTGTGCGCCGTCGCTGAATGCCTCCTCGGGATTAGGATGAACCTCGACCATAAGACCGTCCGCACCGCATGCCACCGCAGCCTTGCTCATCGGCGCGATAAGGCTGTGCATGCCGGTGCCGTGAGAGGGATCAACAATCACCGGTAGGTTGCTGCGCTCTTTTAGCAGCGGTACCGCCGAAAGATCGAGCGTATTCCGCGTCGCCGTCTCGAATGTCCGAATACCCCGTTCGCAGAGAATGATATACTGATTTCCCTCGCTTGCGATATATTCCGCCGCCATGAGCAGATCCTGCACTGTCGCAGCGAGTCCCCGTTTCAGCATGACCGGTTTTTTTATTCTGCCGAGGTTTTTCAACAGCGCAAAATTCGTCATATTTCGCGCACCGACCTGCAGCACATCGGCATAAGCGGCAACCAGATCGACATCCATAGTAGAGACAACCTCGGTCACAATTTGCAGTCCGGTTTCTTCGCGCGCTTCACTGAGAATCTTGAGTCCTTCCTCCTCGAGTCCCTGAAACGCATAGGGAGAGGTTCGCGGTTTGAACGCGCCGCCGCGAAGGAATTGTGCGCCGCTTTTTGCGACCGATTTCGCCGTTGTAAGAAGTTGTTCGCGGCTTTCGACCGAGCACGGCCCAGCGATAAGCATGAACTGTTTTCCGCCCACAGTGTTTTCACCGATGTTAATGACAGTTGGTTTTGCCTTAAGTTCCCTGCCTACCAGTTTATAGGGCTTGAGAATTGGCACCACATTATCGACACCGGGAACGCTCGCAAGCGATTCAAGCCGGAATTTCCCGCGCTCGTCACCGATTGCGCCGATGACTGTACGTTTTTCGCCGTAGATCGGGTGCGGCTGATAGCCGAGCGCCTCGATCCGCTCGATAACATGGGCGATCTGTTCCTTCGTCGCCTCTTTCTGCATGACAATGATCATATGATTTATTCCTTTATAAAATCTCGTTATTATTTTTGAAAAACAGTAAAAACAAGCAAAAATCTCATTTTTGTTGAATGGTTTTGATTAATCAAATCCCTATCTTATCAACCCTTATTACATTAGACTCTTACAGTAACTCCCCGTTCCGCGAGAAAATCCTTCGTTTCCGTGACCGAGTATTCGCGGTAATGAAAGATCGACGCTGCAAGCGCCGCGCTTGCCCCGCCGTCGGTCAGAGCTTCGTAGATATGCTCGAGCGTACCGCAGCCCCCCGAGGCGATCACCGGAATATTCACCGCATCCGCAACCGCCCGTGTCAGCTCGATGTCATAGCCGTTCTTGGTGCCGTCGCGGTCCATGCTCGTAAGCATGATCTCGCCAGCGCCGCGCTGTTCGACCTCTTTCGCGAATTCGATGGCGTCCAGCCCGGTCGGAGTTCGCCCGCCGTGCACATGCACCTCGAAATGCCCTTTTTCGCCGTGGGGGATATTTTTCGACCGTTTCGGGTCGATCGCCACCACGATGCACTGGTTCCCAAACCGCTCTGAGGCCATGTTGATGATATCCGGCGTGGTCACTGCTGCGGTGTTGATAGACACCTTGTCGGCGCCCGCCTTCAGTATCTCGCGCACATTCTCGACCGTCCTTATTCCGCCACCCACAGTGAAAGGGATGAACACCTGCTCGGCGACATGATGCACCATGTCGAGCACGATGTTCCGCGAGTCGGAGGAGGCGGTGATATCGAGGAACACCAGCTCGTCCGCCATTTCCTCGTCGTAGAACCGCGCCTGCTCGATAGGATCGCCCGCATCGCGGAGATTCACATAATTGACGCCTTTGACAACTCGCCCCTTGTCAACATCGAGGCAGGGGATTATTCGTTTTGCTATCATGTGCTATCTATCCGTTTCATGTTATTGTTAACCTCACCCTTTGATTCCCTCTCCTTAAAAGGAGAGGGGCAGATTGATAGTTTTGCGGCTCTCCCTCGCCCGCGTGCGGGAGAGGGAGCGGGGAGGGTGAGGGCTTATGCAACACTCACTGAAAGACATCCTTCAATCGCTTCATAAAGATTGCTCAGAAGTGTTTCAAATGTGCTGCCCTCAGTTGCGCAACCGGGAATTGCCGGGACTTCAGCCCAAAATCCGCCTTCTTCCGCTTCGTGAATGATGACTTTCAGTTTCATCTTTAATCACCTCTTTTGGTGTATTTTTATCCGCCCCTTGTCGACATCGAGGCAGGGGATGATTCGTTTTGCTATTATGAATATATTCTTTAATCAAAGTGATGGACTAAATTTATCGTATTCTTCTTTAATACGTTTAAGATTAGATTGAAATGTATCCTTAAAATCAAAAATATTTAATATTGTCTCACAAATTTGAATTAAAACTCCAATAGATGTATGTAAACAAGCATAAGTATTATTGTCATTTGCACCATAATTGATTGTATTAATATTATTAAAATTATCAATAGAAAAATGGTCATCCAAACTTAATGCATTTGAATGAATATCACTTGACAATATTGAATATAATACTTTGTAATTTTTTGAAACTCCAGCCAACTCTGCGATTTTTGAAGGTGAATTTAATTCATCTATTTTATTATTAGATATACCAAAATCATTTTTTATCTTTTCAAATTCTTTTATATAACTATCAATTCTACTTCTGAGTTCTTCTGTACCTCCAATTATGTCATGCCAATCTGGATGATGTTCAAGCAATACTTTAGCTGATTTTATTCTTTGTCTCTCACCGTACAAAATGTATTTAGCAAAGAAATCTTCATTGTTACCAATTGCTGAAATCCAGAAAAAAGTTTCAAAAAAGGTACGTAGAATGCAATTTGCTTCTTTATTTAGTCCTTTTTTAAGCAGAATGATAATAGTTTGAAAAGAAGTCATTGATCGAGCAAATAAAGTCGAGGCAATAATTTCTTTAACGTTATTGTTATGTACTTTGCCCTCAAATCCGTTAAAAATATCATGAGAGTAATCATTTAGCTTTTTAGATAAATCAAATAAAGGTTTATATTTGAGAAAAATAATTAGTTGTTGCTCAAAATACTCCTTTCCTAAAAAGCCATGCTTGACATTAATAACCTTTATAAAAAATATTTTTCTAATAGCTTTTATAAATTTTGATATATATTCAATTTTTCTATTTCCATAATCCATCAGATATCACTCCGCCTCCGCAATCGCTTCCTCAAGCGTAAATTTCCCCTCGTAGATCGCCTTGCCGGTAATCACCGAATCGACGCCGAAATGTTCGATTTGTTTCAGCGTACGGATATCCTCCAGCGAGGACACGCCGCCGGAGGCAGTAATCGTGAGGCCGGTCTCACGCGCCATTCGTTCCGTCTCGGCGATGTTCGGGCCGGTGAGCATACCGTCACGGGCGATGTCGGTATAGATGATGTGCTCCACGCCGCGTTTTTTCATTTCGAGTCCGAGTTCCACCGCAGGACGGCCGCCGTCCGCCGCCCAGCCGCGTGTCGCCGCGATGCCATTCTTGGCATCGATACCGACAACAATCTTTGCGGGGCCGTGCTTGTCGACCGCCTCGGCGATCAGTTCGGGTTTTTCCACCGCAACCGTGCCGAGAATCACCCTGCTCACACCCATACCGAGCAGTGTGTCGATTCGTTTCATGTCGCGGATACCGCCGCCAAATTCGGTTTTCATTTCGATCCGTTCGACAATCTCACGTACAGCATCGTCATTGACACCGAAACCCTCGAACGCGCCGTTGAGATCGACAATGTGAAGTATTGACGCACCCTCGTTCTGCCATCTGAGCGCCATCTCCCAGGGTCTATCGGAATAGACCGTCTCGTCCTCCATGCGTCCTTGAAGAAGCCGCACACATTTACCGCCCTTGATGTCGACCGCCGGAATGACAATCATAATTTGTTTCGTCCTTTATTTATTCCCCTTCTCGGCTTCGCCGTATTCCTCCTTATGTGGGGAGAATTTTGATATGCCGTATTTTACGTCTCCCCTGGCAACCAATTATCCCTTGACATTTAACACAGTCGCTGACAGGGGAGAAGTCCCGATGTATCGGGACAGAGAGGTAAGTCGTTACATTTTCGCGAAATTTTCAAGTATCCGGAGACCGTATTTCTGGCTTTTCTCCGGATGGAACTGGATACCGTACACACGGTCACACCCCACAATGGAGGCATAATCGATATAGTAATCTGTCTCTGCGATGACCTCGTTACGATTCAACGGATCGACAAAGTACGAGTGCACGAAATAAAAATAGGAGTGATCGGGAATGCCCGCCATAATGGGATCGTCATTCTTAATATGCGCCTGATTCCAGCCGATCTGGGGAACAAGTCCCTCGGTGAACAGCCGCACCTTCCCTTCGAACAGACCGAGTCCCTCATGCGTCCCTTTCTCCTCACTTTTGGCGAATAGCACCTGCAGCCCGAGACATATCCCGAGAAACGCCGAGCCGTTATCGGTTGCCTCGCGGACCGCCTCGTCTATCCCCCGTGTGCGGATATTTTTCATGGCGTCGCCGAATGCCCCCACGCCCGGCAGGACGATGTGGGAGGCTCCTCTGAGCGCTTCCGGGCTGTCGACAATCTCCGCCTCGAAACCAACAGCCTCGAACGCCTTGTGCACACTTCCGAGGTTTGCCATGCCGTAATCTATGATTTTTATCACTGTGTCCCCTTTAATAGCCGAGTTCCTCAGACCGAAGCGCGGACGCCTCGACCGCCGTCATGACCGTACTTCTGAACGCCCCCGCCTCGAGCGCGGCGACACCCTCGATGGTCGTCCCGCCGGGGGATGTGACCAGTTCCTTCATCGCCGAGGGATGAATGTTCTTCTCGAGAATCATGATAGCAGTGCCATACACTGTCTGCGCAGCGAGAATCAGCGCCGTTTCGCGGGGAAGCCCCATTTTGACACCGCCGTCCGCAAGCGCTTCGATCATCAGCGCCACATATGCCGGACCGCTTCCCGAAAGCCCAGTGACCGCATCCATCATTTTTTCCGGGAGTTCGACCGCAAGCCCGGTCGCTTCCATAATCGCTTTTGCCATTGTTATATGCTTGTCGTCGGCATTTTTCCCGCGGCAGAGCACTGTCGCTCCGGCGCCGACCATGCAGGGCGTATTGGGCATTACTCGTACTACCGGAATATCGCCGGCCGCCGATTCAAGCGACGTTGTTGTCACTCCGGCGGCTATCGATATGATGAGACCTGTCTTAGCGCCGCTTTTCAGACCTGTTAGCGCCGTTAGAACATCTGCGGGTTTGACTGCGACAATCACCGTATCGGCTTTTTCGAACACTTTCGCCGAAGAGGAGGATACGAAATGACCGTCCTTTTTCGCGGCGTTGCATTTCACACTGTCGGTATCGTAGACATGAATGTCGGACGGCATATACATCTCGGCCCCGATCAGTCCGCCGATAATCGCCGAACCCATGTTGCCGAAACCAATAATGCCAAGCGTTCCCTGTGCCATATCTTCCCCCTGAACGGATTATGTTCAATCATGTTCATTCATAGCGATGTATTCGCCTTTATTACACGTATAAAAGCCAGCCGTATTGGTCCTCAACCCTGCCAGACACGATGTCGAAAAAGGCTTTCTGGATTTTTTCGGTAATCGGCCCGCGTTTTCCCTCGCCAATGGTTACCTTGTCGATCGAGGCGACCGGTGTCACCTCGGCGGCGGTCCCGGTGAAAAACACCTCGTCGGCGATATACAGCATTTCCCGGGGAATGAGCTGCTCTTTGATCTCGATTCCCATATCGGTTGCAAGCCGGTTGACCGAATCCCGCGTGATGCCGCTTAGAATACTCGATCCGACCGGTGTGGTGATAAGTACGCCGTCCCGGACAAGAAAAATATTCTCACCCGAGGCCTCGCTGATCATGCCGTTCGTGTCAAGCCCGATACCCTCGTCGTAACCATTTGCGAGGGCATCGACTTTGATAAGCTGGCTGTTCATGTAATTCCCACCGACTTTCGCCATGTTCGGCATAGTATTCGGCGCGAGACGGTTCCATGACGACACGCAAACATTAACACCCTTTTCAAGTGCGTCCGCACCGAGATACGCGCCCCATCCCCACACCGCGATAACCGTATCAAGCGGACTGTTCAACGGATAGACTCCGAGTTCGCCGTACCCGCGGTATACGATCGGACGGATGTAGCACGCCTCGAGCTTGTTCGCACGGATCGTTTCAAGGGTCGCTTCGATCATCTCATCCACGGTGTAGTTCGGTTTCGTCCGGTATATTTTCATGGAATCCTGCAATCGGACCATATGATCTCTCAGGCGGAAACATGCCGGGCCTTTTTCCGTCTTATAGCACCGTGCGCCCTCGAAAAACGAGGTGCCGTAATGCAGCGCATGGGATAAGACATGGATTTTCGCGTCGTCCCAGTCAACCAGTTCGCCGTTCATCCAGATTTTGTCGGCTGTTGTCATCGCCATAAATGTTCCTCCGGTAATTGTTTATTGATGAATAAACACTTTGATTTCAATAATGAAAAGTTAAACAACTAATATAGTAAAAATCGCCGGAAAAATCAAAGAAATCGCATCGAAACAAATAGAAATCATATTTCTTAGCATTTATTCCGCGAATAATGTTGACATCCATTGAATACCAATGCATATTAAATCAGATAATGATTTAGCTTGGCTACAAAAACACTGAATAAATTATCTATGTTCATTATATTCATTCAAGAGGGTAATATAATGAAACGTATTATTAAAAGTATTTCCATCCTTTACGGTATCGCCCTGAACGAATTCCGCAATATCCGCCGGAATCCGGTCATGCTCATTGCGGGGCTTATCTATCTCACTGTGTTCTTTGTGACAATCGGGCTTTTCGGACAGATGTGGCGGCAGCGGGCAATCTCCTCCGCGCTGCCATACGTTGTCCTGCGGTACATGAACCTCTTTCAGGCGGTCATCGCCGCGGTCATTGCCAGCCAGTTCTGGGCGGACGATTACCGGCTGAATACCGCTCCAGCGATCCATGCGCGGTCGTTTGTCAATCCACTGTATATTCTCGGGAAGACGCTTGGGATCGCGGCGGTATGTGTCGTCCTCAACGCCGTCTTGCTCGCGCTGATTCTGCTGGTCGATCTGGTTTTTCTGAGCGATCTTGCCAATCCGCTTGCGGTGTACGGATTCTATGCGCTCATTATCCCGTTTCCGACACTTGTGTTTGCGACAGGGGTTTCTTATATCACGATGCGGTTGGTGAAAAACCAGGGGATTGCGATCTCCATTGTCAGCGGTCTGTTCATTCTGCTGTGGACAACCGCGGGACCGCTGAGCGGATTCATCACCGACCCGACCGCGACCGACCTGCCACTTCTGTATTCCGATTTTGTCGGATTCGGGAATGTTCGGGCGATCATCCTCCACCGCGGGCTGCATGTTTTTCTCGGCTTGGGACTGATGTCGCTTGCCGCCGCGACGTTCGACAGGCTCCGTCAGTCGAGAACAGCCGCTTTTACCATGATCATGGTTTCGGCGTTCTGCTTCTACGGTGTCTACCGGATCGGCGATGCGTATCTTGCGGACATTCGCGATGGACGAGAACTCAGACAGTCGATCAACGAGCTGAATAAAGCGCACGAGCACGATGCGCGGGTCACTGTCACCGCCTGCGGCCTCTCGCTGAATCACAACAGAGAATCCATCGAAGTATCCGCCAATATCGCATTCACAAATAACAATGACGAACCGCTTGACCGCTATCTTTTCAGCCTTAATCCGGGACTTGATGTCGCCTCAGTATCCGGTCTTGACGGCGCCCCGATTATATTCGACCGCAATTTGCACCTGCTGACTATTTCGCCGGACACGCCGCTTCCTCCAGGCGGAACAGATACGCATGTGATCCGGTACAGCGGCACCATCGACGAAAACGCCTGCTATCCCGAGGTGGACGAGGCCGAACGGGTCCGCCCGCACGAGTACATGAGGTTTATTGTCGACAAACGTTACGCTTTTATCACCCCGCGGTTTGTGCTGCTTACTCCTGAGGCACTTTGGTATCCGGTCCCGGGCGTGTACGATCTTGCGGTGTCCGGCGACTGGTGCGGACGAGAATTCACCAAGTATACGATCGACGTGACCACCGCACCGGATTTGACCGCGATTTCGCAGGGTGCGGTCGAACAGCGGTCGGATACGGTCACCGCATTTATTCCCGAACATCCGCTTACCAAGATATCGCTTGTCATCGGCGAGTACGAACAGCGCACCATCGAGGTTGACAGTGTCGAGGTGAGCCTCTATCTGAAACCGGGGCATGATTTCTTCTCACGGCAGTTCAATCAAAAGATTCCTCGGACTTAAGTCCGGGGTTATATTGTGAGGATGAG